>CADCTN010000227.1:432-28595 GCA_902805535.1 uncultured Blastococcus sp. | reverse complement strand
CACCCTGCGTCGGGAGGACCTGGACGCCCGCTTCCCGGGTCTGCTCGACGTGGTCCTGACCGCGCTGGACGCCGAGCAGGAACACGGAATGGCGACCGCGCCGAGCGCCTGATCACCGGCCGCACTGCGACCGATCAGCGGCCGGACACCGCGACGCGCAGGCCGAGCGCCACCAGGACCGAACCGCTGACCGCCTCCAGCCGGGCCCGGATCCGGGGCCGGCGGAACCAGGCGCCCGCCCGGGCGACGCCGGCGGCCAGGGCCAGGTACAGCCCGGTCTCCAGCGTGACCTGCAGCAGCCCGAGCACCGCCGTCGTCGCGAAGACGGCGCCGTCGGCCGGGACGAACTGTGGGTAGAAGGCGATCATGAAGACCGCCGCCTTCGGGTTGGCCAGCTGCACCACCACGCCCTCGCCGAAAGCCCCCCACCAGCGCCCCCGGCCGGGAGCAGGTGCCGGCTCGGGCTCCGTCCTTTCGCCTCTCCCCCGCCAGGCGGTCCGCAGCGCCCGGAAACCCAGGACAAACAACACGGCCGCACCGACGATCCGCAGCACCAGGTAGGCCACCTCCGACGCGGCCACCAGCGCGGCAAACCCGGCGCCGGCGAACAGCGCCCACACGTACAACCCCGCCTCGAGCCCCAGCACCGTCGGCACCGCGCCCCGCAGGCCCCGCAGGGCGGCGCGCCGGAAGATCAGCGCCATCGCCGGCCCTGGCGACGCCGAGATCAGCAGCACCGCCAGCACGAACGCGGGAAGGGAGGCGAACAGGTCCACACCGGGATGCTGGCACTTCCCTCCCCCGCCGTCGACCAGGAACCCGTCAGCCGTCGCGCCAGCGGCGCGGCGTGGGCGTCCCACCGCCCCCCGGAAGGCCGCGCGCCCCTGTCGCTGCGGTTGACTCGGGGCCGTGGAGGTCCTCGGCCGGTTCTGGGCGCGCGTCTCGGCCACGGTCCCCGACCTCTCCGCAGGCGTGCTCCTGGCCGCGCTCGCGGGAGCCGCGCTGCTGGTCGGGGTGCCGTTCATCTGGCGGGCCACCCGCCATGCGGTGACCATCGCCCACGAGGGGGCGCACGGGCTGGTCGCCCTGGCCGCGGGGCGCCGACTGGCGGGCATCCGGCTGCACTCGGACACCTCGGGGCTGACCGTCTCCGCCGGGCGACCCACCGGCCCGGGCATGGTCCTGACCTGTGCCGCGGGCTACACCGGCCCTGCGCTGTTCGGGCTCGGCGCGGCGGCGCTGCTCGCCGCCGGGCACGCCATCGGTCTGCTCTGGGCCCTGCTCGGGCTGCTCGCGCTGCTGCTCGTGCAGATCCGCAACTGGTACGGGCTGTGGTCGGTGCTGGTCACCGGGGCCGTCGTCTTCGCGGCCACCTGGTGGCTGCCGCCCGCGGGTCAGGCGGTCTTCGCCGCCGTCGCCACGTGGTTCCTGCTCCTGGCCGCCCCGCGGACGGTGCTGGAGCTGCAGACCTCCCGCCGCCGGCGGCGGGCCCCGGACTCCGACGCCGACCAGCTGGCCCGCCTCACGCCGTTCCCGGCGCTGCTCTGGGTGGCGGTCTTCCTGCTGGTCGACGTCGGGGCCCTGGTCCTGGGCGCCCGCTGGCTGCTCACCTGAGCCGGTCGCTGTCCTGGGCCGAGGGGTGCACCCGCGGCGGAGTGCCGGGCCGCGCCCGGCGGCGTGGCTCGCAGCCCACCGGCTGACCGACCGGCTCGACCTGGGGCGGCGGCGGGATCTCGAGCACCACGTCCTCGTGGCCCACCGTCACCTGCCGGCCGTGGTGGCGGATGTCGAGCGGCTCGCCCTCCACCAGCCGGTACGTGGCGGTCTGGTGGGTGACCGTCACGGTGAGCTTCCGACCCCGGTAGACGACCCGGAACCGCATCCGGGTGATCCGGTCGGGCAGCCGCGGGCCGAACGTCAGCTCGCCGTTGTGGTCGCGCAGGCCGCCGAACCCGGCCACCGCCACCGTCCAGCCGCCCGCCAGGGACGCGATGTGCAGTCCGTGACCGGAGTTGTGGTGCAGGTTCTGCAGGTCGGTCAGCGCCGCCTCGGCCCAGTAGTCGTAGGCCAGCTGCAGGTGGCCGGTCTCGGCCGCGACCACGGCCTGCTGGCTCGCCGAGAGCGACGAGTCCCGCGTCGTGCGCTCCTCGTAGTAGGCGAAGTCGGCGATCTTCTCCTCGAGGGTGAACGCGTCCCCGCGCAGGTGCAGTGCCATGACCAGGTCGGCCTGCTTGACCACCTGCTTGCGGTAGATCTCGAAGTAGGGGTAGTGCAGCAGGAGCGGGTAGTGCTCCTTGGGAGTGTTGGCGAAGTCCCACTCCTCGTGGTGGGTGAAGGCGTCGGACTGCATGTGCACACCGCGCTGGGTGTCGTAGGGCACCGCCATCAGCGAGGCCGCGCGCAACCAGGTGTCGACCTCCTCCGGCGCCACGATCAACCGGCCGGCCACGTCGGGCTGGCGCTTGACCGCCTCGGCCGCCTCGCGCAGGTTCCGCTGCGCCATGAGGTTCGTGTAGACGTTGTTGTCCACGACGGCGGTGTACTCGTCGGGGCCGGTGACGCCGTCGATGCGGAAACCGTGCTCGGAGTCGAAGTGGCCCAGCGACGCCCACAGGCGGGCGGTCTCGATCAGCAGCTCGGCGCCGAAGTCGCGGTCGAAGTCGTCGTCCAGGGTGGCGTTGTAGTAGCGGACGACGGCGTCGGCGATGTCGGCGTTGATGTGGAACGCCGCCGTCCCGGCCGGCCAGTACCCCGAGGTCTCCTCCCCGCGGATCGTCCGCCACGGGAACGCCGCGCCCTTGCGCCCCAGTTCACGGGCCCGCTCCCGGGCCAGGTCCAGCGTGGAGTGCCGCCACCGCAGGGCGTCGCGGACCGCGTGCGGCGCGGTGTAGGTGAGCACCGGGAGGACGTAGGTCTCGGTGTCCCAGAAGGTGTGCCCGTCGTACCCGGGGCCGGTCAGCCCCTTGGCCGGGATCGGCTGGCGCTCCGCGCGCAGCCCGGCCTGCAGGACGTGGAACATCCCGACGCGGACGGCCTGCTGCAGCTCGTCGTCGCCGTCGATCTCGACGTCGGCCTCGTCCCAGTGCTGGTCGAGCACCTCCCGCTGCTCGCGTGCCAGCCGCTCCCAGCCGGCCAGCTTCGCGGTGGCCAGCGCGGCCTCCACCTGGTCGCGCAGCGCGGCCGAGGACCGGCGGGACGACCAGCCGTAGGCGAGGAACTTGACGAGCTTCAGGCTGCCGCCCCGCGGGATGCGCGCGGCCAGCGTGTAGCGCGCAAGGTCGCCGGAGGCCTCGATGTCCTCGGTGCTGCTGTCGGGGATCTCCACGACGTGGTCCATGCCGGCCGCCATGCGCAACTTGCTGCGCCGGGTCTGGTGGACCAGGACCGCTCGCCGGCCGCGCCCGACGGCGAGCTCGGACCGCAAGGGCTTGGCCAGCGCCGCGGCCGCTCGCGGGTCGTCCTCGTCGCCGTCCACGGCCTCGTTCGCCAGCAGGTCCGACTGCAGCGCGACGTAGAGGTCGCCGAGGTCGTCGGTGAGCTCCACCTCGTACTCGATGGCGGCGATGGACCGGCGCGCGAGCGACACCAGCCGGGTGCTCGTCACCTTCACCTGACGGCCGCCGGGCGACCGCCACTCGGTCGACCGGCGGAGCACGCCGGCGCGCAGGTCGAGCGTGCGGGTGTGGTCGATGATCTCGCCGTACTCGAGGTCCAGCGGTGAGTCCCTGACCAGCAGCCGGATGAGCTTGCCGTCGGTGACGTTGACCATCGTCTGGCCCTGCTCGGGAAAGCCGTAACCGGCCTCCGCGTAGGGCAGCGGGCGCTCCTCGAAGAAGCCGTTGAGGTAGGTCCCGGGTACGACGACCGGCTCCCCCTCCTCGAACGAGCCGCGCATCCCGATGTGGCCGTTGGTGAGGGCGAACACCGACTCGTGCACGGCGAGCGAGGAGTGGTCGAGGCCGACCTCGGTGAGCGACCAGGGCTCGATCGGGAAGGTCGCACGCCCCTCGGTCACGCCTGGCCGTCCAGCAGCTCGGAGAGGTCCTGGACGACGACGTCCGCGCCCTCGGCCGCCAACGCGTCGGCCTGGCCCACCCGGTCGACGCCCACGACGAAGCCGAAGCCCCCGGCGCGGCCCGCGGCCACGCCCGACAGGGCGTCCTCGAACACCACCGCGGCCCCCGGCTCCACGCCCAGCAGGCGGGCGCCGGCGAGGAAGGTGTCCGGCTCGGGCTTGCCCCGCAGGCCGTCGCGCGCGGCGACGAGGCCGTCCACGCGCACGTCGATGAGGTCGGCGAACCCGCCGGCGGCGATGACCTTCTCGCCGTTGGCCGACGCGGTCACCACCGCGGTCGGGATGCCGGCCCGCTTGACCGCGCGCAGGTAGTCGACCGAGCCCGGATAGACCTCCACGCCGTGCTCGTCCAGCTCGCGCAGCACCATGTCGTTCTTGCGCGTGGAGATGGCCTCGACCGTCGCGGTGTCCGGTGGATCACCGGCCGTGCCCTCGGGCAGTGTGATCCCGCGGCTGGCGAGGAAGCCCCGGACACCGTCGGCCCGGTGCTTGCCGTCGACGAAGCTGTTGTAGTCGAGCTGGCTGAACTCCGGCTGGTCGGGGTGGAAGCGGCTCAGGAACTCGTCGAACGTGCGCTTCCAGGCGGCGAAGTGGACGGTCGCCGTCCGGGTGAGGACGCCGTCGAGGTCGAAGAGGCACACGCGGATCTGGTCCGGGAGGCCGAGAGGGCCGGGAACGGGCACGCGGCCGACGCTACCGGCGCGATGCCCGGCGCACGCGTCGGGACGGCGGCAGTCCGGCAACGGATCCCGTTCCGCCGAGGGGCGCACCACGCCGGGCGTGCCTAGGGTCGCGTCGGGAGCTGCGCCGCTTCCCTCCCCCGTGCGCGTCCGAGAAGAGGAGAACCCGCCATGGCCGACCGACCGCTGAGCCACGACCCCTACGAGGACCTGCCCCGGGTGCCGTCCTTTCCCGTCACCAGCACCGACGGAGCCGACGGAGGGACCCTCGCCATGCCGCAGGTGAGCGGGGTCATGGGTGCCGGCGGGGAGGACCGCTCACCCCAGCTCAGCTGGTCGGGCTTCCCGGACGGCACGCGCAGCTTCGCCGTGACCGTGTTCGACCCCGACGCGCCGACCGCCAGCGGCTTCTGGCACTGGGCCGTGGCCAACATCCCGGTGTCGGTGACCGAGCTGCCCAGCGGTGCCGGCGACAAGGACGCGCCCGCCCTGCCCGAGGGTGCGCTCCAGCTGCGCAACGACGGCGGGTTCGCCGGTTACCTCGGTGCCGCTCCCCCGTCCGGGCACGGCGCCCACCGGTACTTCGTCGTCGTGCACGCGGTCGACACCGAGACCCTCGACGTCACCGCCGACTCCACGCCGGCGGTCCTGGGGTTCAACCTGTTCCTCCACACGCTGGCGAGGGCCACCATGGTCCTCACCTACGAGGAGAGCTGAGCGCGACCGCGCCGTCACGGCCGATCAGGGCCACCCCGGAAGTGCATGAGAACTGAAGCGTCCCGCTGCTCTGCGGGGACCATGGCGGCATGGCCGCAGGCTGCGATCACCGGATCGGCGAAACCCGGGAGCGGCTCCGGCGAGGACAGGTCGCGCTCGCCCTGCTCGCGCTGATCCTCGCCGGTACGGTCCTGCCCGCACAGCGACCGGCGGCCGCGGGCGGGCCGCCGGCCACCCAGGTGGTGCCGGCCGTGGTGGCCGCCTATCCCCTGCCCGGCACGCTCGCCGTGGTCGTGGCCAAGCAACTCGTGCCGGTCGCCGGGCTGTCCGTCCGGGCCGCGGAGGCCCGCAGCGCACGCCTGGCCGCGACCGGTGCAGGCAACGCCGCGGCCGACCGCGCCTTTCCGACGGCCTCCATGGTGAAGCTCTTCATCGCCGAGGACATCCTGTACCGGGCGCGCACCGGCCGCCTGGCGCTGCGCGCCGACGATCCCGCGCTCCTGCGGGAGATGATCCGCGGTTCCGACGACCCGGCGGCCTCCGAGCTGTGGATCCGGTACGGCGGAGGGCAGATGGTCACCGACGTGGCCCGCCGTTACCGCCTCACCGGCACCGCTCCCCCGGTGGTGCGCGGTCAGTGGGGCGAGGCGACGACGACGGCGCGGGACCTCGCCCGCTTCCTGGCACTCCTCCCGTCGGCGGCCCACCCGGACGACGCCGCCGCCCTGCTGGGGTGGATGCGCGAGGTCACCGCGCTGGCCGCCGACGGTTTCGACCAGCGCTTCGGCCTCCTGGGCACGGCGTCCCCGCAGACCGCCGTCAAGCAGGGATGGATGTGCTGCGTCGGCGGCAACCGGCACCTGCACTCGGTCGGGATCGTGGGCCATCGCGTCGTCGTGCTGCTCAGCGAGGTCCCGCGCGGGACCGGCTACGACGCCGCCCGCAGGGCGCTGACGGCCGCGGCGTCGGCCATCCCGGCGCCGGCCGCGCCCTGACCCTCCGGGTCAGCAGGCGGGATTGCGGTCGGCGACGGCCGAGGTCGCCAGGCGGGCGAAGCCGACCCGCTCGTACACGCGGGCGACGTCGTCGTCCCCCGCGGCCAGGAACACCATGTCGGCGGTCTCGGTCGCATGCGCGACCAGCGCCGAGGCCATGCCGGCGCCCAGGCCGCGCCCCCTGAGCCGCGGCGAGGTGGCCACACCGACGATCTCGCTGACCTCGGTGCCGTCGACGTCGACCGGCTGGTGGGAGCCCACGGCGACCGGCTCCCCCTTGTCCACCGCCACCATCAACACCGTGCGGCCGGAGGCGATCCGCTCGCGCAGCGCCCGGAGCCGTGCCCGCGCCTCCGGCGACGTGTCGACCGGGACGTCCTGCACGTCGACCGGACCGCCGGGGTGCGCCACGGCAGTGGCCGCCACCGGCAGGTACCGCGGCAGCTCGGGGTCGTCGGCGCCGACGACGTACAGCCGGACGCCGACGGGCAGGAGCACCTCGACGGAATCGACGGCGACGAGCAGCGGCAGCTCCTCGACGGTGAGCCCCGCCGCGCGGGCGGCCGCAGCGGTCCCGGGCGAGCACTCCGGCACCCACTCCAGCGCCGCGGGCAACCCTGCCTGCTCCTGCAGCACCGCGGCGGCACGGACGTCGTCGGCCGTCACCGGCTCACCGTTCCGGCGCGGGCGCGCGGGATAGGGCCACGCCGGGTCGCTGATCGGGACGTCCAGCCCGCCCACCGTCTCGATCCGCGCGTCCGGGAGCGGAGCGGCGGCGAAGTAGCGCTCGATGCACTCGAGCAGCCCCGGGCGGGTCGGCACAGCGAAACCCTAGACGCGGGCCGGCCGCGCGTCCGCCCCCTCGGCCCCTGTGGGGGTCCTCGCCACTCGCGCGGGTGACCCGGAGGAACGGGTGCAGCCGGACGGACGGCACGATGGGCGCGTGACGGCCGGTCCGAGCAGCTCCATCTCGCCCTACGCGGTGTTCGACCGTGCCTCGTGGCGCGCGCTCGCCGCCGGGTCCCGGCTGCCCCTGGACGAGGCCGAGCTGCGCGAGCTCGCCACCCTCGGCGACCGGATCGACCTCGACGAGGTGGCGACGGTCTACCTGCCGCTGGCCGAGCTGCTCGACCTGCACGTCGCCGCCAGCCGCCGGCTCTGGGCGGCGCAGAGCGAGTTCCTCGGCAACTCGACGGCCAAGGTGCCGTTCGTCATCGCGGTGGCCGGCAGCGTCGCCGTCGGCAAGAGCACCACGTCCCGCCTGCTGCAGCGGCTGCTGGCCGCCGCGCCCGGGTCCCCGCGCGTCGACCTGGTCACCACCGACGGCTTCCTGCACCCCAACGCCGTCCTCGAGGCGCGCGGGCTGCTGGGCCGGAAGGGCTTTCCGGAGAGCTACGACCGGCGGGCGCTGGTCCGCTTCCTCGCCGACGTGAAGTCCGGCCGCGAGGAGGTGTCCGCGCCGGTGTACGACCACCAGTCCTACGACATCGTCCCGGGCGCGCGCCAGGCCGTGGACCGGCCCGACATCCTCGTCCTCGAGGGGCTCAACGTCCTGCAGGCGGGGGGCCGCGCCGACGGGACCGCGCCGCAGGTGTTCCTCTCGGACTTCTTCGACTTCTCCGTCTACGTCGACGCGGGAGAGGCCGACATCCAGCGCTGGTACGTCGAGCGGTTCCTGGCCCTGCGGCGCACCGCGTTCCGCGACACCACCGCCTACTTCCACCGGTTCGCCGACATCAGCGACGGTCAGGCCCGCGAGACCGCCCAGGACATCTGGGACGCCGTCAACGGCCCCAACCTGCGCAGCAACATCGCGCCCACCCGCTCGCGGGCCCGGCTCGTGCTGCAGAAGGCCGCCGACCACTCGGTGCGCCGGGTCCTGCTCCGCAAGCTCTGACCTGGTCCGACTCGCCGTCGCCGAGCTGGGCGGACCCGGATCGGGCCGCAAACGCATGGCAGGAGCTGACGACCCGTTGTGGTGATCTGGTGAGACAGCTCACCTGGTGAGGCTTCAGCCGGCCCGCACACTTGCCGAACCAGTGAGCAGGCGAGCACGGTCCGTGATCCGGATCGGGTCGCGGATACCGGACGAAGAGGAACCGCCATGTGCCACCACGCAATCCCGTGCCCCGACGCCACCAGTGAGGCGCGTGACCTCGCCGCCGTCGTCAGCAGCCACCCCGAACAGGGCTGGAGCCTGCTGTGCAACGGCGTCGTGCTCTTCGACGACGACGGCGAGCTGCTCCCCGACGGCAGCGCCGTTGCCGACCACCACACCTGGCTGGCCCCCGAGCTCGCCCAGGCCTAATGGTGGCCTAGGAGCCCGAGCCCGAGCCCGCCTGCTCCGCGACCCGCTGCAGGCGGTCGCGGTACATCCGCCACCAGGCCTCGTCGCGGTCGGGCAGGTTGTCACCGACGTCCTGGTTGCCCACGGACCCGTCGACCAGCTCCCGGACGATGTCGGCGTGTCCGGCATGCCGGTGGGTCTCGCCGATGACGTGCACGAGCACCCGGTGCAGGGTCACGTCGAGGCCGCCGTCGCCCCACCACGGCACCCGCCCCACGGTGCCGAGCGGGAGTTCCTGGACGGTCGCGTCCACCCGCGCCCAGGCCTGCCGGTAGCCGGCCACGACGTCCTCGCGCGACTCCGCCGCGGTGGCCCACATGTCGACGTTGTCCTCGGCGCCCTCGGTGAACCACGGGTGCGCCAGGCCCACCGGGCGGCCGAACGGCACGCTGAAGTAGCCCACCTCCACCAGCGCCAGGTGCTTGACCAGACCGAGCAGGTTGGTGCCCGTCGGCGTCAGCGGCCGGCGGGCGTCGTACTCCGACGATCCGTCGAGCTTCTGCAGGACGACGTCGCGGGCCTCCTGCAGGTAGGTCACCAGGTCGGCCTTGAAGCCGTCGTCGTCGGCCACGGCGGGCACGCTCATGCCGAGGCGCCCACCACGTCCGCCGTCGTCCCCATGTCGTCGGGCGCGCCCTGGCCGCGGCTGGGCACCGCGCCGTCCTCCGCGGGCGCATGGCCCGCGAAGTCGTGCTCGGCGAATGCCTCGGGCGGCGGGCAGGCGCAGACCAGGTTGCGGTCGCCGTAGGCCTGGTCGATCCGCCGGACCGGGCTGAGGTAGCTGCGCCCCTGGAGCCCGGGGACCGGGTACACCGCGGTCGTGCGCGGGTAGGGCCGGTCCCACTCCCCCGCCAGCATGGCCAGGGTGTGCGGCGCGTTCCGCAGCGGGTTGTCGGTCCGGTCGTACTCGCCGGTGGCGACCTTCTCGATCTCGGCGCGGATGGTCACCATCGCCTCGACGAACCGGTCCAGCTCCGCCTTGTTCTCGCTCTCGGTGGGCTCGACCATCAGCGTGCCGGCCACCGGGAAGCTCATCGTCGGGGCGTGGAAGCCGAAGTCGATCAGCCGCTTGGCGATGTCGTCGTTGGTCACGCCGGTGGCCTTGGTGAGCGGCCGGATGTCGAGGATGCACTCGTGCGCGACGAGCCCGCCGGCACCGGTGTAGAGCACCGGGAAGGAGTCGCGCAGCCGGGCGGCCAGGTAGTTGGCCCCGAGGATGGCGTGCTCGGTGGCCTCCAGCAGGCCGTCGGGGCCCATCAGCCGGATGTAGGCCCAGGAGATCGGCAGGATGCCGGCCGAGCCCCAGGGGGCGCCGGACACGACCGGGCCCGACGTGCCCGTGTCGACCAGCGGGTGGCCCGGGAGGAAGGGCACCAGGTGCTCCCGGACGCCGATCGGCCCGACCCCGGGGCCACCGCCGCCGTGCGGGATGCAGAACGTCTTGTGCAGGTTGAGGTGGCTGACGTCGGAGCCGAACCGCCCGGGCTTGGCCAGGCCGACCATGGCGTTGAGGTTGGCTCCGTCGACGTAGACCTGGCCGCCCGCGTCGTGCACGGCGCCGCAGATCTCCTGGATGTCGACCTCGAAGACGCCGTGGGTCGACGGGTAGGTCAGCATGATCGCGGCGAGCCGCTCGGCGTGCTGGGCGACCTTGGCCTTCAGGTCGGCGACGTCGACGTTGCCCGCCTCGTCGCAGGCCACCACGACCACCCGCATCCCGGCCATGACGGCGCTGGCGGCGTTCGTGCCGTGCGCGGAGCTGGGGATGAGGCAGACGTCGCGCCGGTCGTCGCCGCGGGAGCGGTGGTAGCCGCGGATGGCCAGCAGGCCGGCGAACTCGCCCTGCGAGCCCGCGTTGGGCTGCACGCTGACCTTCGCGTACCCGGTGACCTCGGCCAGCGCCGTGCACAGCTCGTCGATCAGCTGCGCGTAGCCGCGTGCCTGGCCGGCCGGTACGAACGGGTGCAGCCCGGCGAACTCCGGCCAGGTGATGGCGGCCATCTCGGTCGCCGCGTTGAGCTTCATCGTGCACGAGCCCAACGGGATCATCGTGCGGTCCAGCGCGAGGTCCTTGTCCGACAGCGACCGGAGGTAGCGCAGCATCGCCGTCTCCGAGCGGTGCGCGGAGAAGACCGGGTGGGTCAGGAACGGCGTGCGCCGCCGGAGGTCGGCCGGCAGGGCTTCCGCGCCGTCGTCGTCGAGCCCCGCGTCGTCCACGGCGACGCCGAAGGACTCCGCCACGGCCCGCAGGATCGCCGGCGTCGTCGTCTCGTCGCAGGCGACCTGCACCGTGTCGGCGTCGACCTGCCAGAGGTTGATCCGCCGCTCGGCCGCCGCCGCGACCACCTCGGCCGCCCGGCCGGGCACGGCGACGGCCAGGGTGTCGAAGAAGTGCTCGTGGACGATGTCCAGCCCGCCGGTGCGCAGCCAGCCGGCCAGCACGGTCGCGCTGCGGTGCACGCGGGCGGCGATTGCCGTCAGACCCTCCGGGCCGTGGTAGACGGCGTAGGCGCCGGCCATGACGGCGAGCAGCACCTGGGCGGTGCAGATGTTGCTGGTCGCCTTCTCGCGGCGGATGTGCTGCTCACGGGTCTGCAGGGCCAGCCGGTAGGCGACGTCGCCGTCGGCGTCGACGGAGACGCCGACGAGGCGGCCGGGCAGCTGGCGGGCCAGGCCCTCGCGGACCGCGAGGTAGCCCGCGTGCGGGCCGCCGTAGCCCATGGGGACGCCGAAGCGCTGGGTGGTGCCGCAGGCGACGTCGGCGCCCCACTCCCCCGGCGCCTCCAGCAGGGTGAGGGCGAGCAGGTCGGCGGCGACGACGACGGACGCGCCGGCCTCGTGCGCGGCGGCGGCCACCGCCCGGTGGTCCCGGACGGCGCCGCTGGCCCCCGGGTAGGACAGCAGGACACCGAACGCGCCGGCCTCGGGCAGGTCGGTCGGCCACCCGGCGGACAGGTCGGCGACGTGCAGCCCGATGCCCAGCGGCTCGGCACGGGTCTGCAGCACGCCCAGGGTCTGCGGGAGGACGTCGGCGTCGACGACGAAGACCGCGTCGGCCTTGGCGCGACCCGCGCGGCGGACCAGGGTCATGGCCTCGGCCGCGGCGGTGGCCTCGTCCAGCATGGAGGCGCCGGAGACGTCGAGCCCGGTCAGGTCCGCCACCACCGTCTGGAAGTTGATCAGCGCCTCGAGCCGGCCCTGGCTGATCTCGGGCTGATACGGCGTGTACGCGGTGTACCAGGCGGGGTTCTCCAGCACCGTCCGCTGGATGACCGGCGGGGTGAAGGTGCCGTAGTACCCCAACCCGATCATCGAGGTGTAGACGTCGTTGGCGTCGGCCCGTTCGCGCAGCGCGGCGAGGACGGCGGCCTCGTCCTGGGCGGCGGGCAGGTCGAGCGGGGTCCGGTCCCGGACACCCTCGGGGACGCAGGCGTCGACGAGCGAGCCCAGCGTCTTGTGACCCACCACCTCCAGCATGGCTGCGGTGTCCGCGCCACGCGGCCCGATGTGCCGGGCGGCAAAACTGCCGGAGGGGTTCAGGGAGGTCAGGGACGGAAGCGATCCGGAAAGCGGCGGGAGGGTGTCGGCCACTGCGTGAACGCTACCAGCGGAGCGCCACGCAGCCCGGGAGCGCTCAGCCACGCGACAGCGGGCGCGGATGCGCAGTTCCCGGAGTCAGAACTGCGCATCCGCGCCCAGAGTTCGCGGGACGGCTCAGACGGCGGCGCGGCGCCGACGGCGGAGCGACAGCTCGTCGTCGGCGGAGTGGACCGGCCCGCCGTCGAGACGCTCGGCGGGGAGCTCGGCCAGCTCGCCGGACAGCTCGCGCAGCGCCCCGGAGACGGCGATGCCGAAGACGCCCTGACCGCCGGCCAGCAGGTCGACGACCTCCTCGGCCGACGTGCACTCGTAGACGGTGGCGCCGTCGGAGAAGAGCGTGATGTTGGCGAGGTCCTTGATCCCCCGCGTGCGCAGGTGGTCGACCGCCTTGCGGATGTTCTGCAGCGAGACACCGGTGTCCAGCAGTCGCTTGACGACCTTCAGCACCAGGATGTCGCGGAAGGAGTACAGCCGCTGCGTGCCCGAGCCGGTGGCGCTGCGCACCGACGGGGCCACGAGACCCGTACGGGCCCAGTAGTCCAGCTGGCGGTAGGTGATTCCTGCAGCAGCACAGGCGGTCGGGCCGCGGTAACCGACCAGGTCGGTGTCGACCTCGTCGTACGACGGGGCCCCGACCGCGGCGTCGCTGAACAGCTGACCCTGGGAGCCGTCGCTCTGGTCGCTCACTCCAGCGTCCTCCTCTGGTCCCGCCCCGCTCGCGCGGTCCGGGTCGACGGCCTCGCACCCGAGGGGGCGACTGCACCCACGAACCTCAGATGTCACACCGTTGTTGTTCGCCGACCGTAAGCCGGGCCAGGGGTGGGGTCAACTGAGCGGGGCGGCGTGTCGCTGCGCTCATCATTTCGAGTGGAGCGACACCGGTGTGCTGCCGATGCTCCTGGATTGGGCCCCGCCGGGCGGATTGGGCCCCGCCGGGCGGATTGGGCCCCGCCGGGCGGGACGCCCGTCAGGCAGGGCCCCCGGAGCCCGAGCCGGCGCCGAAGTCCTCCGGCGAGATCTGGTCGAGGAACTCCCGGAACTTCTCGACCTCGTCCTCCTGCTCGTCGGGGATCTCGATCCCGACCTCGTCGAGCAGGTCGTCGGCGCCGAAGATCGGCGCCCCGGTGCGCACCGCGAGCGCCACGGCGTCCGAGGGTCGGGCGCTCACCACGCGCTCGTCGCCGAACACCAGCTCGGCGATGTAGATGCCGTCGCGCATCTCGGTGATGTTGACCGCCTGCAGGGTGGCGCCCAGCGCCGTGACCACCTCGCGCAGCAGGTCGTGGGTCATGGGCCGCGCCGGCCGGACCCCCTGCTGCTCGAAGGCGATCGCGGCGGCCTCGACGGCGCCGATCCAGATGGGCAGGTACCGCTCCCCCTGCGTCTCCTTGAGCAGCAGGATGGGCTGGTTCCCGGGCAGCTCGACGCGGACGCCGACGACTCGAAGCTCCTGCACGGTGGGACTCCTCGGCTGCGGCCCGGGGGTAGCGGGCGGCTCGTTCTGATCAGGCGGCGGTCGGTCACCGTGGACGGGTCGGGATCGCCGGGCGGCCCCGTCCCGCGGCTTCAGATCTGCCTCGTCCACGGTACGCCGGACTCATGGGCGCAGGAGATCCCGGAAGCGCGCTTCGAGCAGTGCGGTGTGCAACTGGGCGGACAGCGTCGCCAGTTCCCGGAGCTTCTCCGTGGCCCGGGTGCGCGCCTCCTCGGACCGGGCGCGCAGCACGGGGGCGACGAGCTGCTCGACGAGTCCGGCCTCCCGCTCCACCCCGCTGCGGTAGACCCGCAGGTGCCGGGGCTCGATCCCGTGCCGGGCCAGCCCGGCGGCGGCGCGCGCCACCGGGAGGTCGGCCGCGGGGTGCCGGCCGTCGGCGTCGGTGACCAGCAGGCCGAACTGCACGCAGTCGGCCAGCTGCTCGGGCTCGAGGCCCGCCGCGCGGGCGAACTGCTCCGGGGTGAGCGCGGGCACGCCCTTCCCGTCGGCGTCGACCGCGGGCGGCGGCGGCACCGACCCCGGTGCACCGGGCGCGGTGGGCAGGGACTCACCGCGGTCCAGGGCCGCGAGGTGCTCCTTGATGACCCGCAGCGGCAGGTACTGGTCGCGCTGGGCGCCCAGGACGTACCGCAGCCGGCTCACGTCGGCGCGGGAGAACTTCCGGTACCCCGACGGCGTGCGCTGCGGGTGGACCAGGTCCTCCGACTCGAGGTAGCGGATCTTGCTGATCGTCACGTCGGGGAAGTCGTCGCGGAGGACGGCCAGCACCTCGCCGATCGTCAGCCGAGGCGTGTGCTGGTCGGCGGCGTCCCCGAGCGCGCTCTCGCGCTCGGGCACCGCCGTCACGTCCCTGTCTCGTCGGCGCCCGTGCGGAGCGCGCGGGGCCGGTCCACTAGCGGGCGGCCGGCTCGCCGGTGCGAGGGCCGGTCAGGTAGACGAGCCGGAACTTGCCGATCTGCACCTCGTCACCCCCGGCCAGGTTGGCGACGTCGACGGGCTCGCGGTTGACGTAGGTGCCGTTGAGGCTGCCCACGTCGCGCACGGAGAAGCCGCCGCCCTCGCGGTGGAACTCCACGTGCCGGCGGCTGACGGTGACGTCGTCGAGGAAGATGTCGCTGTCGGGGTGCCGGCCCGCCGTGGTGACGTCCTGGTCGAGCAGGAAGCGGCTGCCGGCGTTGGGGCCGCGCTTGACCACCAGCAGGGCCGAACCCGCCGGCAACGACTCGACCGCGCCCGCGTGGGCGTCGGCCGCGGACTCGGTGATCTCGGGCTGCTCCGCGGAGTCCTCACCGCCGACCTTGGGGATCACGCTCGTCGACTCGCCGACACGCTCGTGGGAGAGGGCCGAGCCGCACTGCGCGCAGAAGCGACTGCCCTCGGGGTTCTCGTGGCCACATCGAGTGCAGTGCACGTCTGTCTCCTCCAGTGCGAGGGGCTCCGCCGCGGGCCTCGAACGGGCCGCGAGCGGCCGGCGGACGACGGGCCGGACGGTCCGTCGTGGGTCGGCCGCCGCGGAGGCGGCGGACCGAGGTCATGGAACCAGCCGGTCGACCCGAGGGTCAACCGGGCGTTCAGGATGCGGGACCGCGGTTCCCGTGCTGGTCACCGGCATTCCCGCGCCCCGACGAGATCATAGTGAGCGTTGCGCCGCCACGGCCTGACGGCGGGGGCCGTCAGGAACCGTCGACCAGGGCCTGGTAGGCGTCGGCGTCGAGCAGGGCCCCGATGGGGTCACCGCCCTCCCCGTGCACGCTGATGTCGATCAGCCACCCTGCGCCGTAGGGGTCGGCATTGATGGTCTCCGGGGCGTCCGCGAGCGCCTCGTTCACCGCCGCCACGACGCCGGACACGGGCGCGTAGAGGTCCGACACCGACTTGGTGGACTCCACCTCGCCGATGGGCGTGCCGGGACCGACCTCGTCGCCGACCGCCGGCAGTTGCACGAAGACGATGTCGCCCAGGGCGTCCTGCGCGTGGTCGGTGATGCCGACCCGGACGACGGTGGAGGTGCCGTCGGTGCCGTGGAGGAGCGCCCACTCGTGCTGGTCGGTGTAGCGGCGGTCATCTGGCGTGGCCATGCGGCGATCGTCTCCTGGAGGGTCGGTGGCGGGCGACGACGGGCGGGGAGGTCCTGGTCTCAGTCGTCCGTGTCGGGATCGGGCGAAGCGTATTGAGGCGTGTCGAGGGGCCGCAACGCGTCCACCACGACCCGGTCGGCCGGTGAGATGTCCACCGAGGCGCCCTGCCGGGTCAGATCCTGCACCACTCCCCCGGGGATGTTCAGGGCGGTCTGCATGCTCTCCGGCTCCCCGATGACGACGAACTCGTACGGGGCGGTGATCGGCCGCCCGTCGACCATCAGCTCCCCGGGCCGGCCGGTGATCGCCGAGGAGACGCCGACGCGCACGTCGTCGATCTGCATGGTCTCCGCGCCGGCCCCGCGCAGTTCCTGGATCGCGTCGACGACATCGCTGACCCGCACCTCGTCGTCGGGGTCGCGGATCGTCATCGTGAGGCCGGGGCCCACCGCGGCGATGGTCCCGTTGAGGATCCCGATCGCCTCGGCCCGGGCGCGGGCCTCCACCAGCGCGGCCGCCGACTGGCTGTCGGAGCTGGTGAGCTGCTGCAGGGCGTTGCGCTGGTCGGCGATCTGCTCCCGGAGGCGTTCCTCCCGGGCGTCGAGGTCGTCCAGGATGCGGACCAGGTCCTCCTCCCGGGCGCCGGCGTACTCCTGGTCGTCGCCCACGCTGCGGACCTGCACCGCGAAGGCGAAGCCCAACAGCAGGGTCAGGACGCCGATCAGCGCCGCGGCGAGCGGGTCACGGGTGCGACGCGGCTTCCCGACCGGCGGGTCCGCGGTGACCGCCGCGGGCGCCCCCTCGGGCTCGCCGTCCTCGGGCTCGCCCTCCTCGGGCTCGCCCTCCTGGGGCAGCACGGTCGGGCTGCCGGCCCCGAAGGGGTGCGGGACGGCGTCGTCCTCGGTCGGCCCCTCCCCCGGTCGCTGGTCGCCGGTCATGCGCGGAACACGTGCCGGCGGATGGCCGCGGCGTTGCCGAAGATGCGGATGCCCAGGACCACGACGACAGCCGTCGACAGCTGCGCGCCGACGCCGAGCTGGTCACCGAGCAGCACGATCAGCGCGGCGACGACGACGTTGGAGACGAAGGAGATGACGAACACCTTGGCGTCGAAGATGCCGTCCAACCGGGCCCTGAAGCCGCCGAAGACCGCGTCCAGGGCCGCGACGACGGCGATGGGCAGGTAGGGCTGCAGCCACAGCGGCACCGTCGGGTCGAAGAACAGGCCGAGGAGGATGCCTGCCGCGAGTCCGAGGATCGGGATCACGGGGTCAGCCTCCGGGGGTGGGGTCGGTGGTGGGGTCAGGGGCGTCCCGGATCTCCGGGACGGCGTTGCGGAGCTCGGGGACGCTCCCCGCGGGGACGGTCAGCTCGTCCTCCTCCGCGTAGTCGAACCGCAGCCCGAAGGTCTGGGAGATCACCGCGAGCGCGTTGACCTCGGGGCTGGTGAGGAACCGGGTGGACAGCGTGTCCGCATCGCCCAGCGCCCGGATCTCGTAGGGGTTGGTGACCGGCCGGAAGTCGACCAGCACCGCCTCGCCGGCGAACCGGATCGCGGTCGTGGTGCCCAGGCGCTGGCCGTTGATGCTGATCGCCTCCGCCCCGGCCGCCCAGAGCGCGTTCACCACCAGCTGCAGGTCGCCATCGCGCACCCGGCCGCGCGGGTCGGACTCCTCGGTACCCCCGCCGACGGGGTCCTCGTCGGCGGTCGGGTCGGCGTTGGCGAGCGTCACCAGCAGACCGGGCCCGGTCAGGGGGACCGCGCCCGCGCCGAGCTCGGCGCGGGCCAGGGCGTCGCCGGCCCGCTGCCCGACGGCGCTGGCCGCGAGGAGCTCGTCGCGGGTGCTGGTGACCTCGGTCCGCAGCGCCTCGAGCTGGGCGACGAGGTCGTCGGTGACCTCCGAGCCCTGCCCGATGTCGTCGACCAGCACCGCGCGGACCTGCTGACGGCCCTGGACGGCCGCCGCTGCCTCGTCGTAGGTCACCGCGATCAGGAATCCGGCCACGACCATCGTCAGGGCCACCACCGTGCGTGCGCGCAGCGGGGACGGGGGCGGTCCGGCCGCCACCCGGCTCGCCGCGGCCCGGGCGTAGGCGGGGTCGAGGGTCTCGTCGAGGACGGCGTCGAGGAGGGAAGCGCCCAGCGAGCGCGGCCCCCCACCCCGCGGGGGTCCGGTCACCGTGCCTGCCGCAGGCGGGTGGCCGCCCGCTCGGCGCGCACGATGCCGACCACCTGGATCAGGTAGAAGACCCCGGCCAGGACGTAGAGCGCCGTGCCCCAGATGGTGAAGGCCCAGGCCACCGGCTCGATGGCGATGGCCAGCCACCCGCTGCCGTCGGCCAGCAGCAGACCGGGGAAGGCGTACAGCAGCAGGAGGGTCGCGGCCTTGCCGAGGTAGTGCACCTGCAGCGGCGGGTACCCGTAGTGGCGCAGCACGAGGAGCAGGACGGTGAGGACGCACTCGCGGCCGACCAGCACCGCGACGAGCCAGACGGGGACGATCCCGCGCAGCGCGAGCGCGACGAGGGTGCTGACGATGTAGAGCCGGTCGGCCGCCGGATCGAGCAGGGCGCCGAGCTTGCTGCTCTGGTCCAGCCAGCGGGCCAGCTTGCCGTCGAGCCAGTCGGTGAAGCCGGACACCATGAGGATCGCGACGGCCCAGCCGTCCTCCTCCGGCCCCAGCAGCAGCCAGAGGAAGACCGGGACACCCAGCAGCCGGAGTGCCGACAGCGCGTTCGGCCACGTCCAGACGCGGTCGGGCAGGCCTTCCCGACCGGTCGTCGGCCCGGAGCCGCCCGTCACCCCGGGACCGGCCGAGGGGACGGTGGGGCCGACAACCCCGCCTGACGACGTCAAAGCTCCTCCAGCCCGCTGCACTCCGTCCACGAGGTTAGTGGACGGCGCCCGGACCCAAGGCCACCGTGCGCGGGCACGCGGCGAGCCCGGCAGCGGCGCCGCTAGGCGGACACCGCGAGGTTCGCCGGCGCCGGCTCGTAACCGAGGGGGCGGCGGGAGAAGCCACCCGTGCCGTGGGTGATCGAGCGCAACGCGCCCGGGTAGGTCAGCAGCTCCACCTCCGGCGCCTCCGCGCGCACCGTCGTCCGGTCGCGGACCGGGTCGGCCTCGCTGCCGGTGACCCGTGCCCGCCGGCCGGACAGATCACCCATGACGGCGCCCACGTACTCGGCCGGGACGACGACCTCCACCTCGCACCAGGGCTCCAGCACGCGGGTCCCGGCCGCGGCGGCCAGCTCCCGGAGCGCGAGCGATCCGGCCGCCTGGAAGGCGGCGTCGGAGGAGTCGACCGAGTGCGCCTTGCCGTCGACCAGCGTCAGGCGCACGTCGACGAGCGGTCGGTCGCCGGAGATGCCCCGCTCGGCCTGCGTCCGGAGGCCCTTCTCCACGCTCCCGTGGAACTGGCTCGGCACGGTGCCCCCGACGACCTTCTGCGCGAAGACGATGCCCGATCCCGGCGGCCCCGGTTCGGCGTCGATGACGACCACCGCGTACTGGCCGTGCCCGCCGGACTGCTTGACGTGCCGGCCGGTGACACGGGCCGGGCCGGCGAGCGTCTCGACCATCGGCACCCGGACGGGCACGGTGGTCACCGCCACGCCGTGCCGGGTGCGCAGCCGCTCCAGGAGCACCTCGGCGTGCGCGTCGCCGACGCACCACAGCAGCAGCTGGCCGGTGTCGGCCCGGCGTTCCAGGCGCACCGTGGGGTCCTCGGCGACCAGGCGCGCCAGCGCCGTCGCCAGGCGGTCCTGGTCCGACCGGGAGGCGGCCTCCACGGCGACCGGGAGCTGGGGGGTGGGCAGCTGCCACGGCGGGACCAGCCGGGGGTCCTCCGGGGAGGACAGGGTGTCCCCGGTCTCGGCGCTGGCCAGCCGGGCCACCGCGCAGACGTCCCCGGCCGGGCAGGCGGCCACGGTCCGCAGCGTGGCGCCCAGCAGGGAGGACAGTGCGCCGATCCGCTCGTCGACGTCGTGGTCGGGGTGGCCCCGCTCGGTCATCCCGTGCCCCGACACGTGCACCGGGACGTCGGGTCGCAGCGTCCCGGAGAAGACCCGCACGAGACTCACCCGCCCCACGTAGGGGTCCGTCGTCGTCTTGACCACCTCGGCGACCAGCGGGCCGTCGGGGTCGCAGGTCAGGGCCGGCGCGGGTGCCCCGTCGGGCCGGGAGACCGGCGGGCAGCCGTGCTCGCGAGGGCAGGGGAAGCCGGCGACGATCAGGTCGAGGAGCTCGTCGATGCCCACCCCGGCCAGCGGGGCCGCGCACAGCACCGGGTGGAAGTGCCCCCGGGCCACCGCCGTCTCCAGGTCCGCGATCAGGTCGGCCTGGACCAGCTGGTCACCGGCGAGGTAGCGCTCCATGAGCGCCTCGTCCTCGCTCTCGCCGATGATGCCCTCGATGAGCTCGGAGCGGAGCCGGTCGGCGTCCGGGGCGTCGGCCGCCGGCTCGAGCAGGTTCACCAGGCCACGGACGGCTCCGTCGGGTCCGCGGTCGACCAGGTGGACGGGGTAGACGCCCTCCCCCAGCAGCATCT
This sequence comes from uncultured Blastococcus sp., assembly GCA_902805535.1. Lineage (GTDB taxonomy): Bacteria > Actinomycetota > Actinomycetes > Mycobacteriales > Geodermatophilaceae > Blastococcus_B. The sequence continues at coordinate 8,058 of CADCTN010000227.1, read as the reverse complement.
GGCAGAGCCGGACGGCGTCCTCGGCGTCGGCCCGGGCCCGGTCCAGCTGGGTGATGACCACCGCCCGCGGCATGCCGACCGCGGCGCACTCCTCCCAGAGCTGCACCGTCGCCGCGTCGACGCCGTTGACCGCGGAGACGACGAAGAGTGCCGCGTCGGCGGCCCGCAGCCCGGCCCGGAGCTCGCCGACGAAGTCCGGGGACCCGGGGGTGTCGAGCAGGGTGATGCGGTGGCCGGCGTGCTCGACGGTCGCCACGCCGAGGGACACCGAGCGCTGCTGCCGCACCTCGACCTCCTCGGTGTCCAGGGCCGTCGTGCCGTCCTCCACGCGGCCGGCGCGCGGCAGGGCGCCCGCGGCCACCAGGAGCGCCTCGGCGAGGGTCGTCTTCCCCGCTCCCGAGTGGCCGACGAGCGCCACGTTGCGCACCTGCGCGGCCGGCCGCGGGGCCGGCGCCGTCCTGGTGTCCTTCGCCATGGGCCGGGAACTCAGCCGCGCGTGGACTCGGCACGGACCACCGAGGCGGTGCCGGCCGGGTAGAAGAGCGCGGTGTGCCCGTCGGGCTCCCAGCGCACGCGGTAGGGCGGCCCTCCCCCGGGCTCGGCGCACTCGATGACCTCGCCCACTCGTTCGGGCTCTCCCTGGTGCGTGGACCGCACGACGATCCGGTCCCCGACATGAGCTTCCACGACGGCCTCCTGGAGGTGCGGTTGTGGCGTGGCTCACAGCCTGCCCGTCCGGGCGGACCCGAACAAGAGCCCTCGGAGCGGCGTGGGGGTCAGCGGACAGCCACCCGGTCCAGGGGGCGCCCGTTCGGCGCTCACGCCACGGACCGCGCCTCCAGCGTGCGGGCCCCGCGCCGGTGCAGTGCCCAGCCGGCCGCGACGAGCAGCACCCCGGACGCCAGGAAGCCGAGGTCCCAGCTCAGCGGCGCGCCGAGGTCGTCGCGGACGTGGTGCACGCCGAGCAGCTGGTGGTCGATCAGCCCCTCGACCAGGTTGAAGACGCCCCAGCCGGCCAGGACGAGGCCGACGTGGAACGAATAGCTGGGCGCCAGGCGTCCCTGCCGCCAGGCCCTGAGGGTGGTGATCGAGGCGGCGACGACGCACAGCCAGGTCACCAGGTGGAAGAAGCCGTCGGCGAGTGTGTTCACCTCGAGCCCGGCGAGCGTGGTGGGCGGCGTCCGGGCGCTCACCATGTGGTGCCACTGGAGGATCTGGTGCAGCACGATCCCGTCGACGAAGCCGCCGAGGCCCAGGCCGAACAGCAGCCCCGACGTCCTCGGCGGCGGGCGCCTCGTCGTCGCCCGCTGCGCCCCAGTTCTCGGCATGCGGGCCGCACTACCCCGGCGCCGTCCCGAGCACCCCCGAGCCGCGAGGTCCGGGCCCCGCTCCCTCGCTTCTCGGCGCTGTCGCGGGTTCCCCGAAGTCGTATCCGTGTTGGGGATAACGGTCGTTGGCCGACGACGGCGCGGACAGTCCCGGCTCCTCGTCGAAGCGGTGCCCGCCAGCCGAGTCGGCCGTCCCGACGGTCCCCGGGCACGGGGACCGTCGGGACGGATGACTGATGATGCCCGCCGTCGGCGCAACGGCCGACGGCGCGACGGCTACGTCGGTCGCCCGGCGCCGTCCTCGGTGGGCCGGCCGTCGGGCACACCCGCGGGGCCGGCCGTGGATCGCTCCCGCGTGACCCGACGCAGGTACGCCAGGATGCCGACCGCGACGATGACGGCGAACAGCACCGCGAGGTTGGTGACGAAGTCCTGCCCCAGGATCGACTCGGCGCGGGGCTGGCTGTCCTGGCGATAGATCAGCGGGATGGCCACGACGGTCACCAGGCCCGCGGCGACCAACGCCCCCTGGACGTAGCTGCGGCCCCGTGCCGGCACCCGGCGGAGCAGCGCTCCCACCCCCAGGATCCCCGGGGAGAGCAGGGCGTCATGCACGACCAGCGCGGCGCCGAGCCAGAGCGCGAGCCCGAGCAGGCTCCTGACCGGGACCTCGGTGAGCAGGCGGAAGGCGCCGAAGGCCACCAGCAGAACGCCGGCCGTGCCGATGACCACACGGATGCGGCTCGGACGGTTCATCGGATCCGCACCGACTTCAGCCACTTGGTGTTGAGGACGCCCGCCCGGTTCGGGGCGATCAGCCGCAGCGGGTAGCCGTGGTCGACGTTCAGGCGCTCGCCGTTGAGATGTGTGGCCAGCAGCGCGCGCGACACCTGCGGCCCGTCCACCGTCGAACGGATGAACGAACCCCGCGGCTGCAGCGACACCAGCTCGACGCTGGAGTCGGCGTTGCCCCCGGCGCGACGCACCACCTCCAGCAGACCGATCCCGCGCCAGTTCGCACCCACGCTCCACCCCTCGACGCAGGTGAGCGGGAAGTCTGCCTCCTCGGTTGCGAGCTCGTCGAGATCGGCGAGCTCCAGCCGGTAGGGACGCGGCCCCTCGACGTCCAGCCTCCAGGCCGGGTCCATCGCCAGTTCTCGCACCCTCGCCGCGTCGGCGGTCTTGTTGACCGGGACCCCCTGGGGTCCGGTGCTCGGCTGACGCACGGCGAGCAGTCCGATCGGCTCGAGCGGCGTGAGCGTGGCACCGACGCTGGTCACGACCACCAGGCCGATCCCGGCACCGGTCGCGGTCAGCAGGCCGCGACGGGAGATGGCATCGGTCTCCGGCGGGGGCTGATGGGTGTCCTCGTTGTTGCTGTAGGCGGCCGGGTTCTCGCTCCACGGCTTCTCGGTGAGCACATCGCCGTCCACGAGCTTGGTCTTCAGCCCGTACTTGATGTCGGGGAGCTTGACCGCGATGTGCAGGAGGATCGAGCCGATCACCACGTAACCCAGGAACCGGTGGACGGACACGAAGCTCCAGGGCCACGGGTACCAGTTGAGCTGGTTGAGGAAGCCGGTGGTGAGCTGGATCAGCGCGGTCGCGACGAGGACGGCGATCGAAGCCCGCTCGATCCCGTGCGTGATCGAGCGCACGACGGGCCGGCGGAACAGGTTCGGGTACACCGACCACAGCTTGACCAGCAGCAGCGGCAGCGAGGCGACACCGGTGGTGACGTGCACGCCCTGCGTGATCCGGTATCCCCAGACGGGGGCGGCCGGAGTGGGTAGCCAGCCCCAGGGCTGGTACTGGTAGTGGCTGAGCAGACCGGTCAGGAAGCACACGCCGAAGCAGACTCCCAGCACGAGGCCGAGCCGAGCGGTCAGGGCGGTGGAACGCAGCGGCGACGAGAACCGCGGCCACCACTCGGGCGGTGACCCGGTGGGGCGGACAGGATTGGTCACCCTGTCAGTCTGTCGAAGGTCCGGCGGGAAAGACCTTACGGAACGGTGACCATCCCTGCCGATGGGTCAGGCCGGTGCCGACCGGGCGCTGCGTGCGGACGCCGGACTCTGCCGCCGCTCACCAGGTGGTGCGCCAGACGATTCCGGCCGCCAGCGCCCAGAGGGCCGACGCGACCAGCCACCGGCGCCGGGCGGGCAGGCACGCGGCCAGGGGGACCAGCCAGAGCATGAAGGGCAGCCAGATGCGCTCCACCTCGGACTTCGACAGACCCGAGATCGTGGCGGCGAGGATCGCGATCAGCGCCCCCGCCCCGAGCAGGACCACCGGCGGCGCGGCTCGCCAGCGGCGCACGGGGGCGGCGGCGCGGCCCAGGCCGGCCACGGCGGCGGGGCCGAGCGCGAAGGCGGCCACAGCCAGGTTTCCCCACAGCCAGTAGGAGTACTGCCGGATCCCGCCCTTGCCCTCGTAGTACCGGGTGACGAGGAGCCGCTCGCCCTCCAGCCACCAGAAGCCTGCTGCGGCGAAGGCGCCGACGACGGCCAGCGACCCCAGCAGCGCGGGGAGCAGCGGTCGCCAGGTCCGGGCCGCCACGAGCACCGCGACCGCGATCGGCGCCATGAGCACCAGGCCGTAGGAGAGGAAGATGCCGATGCCCAGGACCAGTCCGGCGGCCACGCTCAGCGCCAGCCGGCGCCCGGGTCGGGCGGTGGTCGCCGCGCCGGCCAGCAGCGCGACCCCCCAGGCCACGACCGCCATCAGGATGGCGTCGGTCGACACGACGATCCAGATCACCAGCGGGGTCAGCACCAGGAACGGCGCGGCCGCGCGGGCCCGCCGCTCGTCCCCGAGCAGGCGCAGGGTGACCAGGACCGCGACGATCCCCGTGGAGCCGATGAGGGCGGCGACGACCCCACCGGCGCCCGGTCCCCCGAGGCCGATGCGGTCGAGGAACACGTAGAACATCAGCGGCAGCGGCGGATGCCCGGAGTCGTAGGTGGTCCAGTGGTCCGGGGAGGTCAGCAGGATCCGGTCGGTGTAGACCCGCAGCATCTCCCCGACGTCGTCGACCCGTGGGACGTCGACGAGCGATTCGTGGATGCCGTCGAGCGGGGCGACCACCCCTCCTCGCCAACCGCGCAGCAGGGCCAGCCCGAAGCCCCACAACACGCCCGCCGCCCAGGTCACGCCGAGCACGCGGCGCCACGGGAGGGTGTCCGCCAGCCGCGGACCCCACCAGACCACGGCGACCGCGACGGCCACGGCCAGCGGGAGCCCCGGACCGAAGGCAGGGTCCAGGTGAGCGCTCAGGGGCGGCGTCCACTGGTGGACGTCGCCGCCCCACCACCCGAGCGGCTCGGCGGCGAAGGCCGCGGTCAGCAGCAGCCCCGCGACGACGAGGGCGCCTCCCTCCGCCATCGCTCGACGGGGGCGCGCCGGAGCCTCCGGAGGCGGGGCGTCCCTCAGCATGGGGGGCCCACGGTCCTCGACGGCACGGCCGCCACGACCGGCCGCGCGCTGTCCGTCATGCCGCTCCCCCTCCGACGCCCCGGACCATCCCGAGGACCTGCGCATCCGCTGCTCCGGCCGATCGCTGGCACGCTACCTGGCCGGGCATCCCGATCACGCTGCTCCCGGACGGGTCGCCGGCCTACCAGGGCTGGTCATGGCGCAGGGCACCCAAGGCACCGCGCAGACGCTCGACCAGCGTCGAGATGTCGTCGGCGGGCCCGGCACCGTCGAGCAGCTCCCATGCCTCGTCCACGCCCTTGCGCAACGCGTCCCGCTCGGCGGCGCGCTCGGCCGCCGCGGTGTGCAGGAGGTAGAGGTCGACGAACACGGCCACCTTCGACCGCAGCACCCAGGGGTCGAACGGCTTGGTGATGTAGTCGACCGCGCCCGCCTGGTAGCCGCGGAAGGCCATGTGCGGGTCGTAGTCGGCAGCGGTGAGGAACAGGATCGGGATGTGCCGGGTCCGCTCCCGCTGCTTGACGTGCCTGGCGGTCTCGAAGCCGTCCATGCCGGGCATGCGGGCGTCGAGGAGGATCAGGGCGTAGTCCTTGACGAGCAGCTGCTTGAGCGCGTCCTCACCATTGGTCACCGCGACGACCTCGATGGGCAACCCCTCCAGGATCGCCTGCAGCGCGAGCAGGTTCTCCCGCCGGTCGTCGACCGCGAGGACCCGGACCGGCGGGGTCACGCCGGAGCGCCGTCGCCGTGGGCCATGGCGTTCCCGTCGCCCCGGGCCATGGCGTTGCCGTCGCCGTGGGCCGTCGCATCGCCGTTGCCGGACACCCAGGACGCCATGATCGCGAGCAGCTCGTCGAGGTCGACGGGCTTGGTGACGTAGTCGGTCGCGCCCGCGGCCAGGCTGGACTCCCGGTCCCCGGGCATCGCCTTCGCCGTCAGGAACACGATCGGCAGCTGCCGCCACTGCGGGAGCTCCCGGATCCGGCGAGTGGTCGCGTTGCCGTCGAGGTCGGGCATCATCGCGTCCATCAGCACGATCCGGACCTCGGGGTGCTCGGTCAGCAGGGCGATGCCGTCGACGCCGTTGTCGGCGTAGAGGACCTCGAGGCCGTGCATCTCCAGCGCGCTGGTGAGCGCGAAGACGTTGCGGACGTCGTCGTCGACGATGAGCACGGTCGTCCCGGACAGGTCCGGCGCCGGATGCACCGTCGACGGCGCCGCGGTCCGCAGGATGGGCTCGCCCCGCTCGGAGACCTCCGGTGGCGCTTCGACCGGGCGCGGAGCCGGGCGCTGCGCCGGGACGGCCGGCGTCGCCGAGGCGACCGCGGGGCACTCGTCGGGCAGCAGCAGGGTGAACACCGACCCGGCGCCCGGCTCGGACGACACCTCGATCCGGCCGCCGAGCAGCCCGGCCAGCTCCTTGGAGATCGACAGGCCCAGACCGGTGCCACCGTACTTGCGGCTGGTGGTGCCGTCGGCCTGCTGGAAGGCCTCGAAGATCATCGCCAGCTTCTCGCCCGGGATCCCGATCCCGGTGTCATGCACCGCGAACGTGATGACCGAACCGGCGCCGTCGAGTGCGGGTACGCCGTAGAGCGTGCGGGGTGGCGCCAGGCCGACCTGCAGCGTCACGCTGCCGGTGTCGGTGAACTTGAGGGCGTTGGCCAGGAGGTTGCGCAGGATCTGCTGGAGCCGCTGGGCATCGGTCGTGATCCAGGCGGGCAGGTCCGCGGCCGCCTCGACGCGCAGCTCCAGGCCCTTCTCCTCGGCCTGCACACCGAACGCCTGCTGCACGACGGCGCACACCTCGGCCAGCTCCACCGGGGCGGGCTGGATGTCCACCCGGCCGGCCTCGATCTTGGACAGGTCGAGGATGTCCTCGATCAGGTGCAGCAGCTCCGACGCGGACGCGTGGATGGTCCGGGCGAACTCGGTCTGCTTCGGGGTCAGGTTGGAGTCCCGGTTGTCGGCGAGCAGCCGCGACAGCAGGAGCAGCGAGTTGAGCGGGGTGCGCAGCTCGTGGCTCATGTTGGCCAGGAACTCCGACTTGTACTGGTTGGCCAGCGCGAGCTGCTGTGCCTTCTCCTCCACGCCGCGCCGTGCCGCGTCGATCTCCATGTTCTTGAGCTCGACGTTGCGGTTCTGCTCGGACAGCTGCAGGGCCTTCTCCTCCAGCTCGGCGTTCGTGCGCTGCAGCTCGGCGGACTGGTCCTGCAGCTCCGTGGTCAGCCGCTGGGACTGCGCGAGCAGCTGCTCGGTGCGCCGGCCGGCCTGGATGGTCGCCAGGGCCACGCCGATCGTGGTGACCAGTCGCTCCAGGAAGGTCAGGTGCAGGGCCGAGAAGGGCGTGGTCGCCCCGAGCTCGATGACCCCCAGTGACTCGCCCTCGAACAGGACGGGGAGCACGACGATCGCGCCGGCCGCTCCGGTCCCGGTCCCGGAGCGCACGTCCAGGTACCCCAGGGGCACCTCGGTGACGACGATGCTCTGCCTGCTCATCGCGGCCTGCCCGACCAGGCCCTCGCCGAAGCGGTATTCCTGCGGCGGATCCTGCATCGGGATCGCGTACCCGGCGCACATCACCCAGCAGGCGGGGGCGCTCGCCTCGGCGAGGTCACCGGGGTCGGCGGCCAGGAAGAAGGTGCCGACCTGGGCGCCCACCAGCGGTGCGACTTCGGTCATGATCATCTGACCGACGTCGCCGAGGTCGCGCTGGCCCTGCAGCAGGCCTCCGATGCGGGCGAGGTTGGAGTCCAGCCACCCCTGCTCGGCGTTCTCCGCGGTGGTCTCGCGCAGCGCCGCGATCATCTGGTTGATGTTGTCCTTGAGCTCGGCGACCTCGCCGAGCGCCGCGACCTGGATC
>CADCTN010000227.1:0-422 GCA_902805535.1 uncultured Blastococcus sp. | reverse complement strand
CCGCTTTCGGTGAGGTCCCGCCACGTACCCGACACGCCGCGCACCTGCGCCTGCCCGCCGAGCTTGCCCTCGGTGCCCACCTCGCGGGCCACCCGGGTCACCTCCGCGGCGAAGGAGGACAGCTGGTCGACCATCGTGTTGACCGTGGACTTCAGCTCCAGGATCTCGCCCCGGGCATCCACGGTGATCTTCTGGCTCAGGTCGCCGCGGGCCACCGCGGTGGTCACCTGGGCGATGTTGCGCACCTGCCCGGTCAGGTTGGACGCGAGCTGGTTGACGCTCTCGGTGAGGTCCCGCCAGGTGCCGGCGACCCCCTTGACCTGAGCCTGCCCGCCGAGCTTGCCGTCGGTGCCCACCTCACGGGCCACCCGGGTCACCTCGTCGGCGAAGGAGGACAGCTCGTAAGAGAGCGGTTTGAACGG
>CADCTN010000226.1 GCA_902805535.1 uncultured Blastococcus sp. | reverse complement strand
GGGTGCACATCCCGCACGCCAACGCCTACCCCATCGCCGGGCAGGTCAAGGACTTCCACCCTCAGGACTACCCGGCCGGCGAGCCGATGGTCCCGCACGGGATGTCGGTGGCGCTCACCGCGCCGGAGGCCTTCCGCTTCACCTTCGAGGCCGCGCCGGACCGGCACGTGCGGGCGGCGCAGCTGCTCGCGCCGAACGCGGGCCTGCCGACCGAGGCCGCGGAGTTCCTGCCGATGGTGCTGGCCGACCTGATGCGCGACATCGGCATCCCCAACGGGGTGGGTGCCGTGGGCTTCGGCGAGAACGACATCCCCGACCTGGTCGAGGGGACGATGAAGCAGCAGCGGCTGCTCGCGACCTCCCCCCGGGAAGTCACCGAGGACGACGTCGCGGGCATCTTCCGGCGGTCGATGTCGGTCTGGTGACCGGAGTCCCCTCGGTGATCTGCGCACCGGGTGCCGGGCCCTCCCGCGGCCGGGCGCGGGGTGCCACGGTGAGGCCGGCGCGTCGGAGTCACCTGGGAGCAGACATGATCGTCGAGTACATCCGCTACCGGGTCGACGAGGGCCGGCGAGAGGCGTTCACGGCCGACTACGTCCTGCGGATCCGGTGGACCTCGGCCAGCGATCACCTCCAGGGGTTCCGGGGGAGCGACCTGTTCCCCGAGTTCCTGGCCGCGATCGGCCCCTACGTCGGCGACATCGAGGAGATGCGGCACTACGAGCCCACCGCGGTCGTGGGTACCGGCTCCTCGGTTCCCTCGCTGTACGAGTGGGCGGGTGGAGGTGACGCCCTCGAGCGGCTGACGCGGTTGTTCTACGAGCGCGTGCGGGCCGATGACCTCATCGGCCCGCTGTTCGCCCACATGGACGGCGACCACCCGCGGCACGTCGCGATGTGGCTGGGTGAGGTGTTCGGCGGCCCCGACCGGTACACCCGCGAGCGGGGCGGCTACCCGGCGATGCTGGGTCACCATCTGGGCAAGGCGATCACCGAGGCCCAGCGTCGTCGCTGGGTGGCGCTACTGCTGGACGCCGCCGACGGGGCGCAGCTGCCGGCCGACCCGGAGTTCCGGGCCGCCTTCCTCGGCTACGTCGAGTGGGGCACCCGGCTGGCCGTGGCCAACTCCCAGCCCGGCGCCCCGGTGGTCGGCTCCGCGCCGGTGCCGCGCTGGGGCTGGGGCGTCGCGCCGCCCTGGCAGCGCTGAGCGGCAGCCCCCTACGGAGGCAGCCGGGGGCGGACCCGGCAGGACCGTCAGCGCAGGCCGGTGGGCCAGGACTCCGAACGGTGGACGAGCGTGCCGGTGAGGGCCGGGACGTCCAGGACGACGGTCTGGATGCCCGCGTGCTCGCCCGGGGGGTCGGTCTCGGTCAGGCAGGCAGCCGCGCTGTCGGTGTCGACGTCGTCGGTGAGGACGCCGTCGCCGTCCAGGAAACGGAAGTCGGCGGCATCGAGGGCGGGCACCTCGGCCTCCGTCGGGGCGACCTCGAAGTGCAGCGCGATCAAGTGCCCGTTCTCCGCCGGGACGCTGCCGGGCGCCGTGCAGACCAGGTCGCCGTCGACCCGCACCAGCGTGCGGGAGAATGGAACCGTGTCGTCGGCGTCGAGGTGGTCGGGCTGCTCGCCGGGGATGAGCTCCGGCTCGGCGGGTGCCTCGACCGGAGGCGACTCCTCGGCGGGCGGCTCCTCGGCAGGTGACTCCTCCGCAGGCAGCGGGGGAGCAGAGGGAACCGGCTCGGTCGGGACGGGCACCTCACCTGCCGCCGGCGGGCTTCCGGCGGGCTCGACGGCGGGGGTCTCGACGGGAGAGGCCTCGACGGGAGGGGCCTCGACGGGAGGGGTCACCGGAGGTGCCGGGGGCGGCGCCTCTGCGGGTGACTCCGGGGTGGGCGGTGGCGGGCCGGCAGGCTCGCTCGGCTGCGCCGACGCCTCCCGGGCAGCCTCGGCCGCCCGGGCGGCGTCCAGCGCGGCGTACCGCTCGTCGTAGTCGTCGGGGACCTCGCCGATCGTCGGGATCTCCAGCGGCCCCCCGACGGGCGCGGACTCGTCGACGTCCTCCCACTGCTCGTCCCAGTGCTCCTCCCACTGCGCGGCCGGCGCGCTGTCGGCGCTGGGGAGCGACGCGGGTTCGGGCGCGGGATACACGGCCGACACCACGGCGGCGACGGCCAGGGTGCCGCAGCAGGTCCCCAGCACGAACACGGAACGGCCGCCGCGCGGCCGTGCAGACGTGCTCTCGCTCATGGCGCCCCCCGGCTCCGAACGAACTCGCCCACCAGAGTGGACCCGATCCGGACCGGTCGTCCACGAGTTCGTCCCATTGTTCGGGAACCGTCCGACGTTCGGACGGATTGGTGGCGCCTGGTGCGACAGAGAGGACGGGGGTCGCGTCAGGGACCGGCGGCGAGGCGCTGCATCGCGGCTGAGGGCCACGGCACCTCCGTGGACAGGTCGGGCCGCGCTGGGTGGATCGCCTCGACCCACCACGTCGCACCGGCATCGGCGTGCGCCTGGTGCAGGCGGTGGCGGTCGAGGTCACCACCGTCGGACTCGCCGGGCACAGCGATGTCGAGCCCGCTCAGGTCCGCACGCAGTGACCGCATGCGATCGGCGACGGCGACGGCGGCGGTGTCGGCGACCTGCCAGGGACCGTCGGCGCGCATCGGCACGACGCCGTCCCAGCGGGCCGCGCGGACGAACGGTCGGCTGCCCGGCCAGCTCCCGCCGACCCAGACCGGGATGCGGGGGTGTTGCAGCGGGGACGGATAGCAGGTGGCCGACCACTCCGGCCCGGCCGCCCGGTAGTGAGGCCCGTCGTGGCGGACCGGGTGCCCCGTCCACAGCCGGTCCAGGAGGTCCAGGTGCTCGTCGAGCATGGCGCCCCGGGTCCGGTGGTCGCCCTTCTCGCCGCAGTACTCCCACTCGTAGGGGAAGGCGCCGGTGCCGACGCCGAGGGTGAGCCGGCCGCGACTGAGCCGGTCCAGGGTGACGGTCTGCCGTCCGACGACTACCGGACGGCGGCGGGGCAGCGGGGTCACGAGCGTGCCGATGCGGATCGTGCTGGTGGCACAGGCCGCGGCGGTCAGCGCCACCCAGGGGTCCACCGCCTCGATCGGGCCGTCGCTGAAGGCGAAGAGGTGGTCCCACAGGAAGAACCCGTCCCAGCCGGCGGCCTCGGCGGTCACGGCCCACTCCACGACCACGGCCGCGTCGGCCCCGGCGCCGAAGCAGGGGAGGGAGACGCCGAATAGTATGACCGGACCCTAGGGCGTTTCGCGGGTGGGGCTCGAACCCCCGACCCAGGGATATGAGGTATCTCAGGGCCGGTCGCTGGCCTGCATGATCATCGGTAATTTGCCCAACTGCGGCCGTCCTACCGCTGACGGAACTGTGCGCTCGCCGACACGGTCGCCTGAACGAGTGAACCCGATGGACGACAGAGTGCGAACACCTCTGGTAGAGCCGCCACGCTGACACACCCCAGA
>CADCTN010000225.1:22133-28769 GCA_902805535.1 uncultured Blastococcus sp. | reverse complement strand
GCTTCATCTCCGGGATCGCGGCCTGACTGGCGAAGAAGGTCCCGCGGACGATCGGGTCCAGGTAGTGCTCCAGGTCCTCGGGGGTGTGGTCGAGGAAGCCCTTGGGTGTGAAGACGCCGGCGTTGTTGACCAGGACGTCGACTCCACCGAAACGCTCGACGGCGACACGGACCAGCTCCTTGCCGACTGCGGGGTCCGCGATGTTGCCGGCGACCGAGTCCATCCGGGCTCCGCTCGCATCGAGCTCGACCGTGGTGTCCTTCAGCTTGCCGGCGTTCCGGCCGTTGATCACCACGTTCGCACCCTCGTCGAGGAAGCGGGCGGCAGCCGCCTTGCCGATGCCGGACCCACCGCCGGTGATCAGGACTACTTTGCCTTCGAACTCCATGGAACTCTCCTCCGTGTCGTGGTACGGAAACGCCTGGCTCACTGCCTCGGCGTCGGATCGGTGTCGGGCGTGACCGCCGACGAGTGTCAGCGGGTGGCTGCCGGCTGGGTGGTTGCCGGCATCGCGGCCGTTCCGCCGCAGCGCACCCCGATGGGGACGTCCTCGCAGTCGGGGTCGGTGGGGTCCAGCCGGGGCTTGCGGTCGGACTGCTGGAGTCCGATGACGCCGCCGATGATCAGGACGAAGGCGCCGATCTTGGCCAGGCCGAGGGACTCACCGAAGATCACGGCTCCCAGAACGACCGTCCCCACGGAGCCGATGCCGGTCCAGATGGTGTACCCGACCCCGACGTCGAGCGTCTTGAGGGCCTGGGTAAGGAAATAGATGCTCAGCGCCACCCCGACGATGGAGATCACCGACGGCCACAGGACGGTGAACCCGTCCGTCTTCCCGGTGGCCAGGGCGAAGATGATCTCGAAGACGGCGGCGAGCAGGAGCATCACCCACGCCTTCGCTCGGGACTGGGCGGGAGCGGGTGGGGTGGCGGCGGGCGGGGAGGCTGCGGCGGTCACGGGGTCTCCTGGCTGCATCGACTGGTCGTGGTCTGCGGCTCCCCCGCGGGTCGCGTCAGGCACCGGAGACCACCTTGAGACCGATCACGCCGGCGATGACCGCGAGGATCGAGACGACCTTGCCGGCGTTCAGCTTCTCGCCGAACAGGACGACGCCGAAGATGACGGTGCCCACCGCGCCGACCGCGGTCCAGATGGCGTAACCCACCCCGACGTCGAGCACCTGCAGGGCACGGGACAGGAAGTAGATGGCGACCGCGGCGGCCGCGAAGGTCTGGATGGAGTACCAGAGGTGCGTGAAGCCCTTGGCGGCGTTGGCGGACAGGGCGAAGACGATCTCGAACACCGCAGCGATGCCCAGGTAGAGCCAATGCATGAGAGCCCCTCTCGGGATGGTGGGCCGTCGTGTGCGGCCGGTGGATGGAGCACTGTGGCGGGCGGTGGTCGTCCGAACCCATCTGCCGGGCGCGGTATGCCGGGTGCGTCCACTGGGTGGAAGTCGCGCCGTAGCGGGCCAGGACGCGTCCCGTCGGACGCGAAGGCTCAGTCCGTCAGTTCCGCGTGCGGTCGTTTCGTTACGGCCACAGCGCGCCCGGTCATCCCGGGCGTGTCGTCCCGCCGTCGCGGTCAGGGGCAGCGAGGTCCCCGAGACCTGGCCGGACGGCTACTGGCGGTCGTGCGGGGGCGTGGTGACGTTCGCGCTCCAGCTGGCCAGCAGCGGCAGGACGTTCGCCGTGGGGGAGTCCGGTTGGGTGGTGTAGACGACGAGGTGCTGGTCCAGCTCGTACGGAGCGCCCACGATCTCGACGTCGAAGGACAGCGGACCTGCGGTGGGGTGCTGGATGCGTTTGGGAACGGAGGCGTAGTCGCGGACGGCGTGGTCGTCCCACCAGCGCGCCACGTCGGGGTCGGTGGCGCGGAGCTCGTCGATGAGCTCGCGGAGCTGCCGGTCCTCGGGGTGGCGGCCGGCCTCCCGGCGCAGGCCGGCGACGGAGGCGGAGGCGAAGTCCGACCAGTTGACGATGCGCTCCCGCGCGACGGGGTCCTGGAACAGGTAACGCAGGAACGAGGCGCCGGGCGGGAGCGGGTGGCCCAGGACGGCGGTCAGCAGGGCGTTGCGGGCCAGGACGTCGGCGCGGCTGCCCAGCAGCACGACCGGCAGGTGGTCCAGCGCCGCCATCAGCCGCAGCAGGCCGGGGTCGGCACGCTGCCCCGCTGCGCTGCCGCCGGAGCGGCGCCGTGCGGTCGGGGCGGCCAGGTCGCGCAGATGGGCCTGCTCGACGTCGTCGAGCCGCAGCGCCCGGGACAGGGCGGCGAGGACGCCGTCCGAGATGTTGGCCTGCCGTCCCTGTTCCAGCCGGCTGTAGTAGTCCGGGCTCAGCCCGGCGAGCACCGCCAGCTCCTCCCGCCGCAGCCCAGGGACGCGGCGGGGGCCGGGAAACGGCCGGATACCGGCCTGGGCGGGGCTGAGCCGGTCCCGCCGCGCGCGCAGGAAACCGCCGAGGGCGGCGCGATCTGCGGGCACGCCTCACCCTAGGCCCGCCCGCCGTGAGCTGGGTGGTCCTGCCGTGCCCAGGCTGGACCTGCCCTGGTGCGGGACCGCGCCGGACGCCTAGACAGGAGGCATGACCTCCTCCAGTTGCGCCACCTCACCGCGTCTGACCGGCTGCACCGCGGTGGTCACCGGTTCGACCAGCGGCATCGGCGCCGCGATCGCCCGGACGCTGGGTGAGGAGGGCGCCGCGGTCGTGGTCAGCGGCCGGGACGCCGCCCGCGGCCGGGCGGTCGTCGAGCAGATCAGCGGCACCGGCGGGACGGCCGTGTTCGTCCCGGCGGACCTGGGCGGGTCCTACGAGGACCTGCGCGCCTTCGCGGCGGACGCCACCGCCGCGCTCGGCGGCCGGGTCGACGTCCTGGTCAACAACGCCGGCATCTACCCCGCGACGCTCACCGAGCAGCTGCCCGACGCCGACCTCGACGCGATGCTGGCGGTCAACGTGCGGGCGCCGCACGTGCTGGTCGGCGCGCTCGCCCCGCCCATGGCCGAGCGCGGCTCCGGGGTCATCGTGAACGTCGGCTCGTGGATGGCGCAGGTCGGCAACCCGTTCGCCGCCATGTACAGCGCGACGAAGGCCGCAGACGAGCAGCTGACGCGCAGCTGGGCGGCCGAGTACGGCCCCCGGGGGGTGCGGGTCAACACCGTCGCGCCGGGGGCGACCCTGACCCCGGGCAACGAGTCCTCCCAGGGCGTCCTGGACGCGATGACCGCCGGCACCCCGGCCGGCGTCGTGGTCGAGCCCGAGGACATCGCCAAGGCCGTCCTGTACCTGGCCTCCGACGACGCCCGGATGGTGCACGGCATCACCCTCTACGTCGACGGCGGGATCTCCGCCACCCGCCCGAGCTGACCCTGATCCGCGAATCCCACCGTCCACGACCGAGAGGACCGCGCCCATGAGCCGCATCACCACCCCGTTCGACGCGACCAGCACCGCGGCCGAGGTGGCCGCCGGCATCGACCTGCGCGGGCGCAGCGCCGTGATCACCGGCGCGGCATCCGGTATCGGGATCGAGACCGCACGGGCCCTGGCCGGCACGGGCGCGGTCGTGGTGCTGGCGGTGCGAGATCTGGCGGCCGGGCAGCGGGCAGCCGCCGACATCACCGCGACCACCGGAAATCGCACGGTCAGCGCGCAGCACCTCGACCTCGCCGACCTGGCTTCCGTCGAGGCCTTCACCGGTGCGTGGCGTGGCCCGCTGCACCTGCTGGTCAACAACGCCGGTGTCATGCAGACCCCACCCGGCCGCACCGCCCAGGGTTTCGAGCTGCAGTTCGGCACCAATCACCTCGGGCACTTCGCGCTGGCCACGGGACTGCACGCCGCTCTCGCCGCCGACGGCGCCGCCCGGATCGTGTCCGTCAGCTCCAGCGGCCACGGCAGCTCCCCGGTCGTGTTCGACGACCTGTTCTTCGACCGCCGCCCCTACGACCCGGGCCTGGCCTACGGGCAGTCGAAGACCGCGCAGGTCCTCTTCGCCGTCGAGGCGACGCGCCGCTGGGCCGACGACGGGATCACCGCCAACGCCGTCATGCCGGGCGGGATCTGGACGAAGCTGCAGCGGCACTGGGACGTCGGCCAGTTGGCGGCCATGAAGGCCTCGGTGCCCCCGACGGGCCCGGACGGGACGGGCATCAAGACTCCGCAGCAGGGAGCGGCGACCTCGGTGCTCGTCGCCACCTCCCCGCTCCTCGAGGGGATCGGGGGCCGCTACTTCGAGGACTGCCGCGAGGCCGCCGTCGTGCCGGCCGTCCGGGACGGGCTGCACGGCGTCCGGGACTACGCCCTGGACCCGGCTGCCGCCCGGCGGCTGTGGGAGGTCTCCACCGCGCTCCTCGACGGCGCGCGGCCGGAAGCCGGCCGGGCCGGTGCCGTGCAGACGCCGTCGACAGCACGACCCAGCTAGAGATCGCCCGCCCACGACCGGCGTCACCGACGACGCACGAGGAGGTCCCCGTGACCGCAGCAGGATCTTTCACCGGGGTGGGCCGCCCGCCCTTCGACCCGGAGCTGGCGACGCTGTTCGACCTGATCGGCGATTCGGCCGCCGCCATGACGCCGGCGACGCTCCCGACGATGCGCGCGGTCGCCGACTCGAACACCCTCGGCCCTGAGGAGCTGCGGCGCGGAGGCGCGGTCGAGGTGCGCGCGCTGACCGTGCCCGGCCACGACGGGGCACCGGAACAGGAGGCCGTGCTGCTGCGGCCCGCCGGCGCGGACGGGCCCCTGCCGACGCTGTACCACGTGCACGGCGGCGGCTTCGTCCTCGGCAACCGCTTCCTCGGCCTCGACGACGTCCTCGACTGGGTGACCGAGGTCGGCCTGGCCGTGGTGTCGGTCGAGTACCGACTCGCCCCTGACCACCCGCACCCCGTGCCCGTCGAGGACTGCTACCGCGGCCTGGTCTGGGCGGTCGACCAGGCCGGCGCGCTGGGGCTCGATCCCGACCGGCTCGTCGTGCTGGGCAAGAGCGCCGGCGGAGGGCTCTGCGCCGCTCTCGCGCTGCTGGCGCGCGACCGTGGGGGGCCGGCGATCGCCGGGCAGATGCTGCTGAGCCCGATGCTCGACGACCGGGCCGCGCACCCGTCGTCGACCATGCTCGACGGCGAGGGGGTGTGGGACCGCACCGCCAACGCCACCGGTTGGAGGGCGCTGCTGGGCGATGCGGTGGGCGGCCCGGACGTGCCCGCCGGCGCCGCGCCGGCCCGGGCCGACGACCTGGCGGGACTGCCGCCCGCGTTCATCGACGTGGGGTCGGTGGAGACCTTCCGCGACGAGGACGTCGACTACGCCGCCCGGCTATGGCGCGCCGGGGGAGCGGCGGAGCTGCACGTGTGGCCGGGGGCCTACCACGGGTTCGACGGGTTCATGCCCGCCGCGGGTCTCTCCCGGGCGGCCCGGGCGGCGCGCCTGGCCTGGCTGCGCCGGCTCCTGGACGCCTGAGAGCGGACGCCTGAGAGCGGACGCCTGAGAGGGGACCTCGCCGCCGAGGCGAGGAACCCTTCCCCGGTCAGTCCCGGCTCACCGGCTCGCGGCCGATGGGCTGCGTGGGTCGGGGGAGCAGCGGCGGGCGCCGCGTCCACGCACGCGTCACCGGCGCGCCGGCGGTGACCGTCACCGCCTCACCGCAGAGCACCAGGTCGAGTGCGGCCCCCTCGCCGTCCCGCAGCGTCAGGGTCACGTCGCTCCCGGTCACCTCGACCAGCAGCCGCATCCCGTGCCACCGGACGCGGAAGGCCAGCCGGTGCAGGCCGGTCGGGAGCTGCGGGTCGAGCGAGAGGGTCCCCTCGCCGACCTGCAGGCCCCCGAACCCGTCGACCAGCGCGCTCCACGCGCCGGCCAGCGACGCCATGTGCACGCCGTCCCCCGCGTTCCCGTGCAGGTCCCTGAGGTCGATGAGCGCCGCCTCGTGCAGGTAGTCGTGGGCGAGGTCGAGGTGGCCGACGCGGGCGCACATCGTCGCCTGGGTGCAGGCCGACAGCGTCGAGTCCCGGACGGTGCGCTGCTCGTAGTAGTCGACGTTGCGTGCGCGCTGCCCGTCGTCGAACGCGTCGGGGCACCAGTGCATCGCGAGCACCAGGTCGGCCTGCTTGACGACCTGCTTGCGGTAGATCTGGAAGTACGGCGTGGTCAGCAGGAGCGGGTAGTCGTCCTTGGTCGCGGCGAAGTCCCACTCGTCGTACTGGGTGAAGCGCTCGGACTGCGGGTGGACGCCGAGGGCCTCGTCGTAGGGAATGTGCACGGCGCCGGCTGCGTCCCGCCAGGCCGTGCGCTCCGCCGGGCTGACGAGCAACTGCTCGGCAAGCTGCGGGTGGCGCGCGCAGCCGTCGGCCGCGGCCCGCAGGTTGCGGGCGGCGAGCAGGTTGGTGAAGACGTTGTCGTCGACGAGGGCGGTGTACTCGTCGGGTCCGGTCACGCCGCCGATGTGCCACGCGCCGGCGCTGTCGTGGTGGCCCAGCGACATCCACAGGCGGGCCGTCTCGACGAGCATCTCCAGGCCGCAGTCGATCTCCAGCTGCAGGTCGCCGGTGACGAGGCGGTACCGCTCGACAGCGTAGGCGATGACGGCGTTGACGTGGAAGGCGGCGGTCCCGGCCGGCCAGTAGGCCGAGCACTC
>CADCTN010000225.1:0-22123 GCA_902805535.1 uncultured Blastococcus sp. | reverse complement strand
GCGGGGGCGCGCTCGCGGGCCAGGTCGAGGGTCGAGTACCGCCAGCGCAGGGCGTCCGCCGCGGCGTCGGGCACGGTGGCCGTCAGCGTCGCCAGCACGAAGCCCTCGGTGTCCCAGAAGGTGTGCCCGTCGTAGCCGGGACCGGTCAGACCCTTGGCCGGGATCGCGCGCTGCTCGGCACGCGCCCCGGCCTGCAGGACGTGGAACAGCCCGAACCGGACGGCCTGCTGGACGACGCCGTCGCCCTCGACCTCCACGTCGGAGGCGTCCCAGAACTCGTCGAGGTAGGCGCGCTGGCTCTGCAGCAGGCCCTCCCAGCCGCTGTAGCGCGCGCCGGTCAGGGCGCCGCCGACCTGGTCGCGCACGGCCGGCACGGAGCGGACGCTGGACCAGCCGTAGGCCAGGAACTTCACGACCTTCAGCGTCTCGCCGGGCTGCAGCGTGCCGAGCACGGTGGTGCGGGCCCAGTCCTCGCGGACGACGGTGTCCTCCTGGACGGAGCCCGGACCCTCGACGACGTGGTCCATGCCGGCGGCCATGAGCAACCCGCTGCTGCGGGTGCGGTGCACGAGCAGCGCCCCGTGCTCCTCGACGTCGCCGGTGACGTGCACCAGCGGTGCCCTGAGCGCCGCGGACACCCGCGGGTCCCCGGACATGTCCGGCTGGTCCTCGTTGGCCACGAGCTCCGACTGCACGGTGACGCGCACCCCGGCGTCGACGGCCTCGACCTCGTAGCAGATCGCCGCGACCGCGCGCTGGGCGAAGGACACCAACCGGGTGGAACGGATCTTCACGCGCTTGCCGGCGGGGGAGACCCAGTCGACGCAGCGCACCAGCGTGCCGGCCCGCAGGTCGAGGGTGCGCTCGTGCTGGAGCAGCTCGCCGTAGCGGACGTCGAAGGGCTCGTCGTCGACCAGCAGCCGGATGAGCTTGCCGTTGGTGACGTCGACGACCGTCTGCCCGTCCTCCGGGTAGCCGTAACCGGCCTCGGCGTACGGCAGCACCCGAGTCTCGTAGAAGGAGTTGAGATACGTGCCGGGGATCGCGTGCGGGTCGCCCTCGTCGAGGTTGCCGCGCAGGCCGATGTGGCCGTTGGACAACGCGAACACCGACTCGGTCTGCGGCAGCAGGCCGAGGTCGAGGTGGGGCTCGCGGACCGACCACGCGTCGACCGGGAACGTCCGGCTCCCGATCACGTGCCCAGCTCCGCCGGGTCCGGCACGACCACGTCCGCGCCGCGGGTGCTCACCGCCGCGTCCGGTGTTCCGGTTCCTTCGCTCACGGCCGCTCCGTCCGCTGCCGGCACGGTGCCGACTCCGTCTATGGGTGCCTCCGGTAGCGAGGCCATTACAGGGAACCGACCACATCGGCCTAGTCGTGGCGCAAGCCCTGTCGTCAAGATCATCGGTCTGTAACGATCCACGATCACCCGCGCACAGGTGTGCGCCACGACGGACGCGACCCCGCTACGAGGAGTTGTCCATGACCGAGAACGTCCCCGTGCCCGGGACCTCACCCGGCACGGTCGACCCCGACGGGACGGCGTTCGCCCGCACCCGGCCGCGGCGACGCCGGCCCAGGGGCATCCCAGCCGCCGCGCCCGTCGTCAACGAGCTGGCCGTGCAGCTGCTCGGCGAGCCGCCGCGCCTGTCGGTGCGCTGCTGGGACGGCTCGGCGACGACCGTGGCGGGTGCTCCGACGCTGGTCGTCCGGCATCCCCGTGCGCTGCGCCGGATGATCTACGCGCCGGGTGAGCTCGGGATGGGACGGGCCTACGTCAGTGGCGACCTCGACCTCGAGGGCGACGTCTACGAGGCGCTGTCGCTGCCCAACCTGGCGGGTGACCGCCGGGAGCTCGAGCTCGACCGCCGGAGCCTGGCCCGGCTCGCCGGTCCGCTGCTGCGCCTCGGCGTGCTCGGGCCTCCGCCACCCCCGCCGCCCGAGGAGTCGCGGGTGCGCGGGGTGCGGCACTCGCTCGGCCGCGACCGGGAGGCGATCACGCACCACTACGACGTCGGCAACGACTTCTACCGGCTGCTGCTGGGTCCCTCGATGGTCTACAGCTGCGCGTACTTCGCGTCCGGGAGCTCCAGCCTGGAGGAGGCGCAGGAGGCCAAGCTGGACCTGGTCTGCCGCAAGCTCGGGCTGCGGGAGGGCATGCGGCTGCTCGATGTGGGCTGCGGCTGGGGCTCGATGGCGCTGCACGCCGCGAGCCGCTACGGCGTCAGCGTCACGGGCGTGACCATCTCGCAGTCGCAGGTCGACCTGGCGCGCAAGCGGGTGGCCGAGGCCGGCCTGACCGACAAGGTCGAGATCCGGTTGCAGGACTACCGCCGGATCGACGACGGCCCCTACGACGCCGTCTCCTCGATCGGGATGGCCGAGCACGTGGGGCGGGCTCAGCTGCCGTCCTACGCCGCGAGGCTGCATGCCCTGCTCCGCCCCGGGGGGCGGCTGCTCAACCACGCCATCACCCGCGGCCCGGCGGCCGGGCCCGACCGGCCGAACCCACGGTCGTTCCTCACCCGTTACGTCTTCCCCGACGGCGAGCTGCAGCCCCTCGACATCCACGTGCGCGTGCTGGAGTCGGCCGGTTTCGAGGTGCACGACGTCGAGGCGCTGCGACGTCACTACGCCCTGACCTGCCGGGCGTGGGTCATCAACCTCGAGCAGAACTGGGACGAGGCGGTGCGGCTCACCTCGCCCGGCCGGGCCAGGGTGTGGCGGCTGTACCTGGCCGGCTCGGCCCTGGGCTTCGAGGGACGGCGGGTCGGGGTCAACCAGGTGCTGGCGGTCAAGTCCGGTGGGGACACCCGGCTGCCGCTGCGCCGTCCGGACTGGTCGGCCGTCGGCTAGGCGTACTGCCCAGCGACGTCGGGTGGGGCTGGTCAACGGACCGCCTGCCGGTGTGTAATCCCGGAGCAACCGCAGCGCCGCCTGACGTCGCCGGCCGGCGCATTCCCAGGTGACAGGTCGGTAGGGCGGCGCCCTCTCGGCGGCGGGTCTGAACGCCGCGTCGGCAGGGCCGCGCAGCACGACGTGCCATGAGCGCGACCGGAGCAGTACCGAGAAGTCCAGGACAGGAAGAGGGGCAACCCGTGCAGATGACGGTGACCGATGCGGCCGAGCAGCACCGATACGAGGGGCGCGTCGACGGGGAGTTGGCAGCGGTGACGGACTACATCAAGACCGCGGAGCTGGTCGTCTTCGCGCACACGGAGGTCCTCCCCGGACACGAGGGCCGCGGCATGGGGTCCGAGGTCGTGCGTCAGGCGATGGACGACGTACGCCGGCAGGAGCTGAAGGTGCTGGCGTTGTGCCCCTTCGTCGCCGGCTGGATGCAGCGGCACAGCGAGGGCTACGGCGACCTGGAGTACCGCTCACGGACGACCGTCACGGCCGAGACCGACGGGACTGCCTCGGCCTGAACCGCCTGCCGGGCACCCGCCGGCGTGGTGGGGCGGTGTGCGCGGCGACCGGATAGGCCGCCGCGCACACCGCCTTCGCGCGCCTGTGCAGTAGCTCCCCGCTCAGGGGGTGGCGGGCCCTCCCTGACCGGCGACGGCGTCCTCGGGCTGGATGCGGACGGCCAGGTCCCGGCCGTCACCGCCGCGGTGCTGCACGTTGACGTACAGCACGTCGCCGTCGACGTCGAAGTAGATGCCGGTGGGCTCGGCGTCGCAGTCGGTCAGGGAGGCGAACCGCACGGTCCGCTCCGCCGGCCGCTGCTGACCCGCTGCTCCGGGGCTGGCCTGGCCCTGGGGCGGCTCGGCGACCCAGATGTCGTCGCCGACCTGCTTGCCCCGGGCCGTCGTGCCACCCGGGTCCTCGGTGATGTAGAGGTTGCCGGCGTGGTCGAGCGCCAGGTTGTCCGGGTCGTCGAAGTCGGCGGGAGCGTTCTCCGGGTCCCGGACGTAGTCGGAGACGAAGGCGGTGAGGTGCTCGCGGCCCGAGCGTGGCTCGCGGAGGTCGATCTTGAGGACGCGGTCCTCCCCGGTGATGGCGACGTAGACGGCGTTGACCCCGGAGCCGTGGTTGTTGCCGGTGCTCTCCGCCGTCTCGACGTCCTCCGGCCGGTCGTAGCCGGTCGCCTGGACCGCGGCCGCGGCCGCGTCGGAGTTGACCTGAGCACTGGCGGGGTCGAGCGGGACCCACACGGCCTCGCCCGTCCGGTCGCCGGTGGGTGCGGTCACCTTCAGGGCGAAGAGCGTGCCGCTGGACAGGTCGCCCTTCCGGTCGGGCGTGAACCGGTAGATGAACCCGCCGAGGACCTCCTGGCCGTTCACCATCCGCGACCGGCCGGTCTCCGAGATGCCGTAGAGGTTGCCCTCGGCGTCGAACCGCAGTCCTTCGTGGCTGCGCGAGCCGATGGCGGGGCGGGTCACCGCAGCTCCGGTCACCGGGTCGATCTCGTAGACGAGGCCGGCCTGGGCCTGCGGCACCGTCGGGTCGGGGAAGGCCGCCCGGGAGGTCTCCTCCGCGGCCAGGATCGTGCCCCAGGGCGTCCACACGATGCCGTCGAACCGCTCCCAGTCCGGGCGCTGCGCGAGCACCCGGGTCACCTCCCGGCCGGTCTCGATGTCCGGCTCGCTCTGGCCCAGGTCGGTCACCGACACCTGCCCGTTGCTGCTCGTCTCGTGGGTGCGGTACAGGAAGCGCCCGACGTGCGGCCCGCCGGTCAGCGAGTCGGCGGCGAACGGCTGCGGGATCCGGGAGAGCGCCGTCTCGTTCTGGGTGTTCATGTCCCAGAGGTCGATGGTGCCGCCGTCACCTTCCTGGGCGAAGACCTCCTGGACGTAGCCGGGCGGCAGGACGAAGGGCTGTTCGGGGTTGCCGCCGTCGGTGCAGGCGGTCGAGGTGGGGACCGGAGCGAACTGGAAGCGACCGCTGCCGGCCTCCCCTCCGGGTGGCGCGGCGCCTGCTGCGGTCGAGCCGAGCGCGAGCAGGGAGACGGCGACGGTGGTGACCGTGGTCCGGCGGTGGAGCATGGGACCTCCTCAACTGGGTGGGGAGGCGACCATGTGGGTGGCGCACAGCCTTCCGGGGCCGCTCCGGTGAAGCCCGTGCGAACCCGGGTCCAACGGGTGGTGCGGTCGCGCGCCGCGAATCGAAAGTGATTCCGCCGTCACACTGCGAAGTCTCGCCTGGCAGCGGGCACACCACCGGAGGGCGACAGCGCGGGGACGTGCGGCCCGGTCGGTCCTGAGCCGCACGCCCCGCCACCGCTCGTCGGTCAGCCGAGAGGACCGACCGGCAGGTCCACCGTTCCCTCGAACGGCTGGTTGATCACCGGACAGTTGATGATGATGCCGGTGGGCCGCAGTCCCGCGATGAGGTCGTTCTCCGGCCCCGCGTTGCCCGGGGCATCCACGACCAACCCCGCGTCCTTGAAGGCCTGCAGGTCCTCCAGACCGTTGACGCGGCGCCGCTCGCCCGCCGCGATGGCCTCCTCGGTCCACACGTAGACGTGGGCGTCCCACATGGGCGAGTAGTTGTTGTTCTCCCGCTGGTCGTTGGCCGGATCGAGCGGGAACACGTTGATCGGCGGCAGGTCGTCGTCGGCCACGGTGGAGTTGAGTCCCTGGCGCTCGGGGTTGTCGTACCCGGTCTCCCCGTTGGCGGTGGGGGCGAACCCGAGGCGGGCGGAGTCGTCCTCGAGGTCGCTCTCCCCGGCCGCCGGCAGGGCACCCAGGCGAGGTGAGAAGACCCCCTGCTCGACGGTCGCGGCCACGGCATCGGAGGACTCGGTCACGAGGTGGTAGTAGAACTGGTCGCCACCCTCGAACCCGTCGGCGAGGGAGTAGTTGACCACCCCTGCCTCGTAGTCGAGCATCTGGGCCCTGTCGTGGAAGCCGGTGGCGTTGGCCACGACCATGACGTTGAGCGCCGACCCGCTCGGCAGGACCACCAGCCCCGACCAGTTCTCGTCCCCGATCCCTCCCGGTTCGGCGATCGCCGGCGGGAACGCAGACGCACCGGTGCCGGGCGTGAGCACCCGGCGCGGCGAGAAGTCGATCGCGCCGGTGAACCTGAGCTTCCCGTCCTCGATGGTGACCGGCTGATCGCCGCCCGTGTCGATGCCGTGGGCGAGCTTGGGGGCGTAGTTGACCCCGAGTTGGGCGGCGACGTCGAAGTCGGCGGCCTCGGTGAGGATGTACCAGACGCCCTCCCCGTCCGGGCCGAGCCCGGGGAACAGCGGGAGGTCGACGCTCGCGGTGGCGTTGTCCTCCAGGTTGTACAGCCCGAGCGTCGAGGGGAAGAAGACGTTGTCCTCGTCGCTCTGGTCCTGCCGCTCCTCGCCGTCGCGGGACTCGAGGATCGCCTCGGCCTCCTGGTAGGCCTCGTCCTGGTTCGGCCCGTTGCCGTTGCCGTTGCCGTTGCCGTTGCCATGGCCGTTGCCGTTGCCATGGCCGTAAGCGGGGCCGTTGCCGTCGCCACCGGTGGCGACGGCGGGGGTGGCGACGAGGAGTGCGCTCGCGCACACCAGGGGCAGCAGCAGCGCCCGGCGCCCGGTGGAGGGCGTCGCTCTCCGGCGGCGGACCGTCTTCTCGGGGGGGACGGATCGTGGGGACGTGGTCGACCGGGACATGGAATGCCTCTCGCCGGGCGTAGCTGCACCGGACCGGGCGGCCGGTGCGCGAGACACCACTGCCCCGCATCCCTGAGTGCCGTCGGCAGGGGTGGTGTTACGGGCTCGCCGGTGAACGGTTGAGTGCCTGGGAGGCCCCTCGCCTCAACCCACCTGGTCGGGCCCGGTGAAGCGGGCCAGCGACTCGACCGAGGGCACCGTGTAGTAGGCGCCCGAGAGGGGGGTCACCCAGAAGGTCAGGGCGTCGCGCATGCGGTCGGACGCGCCCGCCATCCGGCGGAGCATCTCGGCCATGCGCCACTGATCCGGGGCGAAGCCGACGAACGCCGTCCCGTGGTCGGTCACTCCGCCGTAGGCGACGTTCCGCCGGAAGATCTTGAACTCCGCACCGTCCTTCTCGATCGTCACGCGGGGGACGTGCGCGTTCGACGGCATCTCGTCCGCGGGGAACTCGGTGCTGTCGGCCTTCACCCGGCCCATGGTGTTCTCCTGGCCCTGGACGCCGAAGGTCTCCCACGAGATGGCGTCGTGCTCCCACACCTGGAAGAGGAGGACGCACGATCCGGCGCCCGGACCTTCCTGGACCGCCACCACCCCGGGCGCCTCGAGCAGCGACGGGTTCTCGGTGCCGTCGATGAACCCGGTCAGGTCGCGGTCGTACTGGTAGACCCAGCCCGTCACCTCTCGCGTGACGGCGGCGTGCTCCCGCAGCGCCTCGATCACCGCGCGGGCGTTGTCGAACACCGTCGTCCGGTTGCCGCCGGCCACCCACACCCAGGCGTCTGCCTGCGTGGCCGGCATCTGGAAACCGCCTGGCCCATCGATCGGCTCGTCGAAGGACGCCGCGTCCGGCGGCGCCTGACCGGGTGCCACCCGCTCCCACAGTTCCGGGCGGAACGCGACGACGACGTTCACGCCGCTGGTCGTCGACATGGGACCGGTGAGCCCTGCGACCGCCCGCACCAGCGCGACCGGGTCGGCGTCCGCGTGCAGTTCGAGCTCGAGGTAGCAGTGTTCGGGCGTGCCCATGGCGAAGATGGCCGGCTGCGATGTCACTCCCGGCACCCTGCCAGGAGTCCTCCTGCGGGGAAACAGCCGCTCGCGGACAGCTGGGCGGCGCAGCACCAGCCGCGCCACCCGCGCCACCCGCGGTGGACCGTTGCGACGGGCGAGCCGTGACTCACCCCATCGGGCGAGTGCGGCACCGATCGCCACCAGGGAGTATCCGGAGTGGGACCGGAGCGATCAGCCCCGTCGACCGGGCGCACGCGCCCGGGCAGGGACCCACGAGGGGCGGTGCGCGTGGACGGCGACCGGAGCGCTGCGCTGCTGCTGCGCGTGTGGACCGAGGACGGCAGCGACACGTTCCGCTGCCGCCTGGTCGCGGTGGACACGTCGCCGGGAAGGGACGCCGGACGGGAGACGACGCTGGCCGTGACGTCGTCCTCCGGTGAGGTGCTCGCTACGGTGCGCGAGTGGCTTGACGGGTTCCGCTGCGGCGCTGCGAAACCGATTGACACCGATTAGTCACGACGACGACCCTCGCTCACGCTGCAGCAGAGCGGGGATCCAGCTCGGACCGGCCGGGAGTCGACGTGGACCCAGCACCGTTTGCGCGGGTGGCGCTGCTGGACGGCTTCGCGCTGGAACTGGCCGATCATGCCCACGGGAGCTCCGACGTGCTGCCCCGAGGGGCGCAGCGGCTCGTCGCCCACCTGAGCCTCACCCGTCGTCCGGCGCGCACGGCCATCGCCGGGCAGCTGTGGCCCGACGTCCCGGAGGTGCACGCACACGGCAGCCTGCGGTCAGCACTCTGGCGGGTGCAGAAGATCGCGCCCGGCCTGATCCGGGTGGCCGGCGACTCGCTGGCTCTCGCGGCGGGCGTGCACGTCGACGTCCGCGAGCTGACCACCTGGGCCGAGCGCGTGTCCGACCCCGGGACATCGGTCGAGGACCTCGATGCCAGCGACGTCGTCCTCCGCGGGGAGCTGCTCCCTGGCTGGTACGACGACTGGGTGCTGCTGGACCGGGAGCGTCTGCGTCAGCTGCGGATGCATGCGCTCGAGGTGCTGGCCGACCGGCTGGCCCGCGCCCACCGCTACGGCGATGCCGTGCAGGCGGCGTACTCGGCGGTTCGCGGCGAGCCGCTCCGGGAGAGCGCGCACCGCGCGGTCGTCCGGGTGCACCTCGCCGAGGGGAACCTGGTCGAGGCGGTGCGCGCCTACGAGGCCTTCTGCAGCCTGCTCGCCGACGAGCTGGGGGTCGCCCCCACCCGGCAGATGATCGACCTGGTGTCCGGGCTGCCGCGGCCTCGTCGCACGGAGGTCCGGCTGCCCATGACCGGGCGGCGGAGCCCGGTGGGTGCGCGGACCTAGCAGAGCGGTGGCCCACGAACGCCCCTACCGGCCCGGCAGTACGGTGACCGCCCCGGGCGGCAGCGTGCGGCCGACCAGCTCCACCGGGGGAGTCGGGCTCGCTCGACCCGGCCTGGTGGGCTACGAAGGGCCGGCAGAGGGAACCACCGGAGGACACTTTTGGTCAAGTCGACAGCTGGAGGGGGCGGCATGAATCCGCGCAGGCGTGCAACGATCCGCCCACCGCAGGGTCGGCGCGCCGTCGCGGCGGCCGCGCCGTGACCGCGGAGGCACGGGCTCAGGCCGACCCGTCGGGAGCCTCCGACGACGTGATCCCGGTGTTCTTCCTGTCCGACAGCACCGGGATCAGCGCCGAGACGATGGGCAACGCCCTGCTCATCCAGTTCCCCGACATGTCCTTCGAGCGGACGCTGATCCCCTTCATCTCCACCGTGGAGATGGCGCGCGAGGTGGTGGCCCAGCTCGACCAGGCGATGGAGGGACCGGTGGCGCCCCTGGTGTTCTCCACCGCGGCGGTGGACGACGTGCGTGCGGAGCTGCTGCGGACGAAAGCGCCGATCATCGACTTCTTCGGCATCCACATGAGCCGCGTGGAGGAGCAGCTGGGTGCCCGCGGGCTGCACGAGGCCCGCCGGCTGCACGGCGTGGGCGACGTCCGGCGCTACAACAACCGGATGGCGGCCATCGAGTTCGCGATCGAGCACGACGACGGACTGAGCCCCCGCGGGCTGGACAGGGCCGACGTCGTGCTGGTGGCGCCGTCCCGCTGCGGCAAGACCCCGACCGCCATGTACCTGGCGCTGCAGCACGGCCTCTTCGTGGCGAACTACCCCCTGGTCGACGAGGACCTGGAGACCACCGACCTGCCCCGCCCGGTCCGCGACCTGCGCGAGCGCTGTTTCGGGCTGACCACCACGGTGGCCCGGCTCAGCCGCGTCCGCCAGGAGCGGCGCCCGGACTCGCGGTACTCCTCCGAGGAGCAGTGCCGCTTCGAGCTGCGCCGGGCGACGGCGATGTACGAACGGCACCACCTGCCCACGGTGGACACCTCGGCGGCCTCCGTCGAGGAGATCGCCGCCGTGGTGATCCAGACCCTGGCCCGGCAGCGGCGCAGCTCCGCGCGACCGCAGACCGGGCACGACCTCCGCCGAGGAAGGACCGACCGCTCATGAGCACCGACACCGCACCCGAGGTACCGGCCCAGGACACGACGGGGGGCACGGCGGACGCCGCCGACAACGTCCGGTGGTTCGCCGAGCTGGGGCTGGGCGACCTGGAGGTGGTGGGCGGGAAGAACGCCTCGCTGGGCGAGATGATCTCCAACCTCGCCGACGCCGGGGTCAGCGTCCCGGACGGGTTCGCCACCACCGCGTCGGCCTACCAGCGCTTCCTCGGGGACACCGGCCTGGCCGGCCGGATCGCTGAGCGGCTGCGGACGCTGGACACCGACGACGTCCGCGCGCTGTCCGCGGCCGGCCAGGAGATCCGCCGGGCCGTGGTCGACCAGCCGTTCCCCCCGGCGCTGGAGGCCGACATCCGGACGGCGTACGAGCAGCTGGCCGGGGACGACGCCGAGGCCTCCTTCGCGGTGCGCTCCAGCGCCACGGCCGAGGACCTGCCCGACGCATCCTTCGCCGGCCAGCAGGAGACGTTCCTCAACGTCCGCGGCATCGACGCGGTCCTGCAGGCCGTCCGCGAGGTCTACGCCTCGCTCTACAACGACCGGGCCATCGCCTATCGGGTGCACCACGGCTTCGAGCACGAGTCCGTCTCGCTGTCGGCGGGCGTCCAGCGGATGGTCCGATCCGACGTCGGGGCCTCCGGCGTGCTGTTCACCATGGACACCGAGTCGGGGTTCCGCGATGCGGTGTTCGTGACGGCGGCCTACGGGCTGGGGGAGGGCGTCGTCCAGGGGGCGGTCAACCCCGACGAGTTCTACGTCTACAAGCCCGCGCTGCGGGCCGGACGTCCGGCCATCCTCAAGCGCGGGGTGGGGGAGAAGGCCACCAAGATGGTCTACACCGAGCACGCCGAGGTCGGCCGGACGACGGAGTTCGTCGACGTCGACCCCGCCGACCGCCGGCGGCTGTCCCTGACCGACGACGAGGTGCTCGAGCTCGCCCGCCAGGCCCTCAAGATCGAGGAGCACTACGGCCGCCCGATGGACATCGAGTGGGGCAAGGACGGCCTCACCGGCGAGATCCTCATCCTGCAGGCCCGCCCGGAGACCGTGCAGTCCCGCTCCGGGAACACCTCCGAGCGCTACACGCTCACCGGCACCGGGGACGTCGTCGTCGAGGGGCGGGCGATCGGCCAGAAGATCGGCGCCGGCGCCGTCCGGGTGCTCAGCGACATCGACCAGATGGACCAGTTCCCCGCCGGCGGCGTGCTGGTGGCCGACATGACCGACCCGGACTGGGAACCGATCATGAAGCGGGCCTCGGCGATCGTGACCAACCGCGGCGGGCGCACCTGCCACGCGGCGATCATCGCCCGCGAGCTCGGCATTCCCGCCGTCGTCGGCACCGGGACCGCCACGCGGGTGCTGACCGACGGCGACCCGGTCACGGTCTCCTGCGCCGAGGGCGACACCGGCTTCGTGTACGCCGGGGAGGTGGGCTTCGAGGTGGCCGAGACGACGTTGGGCGCCATGCCGGAGATCCCCACCAAGATCATGATGAACGTCGGGACGCCGGAGCAGGCCTTCGCCTTCTCCCGGCTCCCGCACGCCGGCGTCGGGCTGGCCCGGCTGGAGTTCATCATCAACCGGCAGATCGGCATCCACCCGCGCGCGCTGCTGGATCTCGATCAGCTGGACGCGCCGCTCAAGGCGCAGGTCGAGGAGCGGATCGTCGCCTACCCCTCGGCGCGGGACTTCTTCGTCCAGCGGGTCGCCGAGGGCGTGTCGATGATCGCCGCGGCCTTCGCGCCCGAGCCGGTCATCGTGCGGATGAGCGACTTCAAGTCCAACGAGTACGCCAACCTCCTCGGCGGGGAGCTCTACGAGCCGCACGAGGAGAACCCGATGCTGGGCTACCGCGGGGCGTCGCGGTACCTCTCGGCC
This sequence comes from uncultured Blastococcus sp., assembly GCA_902805535.1. GTDB lineage: Bacteria > Actinomycetota > Actinomycetes > Mycobacteriales > Geodermatophilaceae > Blastococcus_B. Next base: position 10,095 of record CADCTN010000225.1, on the reverse strand, counting down.
GACTTCGCCGAGTGCTTCGCCATGGAGTGCGAGGCGCTGCGCTACGTCCGCGACGAGATGGGACTGACGAACGTCAAGATCATGATCCCGTTCGTCCGGACCGTGGCGGAGATCGAGGGCGTGATCCGGCTGCTCGGCGAGCACGGACTGCGTCGCGGGGAGAACGACCTGTCCGTGGTGATGATGTGCGAGCTGCCGTCCAACGCGCTCCTGGCCGGCGACTTCCTGGAGCACGTGGACGGGTTCTCCATCGGCTCCAACGACATGACCCAGCTCGTGCTCGGCCTCGACCGTGACTCCAGCCTGGTCGCCAGCAGCTTCGACGAGCGCGACCCCGCCGTCCTCGCGGTGCTGGACATGGCGATCACGGCATGCCTGGAACGCGGCAAGTACGTGGGCATCTGCGGCCAGGGGCCCAGCGACCACCCCGAGCTTGCCGAGTGGCTGGTCGCGCGGGGGATCGAGTCCATCTCGCTGAACCCGGACACCGTCGTCGACACCTGGCTGCACCTGGCCAAGGTCACGGCGTCGACCGGTTGAGACGCACCGGAGCGACGCAGGCGCATCCGTGCCCACCGGCGGAGCCGAAGAACGGCCATGAGTGCGATCACCGCGGACGGCGCGCCGGATGTCCTGCTCGTGGAGTTCGAGCTGGCCCGCCTGGACCTGGCGGCCGCCACCGCGGCCCTGCGCCACAAGGACACGCCCGCCGCGCGCGCGGAGATCGCGAACTGCCGGGCGCGGATCGACGGGATCCTCGACTCGTGGAACGCCGGCGTCCGCGTCCCGCTGTGAGCAGGACGTCGTCCCCTCGGAGGGGGCTGCTGACGCACGCGTGACCGGCCGGCTCCGTGGCAGGGTGGGCGGCATGATCGCTTCCCCTCCCGTCGTCGTGGTGACCGGTGCGAACGGCTTGGTGGGCGCCGCGGTGTGCCGGGCGCTCGTCGAGCGGTCGGCACAGGTGCGCGCCGTCGTCCGCCGCTCCGGCAGCGCGCCTGCCCTCGACGGAGTCGCCGAGCACGTCGGCGAGTTCGGTGACGAGGGCCTCGCTCGCGCCGTGACCCAGGGCGCCGACGCGGTCGTCACGACGGTCCACCCGATGGGCTCGCCGCGAGAGGTGCAGCACCGGGTGGGCGCGGAGGCCACGCCGGTCCTGGCCCGGGCTGCGCGGGACGCGGGCGTCACCCGGCTCGTGCACGTGTCCACGGCCGGGGTCTACGACCGCTCGGCCGGCGTCGGCGACGTGGCCGAGGACGGCGCGCTCCTGCCCGACGGGAGCGGTGACTACCCCGACACCAAGAACGCCACCGACGCCGCGCTGGCGCAGGTCGGCGGGCTCACGACCGTGCTCGTCCGCCCGCCGGCGATCCTCGGCGCCGGCGACACGTCGGTCTGGAACACGCTGCGACCCGAGGGGATGCGCAACGGTGAGCGGCGGGCGAACCCGGCGCAGACCTGGCCCTGGGTGCACGTCGACGACCTGGCGGCCCTGATCGCCGACGTCGCCACGGGCGCCGTCGCGACCGCCGACGACCCCGAGCGAGGCCCCGTGGCCGGTGGCACGACCGCGGTCCTCGTCGCGGGCGAGCCGGCGACGTGGCGGGACTACGTCGGCACGGTCACCGGCGCGCTGGGCGTCGCGCCCGAGTGGACCGACGAGCCGGCCTGGACCGGCCGACTGCTCACCGACCGCGCGCGCGGTTGGGGCTGGACGCCGCGGGTGACCCTCGCGCAGGCCATGGACGAGCTGCGGTCCGGCCTGAGGACGCGCGCCTGACCGGTCTCGGCCGCCCCGGGCATGGATGAGGCAGGACCGAGCGGGGACGGCGGGTCACCGACCTGGCGGTTCCGCGTCGCCCCGGCGCACCAGGCCGCTCTCGTACGCCCGGATGACGATGTGCACGCGGTCGCGCAGGCCGAGCTTGGCCAGGATCCGGCCGACATGGGTCTTGACCGTCGGCTCGGCGAGGAACAGGCGTGCCGCGATCTCGGCGTTCGTGGCCCCGTGGGCGATCTCGATCATGACCGCGCGCTCGCGCTCGGTGAGGGCCGCGATCGCCTCGTCGTCACCCGGCGGGACCGGCAGGTCAGCGGCGACGTGCTCGAGCAGACGTCGCGTGGTCGAGGGAGCGATGACCGCATCTCCGGCGTGCACCGTCCGGATCGCGGCCAGCACGTCCTCGGCCGGCGCGTCCTTGAGCAGGAACCCGCCGGCGCCGGCCCGCAGGGCGGCGAAGGCGTGCTCGTCGAGGTCGAAGGTGGTGAGCACCACGACCCGCGGCCCCGCGGGGTGACGGCGCAGCAGCTCCCTGGTCGCGGCCACCCCGTCGAGCCTGGGCATCCGGACGTCCATCAGGACGACGTCGCAAGGAGTTCCCGCGACGACGTCCAGGGCCTGCGCCCCGTCGGCGGCCTCGCCGACGACCCGCATGTCGTCCTGCGCGTCGACGATCATGGCCAGCCCGGTCCGGATCATCGCCTGGTCGTCGACGAGGACGACCCGGATCTCCGGGAGGCTCACGCCCGCTCACCGCGGGCCGTCACCGCTCCCGCCGTCGGGATCTCGCCCACGACGGCGAAGCCTCCCGAATCGGCCGGCCCCGCGCGGAGCCGCCCACCGACCAGGTGCAGTCGCTCCCGCATCCCGGTCAGCCCGCGGCCACCAGCCGGGACGCCGTCCGTGGCCCGCGGCGGCGTTCCGCGATCGGTCACCTCCAGGCGCAGCGCCTGCCGGTCCCAGGTCAGGACGACCTCCGCCTCGACGTCCGGGCCCGCGTGCTTGACCACGTTCGTGAGCGCCTCCTGCACGAGCCGGTAGGCGGCCAGGTGGGCCGCCCGGTCCATCGGCTGGGGGGTCCCGTCGATCTGGAGGCTCACCGGCTGCCCCGATGCGCGGACCCGCCGCACCAGGTCGGGCAGGTCGTCGATGGTGGGTTGCGGGTCCGCGGCGCTCGGACCACCCGCCGCATCCAGGACTCCCAGGAGTGAGCGCATGTCCGTCAGCGCCGTCCGGCCGGTCGCCGCGATCGTGGCCAGCGCGGTCGCCGCGGCGGCGGGGTCCTTCGCCGCGACGTACCGGCCACCCTCGGCCTGCCGCACCATGACCGTCACCGAGTGCGCGACCACGTCGTGCAGTTCGCGGGCGATCCGGGCCCGCTCCTCCGCGGCGGCCTGCTGGTCCCGCTGCTCGCGGTCGGCCTCGGCCCGCCGGGCCCGCTCCGCCAGGGCGGCGAGCTGATCGGCGCGCACCCGGCGGAACCGGCCCAGCGCCCAGGCGGCCACCACCGCCCCCAGCACGGCCACCGCGAGGAGGAGCAGCTCGCCGGCCTCGTCGGCGCCGAAGCCCGTCGTCGGCCCCGGGGCGGTGGCCACCCGGAGGGTGACCAGCAGCCCGCCGACGAGGCCGACGGCCAGAGAGAGCGACGGCCACCGGCGACGGCCGTAGGCGCTGACCGAGTACGCGCCGACCAGGTAGGCCAGGCTCGACGGCAGCAGGACGGCGGGGTAGGAGGTGGGGGGCGCGTCGGCACCCGACAGGAAGGGGGCCAGGGCCAACCCCAGCTCCGCCGCCGCCAGCACCAGGAACGCGGGGACCGGCGCCGATCGGCGGCAGGCCACCGCGCCGTGCAGCGTGCCGAGCAGGCACCACAGCGCGACCGACCACCCTCGGCCGAGGTCCGCGGCCGCCACCATCGCGATCGAGACCGGCGCGAGGAGGCCGGCGAGGACGGACGCGAGCAACAGGTCGCTCAGCCACGGCCGGCCGCGGAGCCAGGCGTCCACCCGCTCCAGGGCCGCGGCCCGGTCTCGACGCACGGCTGGAGCCTAGGGACTGGGCGAGGCCGACGGATCAGACCACGGTCTCGCCGGTCTCCTCCCACGGTATCGGCGGTCGGATCCCGCGGTCCGATGTGGTCGCAGGGTGCCGGCGAGCAGCGTCGAGACATGACATCGACCCCCACACCGAACCGGACATCCCGCCCCGCGCCGCGGCGGCCCTTTCCCCGCGAACGGCGACCCGTGCCGCGCACGCCCCGCATCGTCGTCGTCGGCGGTGGCTTCGTCGGGCTCACCCTGGCCCAGCAGCTCGAGCGACGACTGCGCCGCGGTGAGGCGGAGGTGGTCCTCGTCGACGCCTCGCCGTCGATGACCTACCAGCCGTTCCTCGCCGAGGTGGCCGGCGGCCGGATCGAAGCGCGCCACGTCGCCGTGCCCCTGCGGACGACGCTGCGCGGCACCCGGGTGGTCACCGGCGCTGCCACGACGGTGGACCGCGACCGGCGGACGGTGCAGCTCACGTTGCCGGACGGGACGACCATGGGCCTGGACTACGACGAGCTCGTCCTCGCTCCCGGATCGGTCAGCCGGACCCAGCCCGTGCCCGGGCTGACCGAGCACGCGGTCGGGTTCACGACCCTCGCGGACGCCCTGCGGCTGCGGGACGCGGTGCTCACCCGTCTGGCGCTGGCCGCCGACACCCAGGACGCCGAACGGCGTCGGGCCGCACTGACCTTCGTCGTGGTCGGCGGCGGGTACACGGGCGTGGAGGCGGTGGCCGAACTGCAGGACCTGGCCCGCTCGACCGCGCGGCGGTACCCCGGCCTCGACGTCACCGAGCTGCGATTCGAGCTGGTCGAGGCCGACGCGGAGATCATGCCCGAGCTGCCGCCCCGCCTCGGGGCCTACACCCGTGCCCGCCTGGGCGACAGCGGGATCACCGTCCGCCTGCGCACGCAGGTGACCTCGATGGTCGAGGGGCTCGTGGAGCTCTCGGACGGCGAGCGGTTCCGTGCCGACACGGTCGTGTGGGCCGCCGGCGTCCGCGGCAACCCACTGCTGGCACGGATCGGCCTGCCGGTCGACCCCCGGGGGAGGCTGCGCACCCGCACGACGTTGCGGGTGGACGGCGCCGAGCACGTGTGGGCCGCCGGTGACGGGGCGGCGGTGCCCGACCTCGCCGCCGCCCGCCCGTCGGACGACGCGACACCGCTGTGCGGCGCGACCGCCCAGCATGCGGTGCGGCAGGCCAAGGTGCTGGCACGCAACCTCGTCGCCACGCTGCGCGGCGGCCGACTGGCCGACTACCGGCACCGGGACGCCGGATCGGTGGCCGGCCTCGGGTCGCATCGCGGGGTCGCCCGCATCTACGGGGTGCCGCTGCGCGGCCTCGCGGCTTGGCTGCTGCACCGCGTCTACCACCTGGCGATGATGCCGACCTGGGGACGCAAGGAGCGGATCGCCCTGGACTGGATGTCCGCCCTCCTCGGCCGTCGCGACCTGACCGCGGCAGACCTCGTCCGGGGCGGGCTCACCGCACGTCCCGAGTCCCGTGCGCAGGTGCCGGCATGAGCGCCCCGGTCCGGCTCGCGGTGTCGTCCCGGCTCGCGGTGGCCGCGGCCGCCTGGTCGCTGGTCTGTGCCGCTCTGGGCCTGTGGTGGCTGGTCGACCCGGAGGGCTACGTGCTGGACGACGTCTCGGACGAACCGACGTCGCTGATGATGGTGCTCCCGCCCGCCGCCGGCTCCGTGCTGTTCGTGGTGCTCGGCCTGGTCGGCGCGGCACTGGCGGTGTCGTTCGCGCGGGCGCGACCGGGTGGCGCCCCTCGGGGGGCGCTCGTCGCGGGTGGCGCCGGGTTCGCGCTGTTCTTCGGCGTGGTCGTCCCGGACGTACAGGTGCTCAGCCTGCTCGGCTACGCCCTGGTGATCCTGGGAGGTCCCGTCCTGGTGGCGGTGCTGGTGGCCGGATCGCGCCGGCATCGGGCCAACCACCTCGTGCTGGCGCTGATCGCCGCGGCCGTCGGCATCGGCGTCGTGACGGGCCAGATCGGGACGCCGACCCTGGAGCTGTTCCGCAACATCCGCGACGGGCTGGCCGCGGTGGGGCCGCGCCCGCTCGTGCTGGGATTCATGCTGGCCGGGAGCCTGCTCTTCGCCGCGACCACCCTGACGGCTGCCCGCCCGACGGACGGGCAGGGCGCAGTGCGGACCGCCGCGGTCCGGTCCCAGGCGCGCCTGCAGCGGTGGGGCCGGCGCGCCACGATCCTGGCCGCGGTGTGCCCGCTGCCCTACGCCCTCCTCCGGATGACCTGGTTGACCCCGTGGCCGCAGGGGCTCGGGGAGGGCAACGAGGAGATGCTCGACGGCGGCGTCCGGGTGTTCGGAGTGGGCCTCGGTCTGGCCGCGATCGGAGGTGCCTGGCTCACCCTCGGGCTGATCTCCCGGTGGGGCGAGGTGTGGCCGGCCTGGCTGCCGGGTCGGCGCGGCCGGCCGGTACCGGTCCGCGCCGCGGTCGTCCCCGCCGCGGTGGTGGCGCTGGCGCTCGGTGCCGCGTCGGTCAGCCTGGTCGTGATGTCCGTGCGGAGCGGCGTGTGGTGGCTGCTCCTCATGATCCCGGCGCCGGTATGGGGCCCGGCTCTGGGGCTCGCGACGTATGCCTACTACCGGCGCCGCACCACTGCGACCGACGCCCCCCGGGTGCCGAGCCCGGCGCATCAGCCGGTCCCGTCCTCCTCGGCGGACGCGACGGCCTCCTCCCGGCTGGGAAACGGCCCTGCGGTGCGGCCGTCCGTGCGGCACGTCCACCGGTAGCCGTCCGGACCCTGCTCGATGAGGTAGCCGTCCGGGTCGGCGGGGCCGTGGCCGGGGCGCTCGTGTGCATCGCTCATGTGAACACCACGTTCTTGAAGCGGACCCCGGCGCACGCGCTGCCGAGGTGGACGACGGGGACGGGTCGACAGGTGGCGTCCGCCACGGTCAGGGCCTCGGTGAGGGTGTCCGTGCGCGTGAAGGAGAGCCCCGGGCCGGTGACGGTGATGCGCAGGTGGACATAGCTGCCGGGCTGCGGCGCCGTTCCACCCGTCGAGGACGCCAGCGTGGTGGCGACACCCTCGACGACCCCGTGGACGGCCAGCTCGCCGTCTCCCCGCAGGAGGAACAGGTAGCCGTTGGCGCCGGGCGACGAGCCGGACGACGGTCGGTACGGGTGGTCGTCGGTGCTCAGGAAGACGAACACGCAGCTGCTCCCGCTGTCGCCGCACGTCCGGTCCACCCGCACGTCCAGATGCAGCGTGAACGCCTCCGGATCCGGCGGTGCGAGGAAGCCCATGAGCGTGGAGGTGATGGTGTCGGAGACGCCGAAGCCCCAGGAGGAGTCGTCCGCGTAGAACCGGCCGCGGCCGGTGCCCGGCAGCATCCCGGGCAGCCAGCGCTGACCGGCGAAGAGGTCGGAGGCGCGGCGGCTCGCGTCCCCCGCGATGTAGGCGGGGTCGTCGGAGAAGATCGCGTCCACGCCATCGGCGATGACGGCATCCCGCTGGTGTCTGCGGTTCACCGTGAAGCAGGCCACGGCGATGCCCGCCGCATGTGCGGCCGCGCAGAACTCCGCGGTGACGTGGCCCGCCCGCAGGCCGATCCAGCCGATGCCCTCGGCGGAGGCCTGGGCGATGTCGGCGCAGCCGAGCCAGATGACGTCCCAGCCCCGCGAGCGCGCCAGCCGGCAGTCGACGAGGGCGAAGGACTGGAGCAGCACGGACGCCGGTCGGACACCGTGTCGCTCGAGCGCGTCGATCATCGGGCCCATCGCATCGGTGCTCTTGGCCTCGGCGCAGAGCAGGACGCGGTTGCCGAACTCGGTGAGCACCTCCTCGAACAGCGGAGGGTGCAGTCCATCGGGCCAGCCCCCGCCGAGAGTGATGGAGGCGTCGATGTCGAGCTGTTTCCAGGACACCGACGTGTGCTCGGCGACGTTGCCGCTGGAGGTGGTCATGCGGTCCACGGTGCCGTCGTGCATGACGCCGAGGCCGCCGTCGGCCAGGGTCGAGACGTCCTGCTCGATGACGTGCAGCCCCTGGCCCACCGCGACCCGATAGCCCTCCATCGTGTGCTCGGGCACCTGCAGGGATCCGCCGCGGTGAGCGATGACGAACGGCCGGCTCAGGTCGGCGAAGTCCACGGCCGACCCTAAGGCTGCTCCCTCGCGGCGTGCTCGCCGGCGACCCGACGGATGACCACCGTCCGTCGCCGTGACGGGCCCGTGACGGCCCGGTGACGCGCAGCTCCGATCATTTCCCGTATCGCCCGGCGGCGGGCGACCACATCTCGGGTGGTCCGACCCACCCGTTCCGTCCTCGGAGGACCGGAGACCGCGATGGAGACCGCGATGGAGACCGACACCTACACCGACGACGACCTCGTCCATCTCGTCTCGGACGGCGTCGTCTGCGACACGGAGGACCGGGGGCACGCGACGCCCGGCGGTCGCAGCCCGCTGACACTCGTCGTCGACGCGACGGAGGGATTCGTTCCGCTGTGGCATCCAGGCTCCATCCTGAGGTGGCGCCTGCAGGAGCGGTCCTTCGCGCGCGCATCGGGTGCCGAGGAGGCGCGGGCTCCGGTCGTCGAGATCATGAGTCAGGCGCTGCTGCGGTGGGGGCCGGCAGCGCCGGTGAAGTTCGCCCACCGCACCGACCTGTGGGATTTCGAGATCGTGCTGCGGAATGCACCGGACTGCAGCGCCGCGGGCTGCGTCCTGGCCAGCGCCTTCTTCCCGGATGCCGGCCGCCACCAGCTGACGATCTACCCGACGATGTTCCAGCAGAGCCGCGACGAGCAGATCGAGACCATGATCCACGAGTTCGGGCACGTCTTCGGACTGCGGCACTTCTTCGCGAACATCAGCGAGACGGCGTGGCCGGCGCAGATCTTCGGGACGCACAGCCCCTTCTCGATCATGAACTACGGGGCCAAGAGCGTGCTCACCGACGCCGACCTCACCGATCTCACCGAGCTCTACCGGTCGGCCTGGAGCGGCGAGCTCACCCAGATCAACGGAACGCCGATCCGGCTCGTCCGGCCGTTCAGCGCGGCTGCCGTGCCGACGATCGTGCCGGTGGCCGCCGCCGTGCGGTAGGCGCCGGTCCGGCCGCCTCGCGCGGCCGTCCGGTCCGCCGGAGACCGGTGGATCCGTGTCACCTGCCTTCCCGGGCCCACCGCCCGGGATCAACGCTTGGACGAAGGGGATGCAGACGAATGGACGGTCGCGGGAGCGAGCACGAGATGCTGGGCCCGTCGTCGGCCCACGAGGCCGGCGCGGACTTCACCGACGCGCGCGGGAGGCGCTGGGTGGCCGCGCAGCAGGTGGAACTGCGCGAGGTCGACATCCTGGACGACGAGAAGGAACGGCGTGCTCCGGACCCCGCCGGGGCAGCGGCACCCGACCCGCGGACGATGGCCCGGGACGACCTTGCCCTGGCCCTGCAGCCGCGGAGGCTCGTCGGGGAGTACGAGTACCGACTCGACGAACCCGACTACGAGATAGCCGACCAGATCCTGGACATGCCGGAACCGCCCAGCACCGAAGGGTCCTGGGGAGACAAGAGCGCCTACGCGAGACCGAAGTACCTCACCGGCCCCGGGCTGGCCCCACCGCCCGCGGGCTTCGTCGTCGGGGCAGACGACCGGAGCCGGGTCGACAGTCCAGAGTTCTATCCGGCCAGCGCGTTCGCCTACCTGTCGCAGGGCTGCACGGCCACCATGATCGGGCCGAGCACGGCCCTGTGCGCGGCCCATTGCTTCTACCAGAACGGGTGGATCGCGACCGCCAGTGTCACGTTCGGCGCCAACACATCGGCGCCCACGGCCCCGTTCGGGAGTTTCGTCTTCGACACGATCACCATGCCCGGGCAGTGGAACTCCAACGAATGGGACTGGGATTTCGCGGTGCTCGAGTTCAGTCCGACACGGCCCGACATCGGTCGTCAGACCGGCTGGTTCGGAACCGGCCAGAACTTCAACGGGACGAAGACGATGATCGGCTATCCCTCGGACAAGCCGGTCCCGTCGTCCTGGATCAAGCGGGGGAACTTCACCGCAGCGCCCGGAAGTCGCTACGAGCACAACCTCGACGTCATTCCCGGGGACAGCGGCGCCGGCACCTACGACAACGGCGACAGCCGGGTCAACGGGATCCAGTCGACCCAGTGGTTCACGACGAACCCGCCGCGGGTCTGGAACGAGGTGCGGCGGTGGGACTCGACCACGCACAACTTCTTCCGCGCCTACGGCAACTGGCCGCGCGGCTGAGCGACGTCCGACGGGG
>CADCTN010000224.1 GCA_902805535.1 uncultured Blastococcus sp. | reverse complement strand
GCCGGCGGTCGGTCGTCAGCCTGCTGGCCGCCGTGGGCGGCGCGCCGGACGCCAGCCGGCTGCACGCGGTGGGCGAGGGCGCCCTGCTAGGCGCCTACGAGTTCACCGCCTACAAGTCCGTCCTCCCGGCCGGGCGGCCCACCCCACCGGCCGAGTTCACGATCGTCGTGCCGGACGCCGCCGCCGCCGAGGAGGCGCTCCGGCGGGTCCGGGCGGTCGCGGACGCCGTCGCCCTGGTCCGTGACCTGGTGAACACCCCGCCCAACGACCTCTTCCCCGCCGAGCTCGCCGCCCGCGGCGCCGCCGCCGGCGAGAAGGCCGGGCTGACCGCGGAGATCCTCGACGAGGCCGAGCTCCTCGCCGGCGGCTACGGCGGCATCCTGGCCGTCGGTCAGGGCTCCGCGCGCAAGCCGCGACTGCTGCGGCTGGCCTACTCCGGGCCCGGCGCCCGCAAGAAGGTCGCGCTGGTCGGCAAGGGCATCACGTTCGACAGCGGCGGTCTGTCGATCAAGCCGGCCCTGAAGATGGAGGACATGAAGAGCGACATGGCCGGCGCGGCCGCCGTGATCGCCACCGTGTGTCTCGTCGCGCAGCTGCGCCTGCCGGTCGACGTGGTCGCCACCGTGCCCATCGCCGAGAACCTGCCCAGCGGCACCGCCTACCGGCCGGCCGACGTGGTGACGTTCCGCAACGGCAAGAAGGCCGAGATCACCAACACCGACGCCGAGGGCCGGGTCGTGCTCGCCGACGCCATCGCCCGCGCCGCCGAGGACGGGCCCGACGTCCTCCTGGAGACCTCGACCCTCACCGGCGCGCAGCTGGTCGCGCTCGGCACCCGTACCGCCGGCGTCATGGGCAGCGACGACCTCCGGGACGCCGTCGTGGCCGCGTCCGAGCGCAGCGGCGAGGGGATGTGGCCGATGCCGCTGCCCCAGGAGCTGCGCAAGGGGCTGGACTCCCCCATCGCCGACTTCGTCAACGCCAACGCCGACCGGATGGGCGGGATGCTGGTCGGTGCCCACTTCCTCGCCGAGTTCGTGCCCGACGACCTGCCCTGGGCGCACATCGACATCGCCGGCCCGAGCTACAACACCGGTGCGCCGTGGGGCTACACGCCCAAGGGCGGCACCGGCGTCCCCGTCCGCACCCTGCTCGCCACCATCGAGGACCTCATAGCTGAAGGCTGACGGAACGGCCCCGTCCGGAGGCTCGCCCCGAGCGTGCGAGGGGTGAGGAGGACGGGGTCCTTCATCGGTGGTCCTTCGACCAGTCGCGCATGCGCTGCGGGTAGCCGGTCACCTGGGCGTCGTAGACGGGGATGGACAGGTCCCGGGAGAGCTTGCGCGCCACGTCGGGACCGTCGATGCGCCGGCGGGTCCACTCCCCGTCGGCGGCGACGAGCACGATCGTGGTCTCGGTGACCGTCGTCCTCGGCTCCACGTACCCCTCGACGCCGCGGCGGCTGGCCACGAACTGCTCCAGGTGCGCCAGGTCCGTCCGCTGCGATCCGCGGTCCAGCGTGCCGCGGCGTCCGTCGTCACGGGCCCGACCCGGGCGACGGCGTCCCCGGCCGCGCAGCCGGTCGAAGAACCCCATGGCGCCTCCCCTCGTCGTCCCGGCCCGCCGCGGCCGCCTCGTGCTGGGCCGCCTGATGAGGCTGGTGATCATCGGCTCGTCCGGGTAGGCAACGGTGCTCCGGGCCGGGTCGTTCCCGGAGTGGCAGGATGAGCCCGAGCCCCCGCCCGCACGAGCGGGAGGCCGACGACTGCATCGAGGAGATCTCGTGAGCTCACCCACCTCCCCCGCCGACCTGGTCATCCTCGGTGGTGGCTCCGGTGGCTATGCCGCGGCGTTCCGGGCGGCCGAGCTGGGCCTGAACGTCGTCCTGATCGAGAAGGACAAGGTCGGCGGCACCTGCCTGCACCGCGGCTGCATCCCCACCAAGGCGCTGCTGCACGCCGGCGAGGTCGCCGACCTGGCCCGCGAGGGCGAGCAGTTCGGCGTCAAGACGTCGCTGGCCGGCATCGACATGGACGGCGTCAACGCCTACAAGGACGGCGTCGTCGCCAAGCTCTACAAGGGACTGCAGGGCCTGGTGAAGGCCCGCAAGATCACCTACGTCGAGGGCGAGGGCCGGCTGACCTCCCCCACCACCGTCGAGGTCAGCGGCCAGACCTACGAGGGCAAGCACATCCTGCTGGCCACCGGGTCCTACGCCCGCTCGCTCCCCGGCCTCGAGATCGACGGCAAGAAGGTCATCACCAGCGACCACGCCCTGAACCTCGACCGGGTCCCGGCCTCGGCGATCATCCTCGGCGGCGGCGTCATCGGCTGCGAGTTCGCCAGCGCGTGGAAGTCCTTCGGCGTCGACGTCACCATCGTCGAGGCCCTTCCCCACCTGGTGCCGCTGGAGGACGAGTCCTCCTCCAAGCTGCTCGAGCGGGCGTTCCGCCGTCGCAAGATCGCCTTCGAGCTGGGCAGCCGGTTCTCCGGCGTCCAGAACACCGAGAACGGCGTCAAGGTCTCGCTGGAGAACGGCAAGGACATCGAGGCCGAGCTGCTGCTCGTGGCGGTCGGCCGCGGCCCGGTCAGCCAGGGCCTCGGCTACGAGGAGAACGGCGTGCAGATGGAGCGCGGGTACGTCCTGGTCGACGAAAACTGCCAGACCAGCGTCCCGACCGTCTCCGCCGTCGGTGACCTCATCCCCACGCTGCAGCTGGCCCACGTCGGCTTCGGGGAGGGCATCCTCGTCGCCGAGCGGGTCGCCGGGCTCAAGCCCGCGCCGATCGACTACGCCGGCGTCCCCCGGATCACCTACTCCGACCCCGAGGTCGCCTCGGTCGGGCTCACCGAGGCCCAGGCCAAGGAGCGGTACGGCCAGGTCAAGACCCTCACCTACGACCTCGCGGGCAACGGCCGCAGCCAGATCCTCAAGACGACGGGCGCGGTCAAGCTGATCCAGGCCGAGGACGGCCCGGTCGTCGGCATCCACATGGTGGGCAGCCGCGTCGGCGAGCTCATCGCCGAGGCCCAGCTCATCTACAACTGGGAGGCCGAGGCCGACGACGTCGCCAGCCTCATCCACCCGCACCCGACGCAGAGCGAGGCCCTCGGCGAGGCCCACCTCGCCCTCGCCGGCAAGCCGCTCCACGTGCACGGCTGATCACCGCTTCTCTCCCACCCACCCAGCGCCAGAAGGAGCACTGCCCCGATGCCGACGTCCGTCACCATGCCCGCCCTGGGCGAGAGCGTCACCGAGGGCACCATCACTCGCTGGCTCAAGCAAGAGGGTGAGCAGGTAGAGGTCGACGAGCCGCTCCTCGAGGTCTCGACCGACAAGGTCGACACCGAGATCCCGTCGCCCGCCGCCGGCGTGCTGACCAAGATCCTCGTGGCCGAGGACGAGACCGTCGACGTCGGCGCCGAGCTCGCGGTCATCGGTGGCGACGGCGACGGTGGTGGGGACGCCGCCCCGCCGGCCTCCGCCGAGGACGCCGATACGACGCAGACCCCGGACCAGCAGGTCGAGGACGCGAGCCCCGAG
>CADCTN010000223.1:291-3548 GCA_902805535.1 uncultured Blastococcus sp. | reverse complement strand
AGACTCCGCGACGCTGGGGCGAACCCTTCAGCGCCGGAGTCTTGGTCTTCTCGACCTTGTCCTCGCGGCCCTTGCGGACCAGCTGGTTGATCGTGGGCATGGGTGGCCTGGATCTCCTACCTGCGCTGGGGTGGTGCTCTCTGGTTCCTGCTGACGACTGGGCGTGCTGTCCTGCTGCGTGCTCTGGTACCGGGTGCCGTCCTGCACGGACTTCCCGCCTCCGGCCATCAGGCACCGTCCGGCCCCCGCGGTCGGGCGTGTCGCCCTTCCCGGGACCGGCCGATGATCGTCGGACCGGAATCGGTCGCCCCTCGCGACTCGGCGCCGCCACCTTCCTCGCCACCATCTCGTGCGATGGCCAGGAGGTGGTCCTCGGCGACCTGGAGGCCTCAGCCTCTGGTCGCCCAGGCGCACCGCGAACGGGAGCAGGCCCAGGGCACCCTGGGCACAGCAGACCACGATACCCGTGCCCTGGGGACCGGTCAAAGCCGGGTCCCTCACACACGCAGCCGGACGTTCTCCGGAGACGTTTCCGGGCAGTGGGCCGGACGCTACCCGGAGACGGTCCGATCGGGGAGCAGGCCGCGCTGCGGACGGGAAGCGTCGTAGGTCGGCCCTAGCGTCCACCTCGCTCTCCCCCGTTCCTTCTTCCGCCGGAGGCTCCGTGCACCCCGATGCAGCCCGTGACCTCAAGGCCCGCATCCTCGAGCGCCTTCCCTCCGCGGTCGAGGCGCGCAGCGCGCCCGACGGGCGCGACGTGCCGTGGCCGCGGGTCGCCGTCGGGCTGAGCGCCACCGGGAACGGGGCCCGGGTGGCCGTGCGGCTGCGACGCGATGGCGACCGGGCACTGCTGCCGGACCTGGGTCGCGCGGCCGAGGCCCAGGTCGACGTGCGGGTCATCGGCCCCGTCCGTGCGCTCGTCTCCCCCGGCGAGCTGCAGCGGCGGGTGCGACCGCTGCGCCCCGGCATCTCGGTGGCGCACGGGTCGGTCGCCGCCGGCACCCTGGGCGGCTTCGTGCGCACTGCCTCCGGGCTCGCGATCCTGTCGAACAACCACGTGCTCGCGTGGAGCAACTCCGCCGCCGTGGGAGACGCCGTGCTGGCGCCGGGCCCGGCCGACGGCGGCACTACGGCAGACCGGGTGGCCACCCTCGCCGTTTTCGAGCGCATGGTCACGGGACGGCCGAACCTCGTGGACGCCGCGGTGGCGACGGTGGACCAGGGTGTCGACGCCGACCCGGGCGACCTGCCCGGCGGTCCCCTGCTCGGATCGGCGCCCCCGGGACTCGACCTGGACCCCGAGGAGGCGGTCGAGAAGGTCGGCCGGACCACCGGGCACACCGCCGGCCGGATCACCGCGGTCGAGGTCGACGGCGTCGCGGTGGGATACGGCGAGGCCGTCCACCGCTTCGACGACCAGATCGAGATCGAGGGCCGGTCGGGGGCGTTCAGCGCAGGGGGCGACAGCGGCTCGGTCATCTGGCGCAGCCGCGACCGCGCGCCGGTCGCCCTGCTGTTCGCAGGCAGCGAGACCGGTGGTGGGGCCGGCACCGGCGTCACCTACGCCAACCCGCTCTCCACGGTGCTGCGCACCCTCGGGGTCGACTGGGTGAGCGACTCCCTGGCCGCCGGCACTCGCTAGCCCGCAGCGGGCCCCCGCGGGAGCACGAGGGTGTCGCTACGGCCCGGCGCGGGGCACCATGGGCCCATGACCGACCGGGCCGCAGCACGCGCGGCGCAGTCGACGCTGACCGCGCGCCTGTCCGGCGACCCCGGCGTCGTGGGGATCGGCCTCGTCCGCCGTGAGAGCGGTTACGTGCTCAAGGTGAACCTCGCCGACGCCGCCGCCGCGCCACGGGTGCCCGGCGACGTCGACGGCGTCCGCGTGGTCACCGAGGTCATCGGGGCCCTCCGGCCCTTGTGACGGCCCGTTGCGAGGTCGGCCCGACCGGTAGCCTGCGCGAATGCGCATCGGCATCCAGGCGAGTTACAGCGGCGGGTTCCAGGAGACGGCGGCCGAGATCCGCGACCTCGAGTCCGCGGGGCTCGACATCGCAGCGGTGGCCGAGGTGTACACCTTCGACGCGGTCAGCCAGTTGGGCTACCTGGCGGCGGTGACCGAGCGGGTGGAGCTGCTCAGTGCCATCTTCCCGATCTACAGCCGCACGCCGGCCCTCACCGCCATGACGGCGGCGGGCCTGGACTTCGTCTCCGACGGCCGGTTCACCCTCGGCCTGGGCGCCTCCGGCCCGCAGGTCATCGAGGGCTGGCACGGCGTGCCCTACGACGCCCCCCTGCAGCGCACCCGGGAGATCGTGGAGATCTGCCGGCAGGTGTGGCGGCGGGAGCGCCTGGACCACCAGGGCAAGAAGTACACCGTGCCGCTGCCGGCCGACCAGGGCACCGGGCTGGGCAAGCCGCTCAAGCTCATCAACACGCCCGCGCGCGAGCGCATCCCCGTGATGCTGGCCGCGCTCGGCCCGAAGAACGTCGAGCTGGCCGCCGAGATCGCCGAGGCGTGGGAGCCGATCTTCTTCGTGCCGGAGAAGGCCGCCTCGGTGTGGGGCGACTCGCTCGCCGCCGGCAAGGCCAGGCGCGACGCTGCACTGGGCGAGCTGCAGGTGGTCACCGGGGTCCCGGTGGCGATCGGCGACGACGTCGAGCCCCTGCTGGACTTCGTCCGCCCGGCGCTGGCGCTCTACATCGGTGGGATGGGCGCCCGTGGGAAGAACTTCTACAACGACCTCGCCGTCCGCTACGGCTACGAGGCGGAGGCGAAGACCATCCAGGACCTCTACCTGGACGGCAAGAAGGACGAGGCCGCGGCCGCGGTCCCGCTCGAGCTGGTCAGGGCGTCGTCGCTGATCGGCCCCGAGTCCTACGTCGCGGAGCGGATCGCGGCCTTCGCCGGGGCGGGGGTGACCACGCTGATGCTGCAGCCCCTCGACGGCAGCCGCGCGGCCCGCCTGAAGACCGTGGAGACCATGAAGCGCCTCGCTCAGTGATCTGTCGTCCTCCGGACGACACCGCGGCCAGGAGCCGTCTCCGCTGCGCTGAGCCGTTTCCCATGTCCCCGGCGGGAGGCCTCCGGCCCCCGCACCGGGTCCACGAGCACAGAAAGGGCCCCGCGGACCTGACGGTCCGCGGGGCCCTTCTGTTACTGCCTAGCTAGGAGCTCAGCCCCGCCAGTCGTACTCCTCGAGGCGCACGGCCTCGCCGGAGCCCTGACCGAAGACGTCCGGGCTGTAGTACTGCCC
>CADCTN010000223.1:0-281 GCA_902805535.1 uncultured Blastococcus sp. | reverse complement strand
GTTCTCCTTGAGCCCGAGCAGGCTGTCGCTCTTGCCCTGGATCGCGGCGTCGGTGAGCACCTTGGTCGTCTCCTGGAAGGAGGCGGCCGAGAGCCACGACTCGGTCGCGAGCGACGCCTTCGTGATGCCCATGAGCACCGGACGCGCCGAAGCCGGCTCGGAGCCCTCGGCGACGACGCGACGGTTCTCGGTCTCGAACAGCGTCCGCTCGACCAGCGCACCGGGCAGGAACTCCGTGGCGCCCGAGTCGATGATGGTCACCCGCTTCAGCATCTGGCGGA
>CADCTN010000222.1 GCA_902805535.1 uncultured Blastococcus sp. | reverse complement strand
GCGACGTTCTTGCCGCCGGCGGTCACCAGGATCTCCTTCTTGCGACCGGTGATCTTCAGGAAACCGTCGCTGTCGAGCTCGCCGATGTCGCCGGTGTGGAAGAAGCCCTCGGAGTCGATGGCCTCCTTCGTCGCGTCCTCGTTCTTCCAGTACCCCCGCATGACGATGCCGCCGCGGATGAGCACCTCGCCGTCGTCGGCGATGCGGAACTCGACGCCGGGCAGCGGGCGCCCGACGGTGCCGATGCGCAGGGCGTCGTCGTGGTTGACCGACGCGGCCGCCGTCGTCTCGGTGAGGCCGTAGCCCTCGAAGACGGTGACGCCGATGCCGCGGAAGAAGTGGCCCAGCCGCTCGCCCAGCGGTGCACCGCCGGAGATCGCGCCGAGGCAGCGGCCGCCGAGGGCCGCGCGCAGCTTGCCGTAGACGAGCCGGTCGAACAGGGCGTGCTGTGCCTTGAGCGCCAGCCCGGCGCCGCCGGTGTCCTGGGCCCGAGACCAGTCGATGGCCACCTGGGCGGCCTTGTCGAAGATCCTGCCCTTGCCGTCGGCCTCGGCCTTGGCCTTGGCGCCGTTGAAGACCTTCTCGAACACCCGCGGGACGGCGAGCACGAACGTCGGCTTGAACTCGCCGAGGTCCTGGACGAGGTTCGAGACGTCGGGGGTGTGCCCGATGACCGTGCGGGTCCTGACCGCGCCGACCTGGATGACCCGGGCGAGCACGTGCGCCAGCGGGATGAACAGCAGCAGCGAGCCCTGCGGATTCATGAAGCGGTCGAGCAGGGCGATGCCGTTGCCGATCTCGAACAGGAAGTTGCCGTGCGTGAGCTCGCAGCCCTTGGGGCGGCCGGTGGTGCCGCTGGTGTAGATCAGCGTGGCCAGGCTGTCGGACGTGAGGGTCGCCCGGCGGGCCGCGAGCTCGCTGTCGGGGACGTCCCTGCCCGCCTGGATCAGCTGGTCGAGGGCGCCGTCGTCGATGACGTGCACCGACCGGAGGTCGGGCGCCTGGTCCCGGACGGACTCGACGGCGGCCGCGTGCTCGTCGCGCTCGACGATGACCGCGGTGGCGCCGGAGTCGGAGAGGATCCAGGCCACCTGGTCGGTGCTGGAGGTCTCGTAGATCGGGACGACGACGGCGCCGGCGGTCCAGATGGCGAAGTCCAGGACCGTCCACTCGTACCGGGTCTTGGCCTGCAGGGCGACGCGGTCGCCGGCGGACACGCCCGCGGCGACCAGCCCCTTGGCGACCCCGCGCACCTCCTCGCCGAACTGCCTCCACGGGACGTCCCGCCACTGGCCGTCGACCCGCCGGCGCAGGCCGACCTCGTCGCCGTGCTCCGCGACGTTGGTGGTCAGCATGTCGGGGATGGCCTCGTCGCGACGCACCTCGGTGGTCGCGGGAACGCTGAACTCGCGCACGCCTGGTCCTCTCCTCCCCGCCGTCCGGGGGCACCGTCGCCCGCGGCCCCGGCCAGGGACGTCCTGGGGAATCTAGTCCGATTCCCTACCCGTGAGTAGCAGGGAGCCGGACCGTCCGCTCGCCGGAGGTGGGGAAACGGCTAGCCTGCTGCCCATGGCCGACCAGTCCACCCAGTCGATCGTCGTGAACGCGCCCGCGGCCGACGTCATGGCGGTCATCGCCGATTTCGGCTCCTATCCGCAGTGGGTCTCCTCGGCCAAGAAGGTCGAGGTGGTCCAGACCGGGCCCGACGGCCGGGCCCGCCGCGTGCACTTCCTCCTCGACGCCGGGGCGGTCAAGGACGACTACGTCCTCGACTACACGTGGGACGACGACCGCAAGGTGTCCTGGACCCTCGTGACGGGTCAGATGCAGAAGCGTCAGGAGGGCTCCTACACGCTCGCGGAGCGGGACGGCGCCACCGAGGTCACCTACGCGATCACCATCGACCTCTCCATCCCGATGCTCGGGATGATCAAGCGCAAGGCCGAGAAGGTCATCCTGGACACGGCTCTCAAGGAGCTCAAGAAGCGCGTCGAGGGCTGAGTCCTCCTTGAGGCCTGCCGTGCGAACTCTGCTCCTCACCGGTCCCGGCGGGGCCGGCACCACGACGCTGGCGGCGGCGACCGCCGTCCGGGCGGCCCGCGCCGGACGCCGGACGGTCCTGCTGTCCCGCCAGTCCCCGCCGGTCGACGGCCTGGACGCCGAACCGGGGCTGACCGTGACCACCGTGGACTCCCAGCGGGCGGTGGAGGGTCTCTGGGCGGGCGCCGCCGAGTCGGTGGCGGCTTCGCTGCCGCACCTGACGCTGCCGCCGGCCACGTCGCTCGTCCCGCTCCCCGGCGCCGCGGAGCTCGCGCTGTTCGCCGAGCTGTCGCGGGCCGACGCCGACCTGGTCGTCGTCGACGCCGGTCCGGTGGAGTCCGCGGCCGCCCTCGTGGGGCTCCCGGCCACCCTGCGCTGGTGGCTGGACCAGCTCATGCCGCCCGGCATGCGCGCGCTGGGTGCCGTGCGCACCGCCGCGGTGGCCTCCGGCGCGGTCCGCCGCGGACCGGTGGATGCCGCACTGTCGGCCGTTCCCGCCGTCGAGGCGCTGCTGGCGACCGACCGGCTCGCCGAGCCGACCGGCACCGGGCTGCACCTGGTGGCGCACCCGCGCGCTGCCTCGGCGCCCGCCCTGCGCGCCGCGGCGACCGTGCTCGGGCTGCACGGCCTGCGGGCCGCGGCCGTCCTCAGCCGGGTGCTCCCGCTCGCCGGGCGCGACGAGTGGACGACGCGCCGCGCCGCCGAGCAGGAGGCGGCGCTCACCGCGCTGGCGGAGATGGCGCCCGTCTGCCGCATCGAGGAGCTCGCCACCGGCCCGGACGGCACCGACGGGCTCGCGGCGCTCCTGGACACCGATCTCCCCGGCGGGACCGGCTTCCCGCCGCCCGGACCCGAGCGGCACGAGGGCGCCTGGCGGCTCGGCGTGCCGCTGCCCTTCGCCGAGCGCGACTCGGTGACGCTGACCCGCTGGGTCGACGACCTCGTGCTCACCGTGCGGGGCGGCCGCCGCTCGCTGCGGCTGGACGCCCTGCTCCGCCGCTGCGAGGTGACCGGCGGCCGGCTCGTCGATCCCGGCACCGCCACCGCCCGCCTCCAGGTGGGGTTCCGCCCCGACCCCCAGCTCTGGCCCGCCGACCTCCTGAGCGCCGAGGGAAGGACCTCATGACTCCCGGAACCGACTGGATCGACCAGGCGCAGCGCCTCGTCGAGGCCGTCCGCGACAACCTCGCCGCCGCCGTCCCCCCGGCCGCCGCGCCGGAGAGCGACGCGGGCGGGCACCCGGCCGACTGCAGCTGGTGCCCGGTGTGCCAGGTCGCGGCCGTCGTCCGCGGCGAGCGGCCGGAGATCACCGCCGCGCTGGCCGACCTGCTCACCACCGCTGCCACGGCGCTGCGCACGGTGGCCGAGGCGGGGCGGACCGCCGAGCCGGCCTCGGAGCCCGCGCAGGACAGCGAGCCGCCCGCGCCGGTGCAGCAGATCGAGATCGCGTGACGGACCCGGCGGCGGGGTCGGCCGCCCTCGGCATCGACATCGGCGGCACCAAGGTCGCCGGCGGCGTCGTCGCCGCCGACGGCACGGTCGGGGCCACCGCGCGGCGGGCGACACCCGGCGCCTCGGTCTCCGACACCGAGGACGCCATCGCCGCGGTGGTCGAGGAGCTGGCCGCCGGGCACGACGGCGAGCTGGTGGGCGTCGGGGTCGGTGCCGCCGGCTGGTTCGACCGGACCGGTGACACCGTGCTGTTCAGCCCCCACCTGGCCTGGCGCAACTCCACCCTGCGCAAGGACCTCGGGGCGCGGCTGCAGCGGCCCCTGTGGGTCGGCAACGACGCCGACGCCGCGGCCTGGGCCGAGTACCGCTACGGCGCCGCCCGCGGGGCCGACCTCGCGCTGATGATCACGCTGGGCACCGGCATCGGCGGCGGGATCGTGCTGGACGGCCGGCTGCGCCGCGGCTCGCACGGTGTCGCGGGGGAGTGGGGGCACATGCGCGTCGTCCCCGACGGCCGGCTGTGCGCCTGCGGCAACCGGGGCTGCTGGGAGCAGTACGCCAGCGGGACGGCGCTGGGCCAGACCGCCCGCGAGGTCGCCCGCACCTCACCGGCGGCGGCCGCGCGGCTGCTGGAGCGGGTGGACTGCGAGCCCGACCGGCTCACCGGTGAGGACGTCGCCCGGGCGGCCGCCGACGGCGACCCGCTGGCGCTGGAGCTGATCACCGAGGTCGGCGTGTGGCTCGGCCAGGGCATCGCCGACCTCGCCGCCGTGCTCGACCCCGACGTCGTCGTCATCGGCGGCGGGGTGAGCAAGCTGGGCGAGATGGTCCTCGCCCCGGCGCGCGGGCGGCTCGACCGCGCACTGCCCGGCCGGGGATTCCGCCCCGGCCCGCGGGTGGTGGTGGCCGACCTCGGCCCGCAGGCCGGCATCGTCGGCGCCGCCGACCTCGTCCGTCAGGCGGTCGCCGAAGGCGAGGCCTGAGGCCGCCGGGCAGTATCCCTAGCTCTCCGGGGCCAGCTCGCGGGCCAGCTGCTCGAGGAACAGGCCGATGTCGGTGATGATGCCCATCGCCTGGGCGCTGCCGCGGTCGGCGAGCTTGGTGACCGTCGCCGGGTTGATGTCCACGCTCACCAGCGGGATCGACGCCGGCAGGATGTTCCCCGTCGCGATGGAGTGCAGCATCGTCGCGACCATGATCGCGAAGCCGACGTCGGGCAGCTGGGCGCGCATCGCCCGCTGCCCCTCGATCACGTCGGTGTGGACGTCGGGCAGCGGGCCGTCGTCGCGCACGGAGCCGACCAGCACGAACGGCTTGCCCGCCTCCACCATCGCGTGCATGACGCCCCCGGTGAGCACGCCGGAGTCGACAGCAGCCTTGATGGAGCCCGCCGCGCGGATCGTGTTGATCGCCCGGATGTGGTGCTCGTGCCCGTGCGGCACACCCGACCCCTTCGCCAGGTCGACGCCGAGCGACGTGCCGAACAGTGCGGACTCGATGTCGTGCGTGGCCAGGGCGTTGCCGGCGAACAGGACGTCGACGAAGCCGGCGCGGACCAGTCGCACCATCGCGGGCGAGGCGCCGGTGTGCACGACCGCCGGACCGCCGACCCACAGGATCTTCTTGCCCGCGGCCTTCACCTCGCGCATCCGCTCGGCGATCTGGCGGACGAGCAACGCCTGCGGCTTCTCGCTGGACACCGCCGAGGACATGAACCCGAAGTCGTCCTCCTCGCCGCGCGGGGCCTGCGGCGGCAGCTCGACACGGACGCCGTGGGCGCCGCAGACCACGGTGTCGCCGGCCGCGACGTCGCTCACCGGCACGGTCGAGACGACGACCTGGCCGTCCTCCTCGGTGACCACGAGCCCGCAGTCCATCTCCGGCTGCCGCACCCGCAGCCAGTCCCGGTCGAGCCGGACGAGGGTCTCCAGGTTGGTCGTGGAGTAGAAGTCGTCGGGGAAGACGCCGTCGGAGGGCGCCGGCCGGGTCAGCGCCGTGCCCGGGTCCACGGCGTTGGCCCCGTGGATCTGCACCCGCATGAGGATCCGGTCCAGACGCTCGGCCTCGTCGGCGCTGATCTCGACCAGGGCGCGCGACTCGTCCTCGTGCTGCCGACCGAGGTCGAGGGTCTCGATGCGGTAGTCCCCGCCGTACTCCAGGACGTCGTCCAGGATGCGGGCCAGGACCCCGGTGTCCATGAGATGGCCGGTGACGGTGACGGTGGCGGAATGCGCGTGGGAACTCACCCGCGGGACGTTAGTGGACGGCCGTCACACCACTGAGCCGTCACACCACCGCGCCGTCGTCCCCGTCGTCGTCGGACCTGTCGCGCATCCGCGAGACCAGCATCGCGGCCCCGCCGGCGATGCCCGCAACCCCCAGGACCAGGCCGAGATCGGCCGAGAGGCGGAGGATGCCGGGAGCGCCGATCAGCAGGATCCCGGCGACGATCAGGATCACCGCGTAGAGCGACGCGGGTGCCGGCGCCGGGATCGGGGGCGGGGGCGGGGGCTCGTAGTGCTCGTCGGGCCGGTCGAGCACCGGCAGCTCGTGCGGTGGCGGGGGCGGGGCGTCGGCCGGTTCCCCCTGGACGACGGCGCGGCCGCTCTCCGCCTCGAACGCCGCCACGATCCGCGCCCACTCGGCGTCCTCGTCCAGCTCCGGGCGGGCGGCGGCCGGCTCGGGCGCCGGCGCTGTCGACGCGTCGGCCACCGAGGGCGCGTGCTCCTCGATGACGCTGCGGGCCTCCGCCCGGCGGGCCCGGTCGACGAACAGCCGGTCCGACGGCGGGCTGGGCAGGCTCACGGTCCGCGTGTACGGCTCCACGTCGGCCGAGGGCTCCAGGTAGGCCGCGATGCCGGCCGCCTGCAGGAGGTCGAGCAGGTGCTCCCCGATGCGCGGGTCGACGTCGCGCAGCGGGCTCCACAGCGCGGCGTCCAGGCCGTTGTCGCGCCGGCCGCGCCCGCGGCGGGTCGTCACCGCGACTCCGTGGCGGGGCTCCCTGTGCCCGGGGTCTCGGCGGCGGCCACGTGCGCGCGGATCCAGTCGACGGAGCCCGCGAAGATCGTCGGCGCGTCGTTGTCGAGGGTGGCCACGTGGTAGCTGTCCTCCAGCAGCACCTCGGTGGTGTCGCTGCTGCCGACCCCGGCCAGGAGGACGGTGCTGTTCACCGGCTCGACGACGTGGTCCTCGACGCTGTGGAAGACGATGACCGGCGCGCTGACCCGGCCGAGGTCGGCGCGGGTGGCCGCCCACAGCCGGCGGAGCTGCATCATCGCGCGGGTCGGCAGCCTGGGGTAGGCCAGCTCGGTGACGCCGGGCTTCTTGATGTCGCTGGCGATCGGCGCCCAGCTGCCGGTGAGCCTGGCGATCAGGGGCAGCAGCTTGGCGTCCAGCCGCTGGGTGAGCAGCGCCGGGTTGACCAGCAGCAGCCCGGCGACGTCGTCCGGGCGGACCTCGGCCAGGCGGGTGGCCAGCGTGCCGCCCATCGACAGGCCCGCGACGAAGACCCGGTCGCAGTCGGCGGACAGCTGGTCGAAGGCGCGCTCGACGGCCGTCGTCCACTGGTCGTGGCGGCTGGTGTTGCAGTCCTGCCAGTTCGTGCCGTGACCGGGGAGCAGGGGGCACCGGACCGCGAAGCCCTCGGCCGCCAGGTGCTCGCCCCAGGGCCGCATGCTCATCGGGGTGCCGGTGAATCCGTGCACCAGGAGGACACCGGTCCGGCCGTCGGGACCGTTCCCGCCGGGGAAGGCGAACGGCTCCGCGCCGGGCAGCACGTCAGGGGGCGCGGTCGGTCCAGACACGGGGGTCCTCCTCGGCGTCCGGCGGCGGCGCCGACCGGCAGGGCGTGGGTGGCGAACAGGTCACTTCTGCGGCCGATTGTTCTTCAGCCGTCAGGATCCTTAGTCTGGCAGCTCACGAGTGGAGGCGTGTTGTTCTACTGGTTCCTCAAGTTCGTCGCGATCGGCCCGGCGTTCCACGTCATCTTCCGTCCGCGCGCCGAGGGCATGCAGCACGTCCCGACGACGGGTGCGGTGATCCTGGCGAGCAACCACCTGTCGGCCGCCGACTGGATCTTCATGCCTCTCCAGCTCAAGCGCCGCGTGACCTTCCTCGCCAAGGCCGAGTACTTCACCGGCACCGGCCTCAAGGGCGCGGCCCAGCGGGCTTTCTTCTCCGGCGCCGGGCAGGTGCCCATCGACCGCTCCAGCGCCTCGGCCGCGGAGAACGCGATCCAGACCGGCATCCGCATCCTCCGCGAGGGCAAGGTCCTGGGCATCTACCCGGAGGGCACGCGGTCCCCGGACGGCCGGCTGTTCCGCGGCAAGACCGGCGTCGCGCGCATGACGCTGGAGACCGGCGCGCCGGTCGTGCCGGTCGCGATGGTCTACAGCCGGAAGAAGCTGCCGTTCGGCAAGAAGATCACCCGCGTGACCATCCGCTTCGGCAAGCCGCTGGACTTCAGCCGCTACGAGGGCATGTCCGGTGACCGCTTCGTCGAGCGCTCGATCACCGACGAGATCCTCTACGAGATCATGACGATGTCCGGTCAGGAGTACGTCGACGTCTACGGGGCGACGGTGAAGAAGTCGATGGACGCCACCGGCGCCAGCGCGCCCGACGTCGTCGCCCGCCTGCAGCCGCCGCCGGACGAGGCGGCCGACCGCGCGCCCACCACGCTCGCCGGCTGACGGCCTCACCGCCGGGCGACGGGAGGGACCTGCAGCAGCCGGTCCAGGACGGCGCGCAGCAGCTCCACCAACTCCGCCCGGGCCATCGTCGGATCGAGCACCCACTGGCCGACGAGGTCCTCGGTGAAGGCGAACCAGGCCAGCACCAGCTGACGACGGAGGGCGTCGTCGGGCAGGTCGAGAGCGGTCAGGGCGACCGCCAGGAGCCGGCTGCGGGTGTCCTCGTAGACGTCCGACACCCAGGGGTCGCCACCGGCGGCACCGCGGACGAACGCCAGGTGGCTCTGCGGGAAGGTCTCCACCCAGCCGACGTAGCGGTCGAGCATGCCGGTGATCTGCTGCTCCGTCGAGGTCCCGGGTTCGGGCAGGAGGTGCTCGAGGAGCAGGTCGGCCGCGGCCCGGGTGACCGCCGTGTAGTAGTCCCGCTTGGTGGCGAAGTAGTGGAACAGCAGGCTCCGGCTGATGCCGGCCCGGCGCGCCACCTCGTCGATGGTCAGTTCCTGGACCGGCGTGGTGGGCAGCAGCTCCAGCCCGATCTGGACCAGCTGCGCGCGCCGGTCACCCGCCGTGCGCCGCAGCCGGGGGCGGTCGGGACGGGACGACGGGGTCATCCTCGGCGGGGTCATCGTCGGCAGCGGGCCCTCATGCGACGGCCTGCTGCGCCGTCGCCGCCGCGAGCAACCGCCCCAGCGCCTCGGCGAGGAGCCGTGGCCGTTCCTGGGGGAGCATGTGGCCGGTCCGCTCCACCAGGTGCAGCTCCGCGTCCGGCAGCACCTCGGCCAGCTGGTGGCTGTGCCGCGGAGGCGTCAGCTTGTCGCTGTCGCCCACCAGGATCTCGACGGGGACGTGCGCCAGCGCCCGGAGCTCCCGACGCTTGTCGTGCTCGCCGAGCGCCGGGTAGAACGCGGCGAACGCCCGGACCGTGGTCGCGTGCATGATCTCCGCGCCCTCGACCACCATCGCGTCGGTCGCGTCGGCGCCGTAGAGCAGCTCGCGGACGATCGTCCGGTGACGGGGGTGCGCGGGCGGCAGCAGCCGGCGCAGCTGCTCGAACGCGCGGGCGCCGCCGATGGCGGCCGCGATCAGGCCGGGCGCCAGCCTCAGCTGGAGCTTCTCGGTCAGGGTGCGCCCGGCGGGGGCGAGGTCGCCGGCCGACGTCGACACCAGCGCCACGCCGCGCACGCGGTCGCCGAACAGCTCCGGGCGCGCTGCGGCCAGGCACATGATCGTCATGCCGCCCATCGAGTGCCCGGCGAGGACCACCGGCCCGTCCGGGGCCAGCTCGTCGAGGAGCACGCCGAGGTCGTCCCCGAGCCGGTCGATGGTCAGCGCGCCGAGGTCGTCGGCATACCGGCCCCACGTGCTGCGGCCGTGCCCGCGCTGGTCGTAGCGGATCAACCGCAGCTCGCCGGCCGCGACCTGCGGCGTCAGCAGCGCGGCCACGTCGTCCCAGGCGGCCCGGGCGAGCGTCCAGCCGTGGGCCAGGACGACCGTGGCCGGGGCGGCGTCGGACCCGTCGACGACGGCGTGCAGCACGGCTCCGTCGGGCATCGGGACGGCGGCGACGCGACGCAGGACCGTGCTCATGCGGCCACGTCCGGGCGCTCGGTGCCGGCCGGGACGCCGACGTAGTTCTCCCGGTCCAGGATGCGGGTCAGTCTCCGGAACCGGAACGTGAAGTCCGGCCAGAGCGTCGCGTTGTGGCCGTGCTCGTCCAGGTACCAGCTGGCGCAGCCGCCGCCGAGCCAGACGGTGCCCGTCGACTTCTCCGCGATCAGCGAGCGCCAGGCCTCCTGCGCCTGGCACGTGGTCTCCAGGACCGCCAGCCCTTCGGCGTCCATGGTCTTCAGGGCGTCGTCGACGTAGGCCACCTGCGACTCGATCATGTAGACCATCGAGGTGTGGCCGACGCCGACGTTGGGACCGAGCAGCAGGAAGAGGTTCGGGAAGCCGGCGACGGTCGAGCCGCGGTTGCTCACCATGCCGTCGGACCAGACCTCGGCGAGGGACCGTCCGTCGCGGCCGCAGATCCTCGCCGCGATCGGCAGGTCGGTGACGTGGAACCCGGTGGCCAGCACGATCGTGTCGGTGGGCCGCTCGACGCCGTCCGAGGTGACGACCGAGTGCGGCCGGACCTCGGCGATCCCGGCGGTGACCAGCTCGGCGTTGGGTGCGGCCACGGCCGGGAAGTAGTCGTTGCTGATCAGGATCCGCTTGCAGCCGATCGTGTAGTCCGGCGTCAGGGCCCGGCGCAGCTCCGGGTCGCGCACCTGGCGGTGCAGGTGCCCTCGGGCGAGCCTCGCGGCCGGCCCGAGGAAGCGCTGGTTCTTCGCCAGGCCGATGACGAGGAACTCGCGGAAGGAGTAGAGCGTCGCGCGGACCAGTTTCTGGAAGCCGGGCACGAACCGGTAGACGGAGCGCATCCAGGGCCGCACCGGGTGGTCGGTGCGCGGGACCACCCACGGGGGCGTGCGCTGGTAGACGGCGATGCTGGCGACGACGGGCTGGATGGCGGGCACCACCTGGACGGCCGAGGCGCCGGTGCCGATGACGGCGACCCGCTCACCGGACAGCTCGTGCGCGGCGTCCCAGCGGGCGGAGTGCATGACCGTCCCGGCGAAGGAGTCCAGGCCCGGGATGTCCGGGTAGGCGGGGTCGGCGAGGGCGCCGGCCGCGGACACCAGCACCCGCGCCCGGAAGTCGCCGGCGGTGCTGGCGACCAGCCACCGCTGCGCGGCGTCGTCCCACCGCGCCGAGGTGACCTCGGCGCCGAAGACGCAGTGCCGGCGGACGTCGAACCGCTCGGCCGTCCGCTGCAGGTAGGCCTGGATCTCCGGCTGCCGGGAGTAGGAGCGCCCCCAGTCGGGGTTCGGGGCGAAGGAGAACGAGTAGAGGTTGGACTGCACGTCGCAGGCCGCGCCCGGATAGGTGTTGTCGCGCCAGGTGCCGCCGACGTCGCCGGCGCGCTCGAGGAGGACGAAGTCGGTCTCCCCGCGGCGCTTGAGCGTGATGGCCATGCCCAGGCCGGCGAAGCCGGAGCCGATGACGGCGATGCCCACCTCGCGGACGGCTCCGCCCGGGCCGGGGGAGCGGGCGGGCTGGTTCTCCGTGCTGGTCACCGATCGGCTCCTTCGCAGATCCCGGGAACGCTGCGCCCAGCTTGCTGAGCAACGCTCAACAAGCTACAACGGCTCTCGAGCAGTGTTCGATCCGAGCGCCGCGAGCGAACCCCGAGGAGCACTCCATGGCGGCCTTCCGCAGGCAGCGGCCCCGTACGTCCCTCGCCGGGAGGTCGGTCCTGATCACCGGGGCCGCGCGGGGCATCGGGGCGGAGCTGGCCCGGCGCGCGGCCGCCCGCGGCGCCCGCGTCGCCCTGGTGGGTCTGGAGCCGGCGCGACTCGCCGCCGTGGCCGACGAACTCGGGCCCGAGCACCTGTGGGCGGAGGCCGACGTCACCGACGCCGACGCGCTGCAGGCCGCCGTCCAGCGCACCGTCGACACGTTCGGGGGGCTGGACGTCGTCGTCGCCAACGCCGGGATCGCGCCGCTCACCACCGTCCTGACCAGCTCCGCGCACGCACTGGCGCGCACCGTCGAGGTCAACCTGATCGGCGCGATGCTCACGGTGCATGCCGCGCTTCCCGAGATCGTGCAACGCAGGGGGCACGTGGTGCTGATCAGCTCCGCGGCGGCGTTCGCCGTGCTGCCCGGCATGAGCGCGTACTGCGCGTCGAAGGCCGGGGTCGAGCGGTTCGGCGACGTGCTGCGCCTGGAGGTGGCCCACCGCGGGGTGACCGTCGCCAGTGCCCACCCCACCTGGATCGACACCGACATGGTCCGCGACACCGACGACGCGCTGCCGACCTTCACGGCGACCCGCGAGCAGCTGCCCGGCCCGCTGGGGGCGTTCACCTCCGTCGGGGCCTGCGCCGACGCCCTCGTGGAGAACCTGGAGATCCGTGGCCGTCGGGTGTTCGTGCCGGGGTCGGTCGGTGTGGTCTCCGCACTGCGCCAGCTGGTCACCGGCGTCGTCGGGGAGAAGCTGGCCGTGGCGATGTCGGCCAGGCGGGTGCCCCAGCTCGAGCGCGAGATCGCGGCGCTGGGTGGCCGGGAGTTCGGGCAGCACTCGGTGGGGGCGTAGCGCGAGGACGGGCCGGCCGCGCGCGTCCCTGCGGTGGGGGCGGGACGTCCCTATCGGGTCCAGCCGCCGGCGCGGCCGACCGCGGTGCGCCAGCGGGCGTGCCGGCCGTCGTCCCGTCGTCCCTCCTCGGGCTCGAACCTGCGGTCCAGCGCCCAGGTCTGCGCCAGCTCGTCGGTGCTGCCCCACACGCCGGTGCCCAGTCCGGCGAGGAACGCCGCCCCGAGCGCCGTCGTCTCGGTGACCTCCGGCCGGCGAACGGGGACGCCGAGCTGGTCGGCCTGCAACTGGAGCAGCAGGTCGTTGGCGCTGGCGCCGCCGTCGGCCGACAGCTCCGGCACCTCGAGCCCGGCCTCGTCGACCATCACGTCGACGACGTCGCGCACCTCGAACGCGATCGCCTCCAGCGTCGCCCGCGCCAGGTGCGCCCGGGTGGTCCCGCGGGTGATGCCGAGGATGGCGCCGCGGGCGTGCGGGTCCCAGTGCGGGGCGCCCAGCCCGGTGAGGGCGGGCACGAACACGACGTCGCCGGAGTCGGGCACCGTGCGGGCGAGCCCCTCGATCTCGTTCGCGGAGTCGATCAGCCCCAGCCCGTCGCGCAGCCACTGCACGGCCGCGCCGGTCACGAAGATCGCCCCCTCCAGCGCGTAGACCAGCCCGTCGCCGAGGTCCCAGGCGACCGTGGTCAGCAGCCCGGCGTCCGAGCGGACGGGCGTCGAACCGGTGTTGGTCAGCACGAAGGAGCCGGTGCCGTAGGTGCACTTGCTCATGCCGGGGGAGAAGCAGGCCTGCCCGAAGAGGGCCGCCTGCTGGTCACCGGCGATCCCGGCGATCGGCAGCGACAGGCCGAGGAACGCGTCCGGGTCGGTGGTGCCCACGACGCCGGAGCTCGGCACCAGCTCGGGCAGCGCGCTCCGGGGGACGTCGAACAGGTCGCACAGCTCGTCGGACCAGGTGCCCTTCTCGAGGTCGTAGAGCAGCGTCCGGCTGGCGTTGGTCGGGTCGGTGACGTGCGCGGCCCCGCCGGTCAGCCGGGCGATGACGTAGGAGTCGACGGTGCCCAGCGCCAGGGCCCCGTCGCGGACGCCGGACCAGAGCGTCGGCTCGTGCTCGGCCAGCCAGGCGAACTTGGTGCCGGTGAAGTACGGGTCCAGCCGCAGACCGGTCAGCCGGGAGACGCGTTCCTCGTCGTCCCGCAGCCGGTCGCAGATGCCGGTGGTCCGCCGGTCCTGCCAGACGATCGCCGGGCGGGGGGAGCGGAGGGTGCGGCGCTCCCAGACGACGGCGGTCTCCCGCTGGTCGGTGATCCCGACGCACGCCGGCTCGACGTCGGTTCCGGCCAGCGCCTCCCGGCACGCCGCGAGCGTCGCCGTCCAGATGTCGTCGGGCTCGTGCTCGACCCAGCCCGGGCGGGGGAACAGCTGCGCGAACTCGCGATAGCCGCGGGCCAGGACGTCGCCCTGCTCGCCCACCACCAGCGCCGTCACCCCGGTCGTCCCTGCATCGATCGCCAGCACCGGCATGGGGGCGAACCTATCCACTCCGGGCGGCATGCCGCCCCCCGGTGACCCATGATCATGTCCGTGACCCCCGGGATCGAGCTCGTCCGACCGCCGGCCCTCGCCGGATCCGCGCCGTACGCGTACGCGGCGGTGACCGATCCGGGGCGGATGGTCTTCACCGCCGGCACCTGCCCGCTGGACGCCGACGGGGCGACGGTGGCCGTCGGCGACGTCGCCGGTCAGGCGCGGCAGGTGATGGACAACCTCGCCGCCGCCCTCTCCGCGGCCGGCCCCGAGCTGACCGACGTGCTCAGGACCACGGTCTACGTGGCGACGGCGGACCGCCGGGACCTGACCGCCGCCTGGGCGGTCGTGCGGGCCGCCTTCGGGGAGCACGAGGCACCCAGGACGCTGGTCGGCGTCACCGTGCTGGGCTACCCCGACCAGCTCGTCGAGGTGGAGGCGGTGGCGGTGCGCGACACCTGGCAGGAGCCGGCCCTGCCGCACGACGCCCCTACGGTGGAGCGGTGACGGTCCGGCGCTTCTTCTACGACACCGAGTTCATCGAGGACGGCACCACCATCGACCTCGTCTCCATCGGCGTCGTCGACGAGGCCGGGCGCGAGTTCTACGCGGTGAGCACCCAGTTCGACCCGGACCGGGCGATCCCGTGGGTGCGGCGCAACGTCCTCGACCAGCTCCCGCCCCCGGCCGACAAGGCCTGGCGCAGCCGCGAGCGGATCCGCGAGGACCTGCTCGCCTTCCTCACCGGGCCGGGCGAGGAGATCGAGCTCTGGGCCTGGTTCGGCGCCTACGACCACGTGGCGCTGTGCCAGCTGTGGGGCGCGATGCCGGCCCTCCCGCGGCCCCTCCCACGCTTCACCCGCGAGCTCCGCCAGCGCTGGGACGACTGCGGGCAGCCGGCGCTGCCGCCCAAGCCGGCGGGCACGCACGACGCGCTGGTCGACGCCCGCTACAACCTCGAGCGCTGGAACGCGATGGAGGCGGCCCGCCGCTGACCGTGGCGATGCCCCTTGGCGCCCGGGCCGCTGTCCGGGAGGCTGCCGCCGTGGCCGAGATCAGCGCCGTCGAGGCACGCACCCTGCTGGGCCGGGCCTTCGCCGACGATCCCCTGATGGTCTGGTTCTTCCCGGACGGGGAAATCCGCCCGCACGCCTGTGCCGCGATGTTCGGACTGTTCGCCGAGCACTACCTGGTCGCCGGCCGGGTGGACGTCGTCCGGCGCGGCGGACCGGTTGCGGTCGCCATGTGGCAGTGGCCCGGGCAGGAGGAGGACGGCGGGCCGGATCCGGAGCAGCTGCCCACGATCGGCGGCCTCATGACAGCCCTCATGGGCGCCGGCCGCGCGGCGCAGATCGGCGGGGCGATGGCGGTGCTCGGTGAGCTGCGGCCGCCCGAGCCGCACGCCTACCTCCACCTGCTGGGCGTCGATCCCGGCTGCCGGGGCGAGGGGCTCGGCGGGAACGTGCTCGACCGGGGCATCGCCGCCGCGCGGTCCGACGGCCTGGTCGCGTGCCTGGACACCATGAACCCGGCGAACGTGCCGTTCTACGAGGCGCACGGGCTGTCGGTCCGGCACGAGGTCCCGCTGCTCGAGGGCGGCCCCACGGTCTGGTCCATGGCGACCGGCTGACCGGCCTCGTTCGAGCACGGCCTGCCTGACACGGCAGGATGGACGGGTGACCGACGACCGGATCGAGCCGCCGCTCACCGGCGGGGAGCGCGAGACGCTGCGCGGCTATCTCGACTGGCACCGGGCCACCCTGGTGGTCAAGTGCGCCGGGCTGTCCGACGAGCAGCTGCGCCGCCCGTCCATGCCGCCGTCGACCCTGTCGCTGCTGGGCCTGGTGCGGCACATGGCCGAGGTCGAGCGCTCGTGGTTCCGCCGGGTGGTCGACGGGCAGGACGTCCCGCTGGTGTGGTCCGCGGACCGCGACTTCCAGGTCGCCTACGACGCGACCGGCGCCGACCGGACGGAGGCCTTCGCGGCGTGGGAGGCCGAGATGGCCTCCGCCCGCCGGATCGAGGCCGCCGCGCCGTTACTCGACGTCACCGGGGTCGACCGCCAGAGCGGCACCACCTACTCGCTGCGCCTGGTCATGCTGCACGTTCTCCAGGAGTACGCCCGGCACAACGGTCACGCAGACCTGCTGCGCGAGAGCCTGGACGGCACCACCGGGGTCTGACGCAGGTGCCGGCGCCGGACACCGGTGGGAGAGATCATGCCCACACCCCCTCGGCGACTGTGACCTGCGGCATCATGACGCCGTCCCACCTCGACAGCCCCTACTCCTTCCCGGAGGACAAGCATGCGGATCGGCATCCTGACCGGCGGCGGTGACTGCCCCGGGCTCAACGCCGTGATCCGGGCGGTGGTCCGCAAGGGCATCGGCGAGCACGGCGACGAGATCGTCGGGTTCCGCGACGGCTGGCGGGGGGTCCTCGAGGGCGACACGGTGCCGATGGACCTCGCCGCCGTCCGGGGCATCCTGCCGCGGGGCGGCACCGTCCTCGGCACCTCGCGGACCAATCCCTACGGCACGGACGGCGGGCCGGAGCGGGTGCTGGAGACCCTCGAGCGGCTGGGCATCGAGGCGCTCGTGCCGATCGGCGGGGAGGACACGCTGGGGGTCGCCACGCGACTGGCGGAGCAGGGCGTGCGGGTGGTCGGGGTGCCCAAGACCATCGACAACGACCTGGACTCCACCGACTACACCTTCGGCTTCGACACCGCGGTGGGTGTGGCCATGGAGGCGATCGACCGGCTGCACACCACCGGCGACAGCCACCACCGCACGCTCGTCGTCGAGGTGATGGGCCGGCACGCCGGCTGGATCGCGCTGCACGCCGGCATGGCCGGGGGCGCGAACGTCATCCTGATCCCCGAGAAGCCCTTCGACGTCGACGGCGTCGTGGCCCACTGCCGGCACCGCTTCGAGTCGGGGTACTCGCCGATCGTCGTGGTGTCGGAGGGCGCGAAGCCCAAGGACGGCGACCTGAGCACGGCCACCGGCGCGACCGACGCCTTCGGGCACGTGCGCCTGGGCGGCATCGGGCAGGCCCTGGCGTCGCTGATCGAGGAGCGGACCGGGCGGGAGGCGCGGGCCGTCGTCCTCGGGCACATCCAGCGGGGCGGCACGCCCTCGCCGTTCGACCGGGTGCTCGCCACGCGCTTCGGACTCGCCGCGGTCGACGCCGTGCACGACGGCCAGTCGGGGGTGATGGTGGCGCTGCGAGGCACCGACATCGTGCGGGTGCCGCTCAGCGCCGCGACGGCGCAGCTGAAGCTGGTTCCCCCGGAGCGGTACGCCGAGGCGGAGGTCTTCTTCGGGTGACGAGTGCTTCGCGGCCGATCCAGGGGACCGCCGTACCCTCGGAGCCGTGAGTCTCCCCGAACCTGCTGAGCTGATCCCCGGCCTGGACCGGTGGAAGGACCTCCCCGCAGCGCAGCAGCCGCAGTGGCCCGACCGCGCCGCGCTCGACGCCGTTCTCGGCACGCTCAGCACCGTGCCGCCCATCGTCGCGCCCGCGGAGATCGACGGGCTGCGGGCACAGCTCGCCGACGTCGCGCAGGGCAAGGCGTTCCTGCTCCAGGGCGGCGACTGCGCGGAGACCTTCGACCTCAACACCGAGCCGCACCTGCAGAGCACGACGCGGACGCTGCTGCAGATGGCCGTCGTCCTCACCTACGGCGCCAGCGTGCCCGTGGTGAAGGTGGGGCGGGTGGCCGGCCAGTACGCCAAGCCGCGCTCGTCGGACACCGACGCCCTCGGCCTGCCGTCCTACCGGGGCGACATGGTCAACTCCCTGGAGCCGGTGCTGGACAAGCGCATCCCGGACCCCAGCCGGCTGGTGCGTGCCTACGCGAACTCCGCCGCGGCGATGAACATGATCCGCGCCTACGCCCGCGGCGGGCTGGCCGACCTGCACGCCGTGCACAACTGGAACCAGGACTTCGTGGCCAACTCCCCGGCCGGGGTGCGGTACGAGGTCATCGCCCGCGAGATCGACCGCGCGCTGGCCTTCATGAAGGCCTGCGGCGTCGACGACGCCGCCCTGCGCGGGGTGGAGCTCTACAACTCCCACGAGGCGCTGATCCTCGACTACGAGCGGGCGCTGCTGCGGGTGCACGACGGCCGGGCCTACGCCTCGTCGGCGCACTTCGTGTGGGTGGGGGAGCGGACCCGCCAGATGGACGGCGCGCACATCGAGTTCGCCTCGAAGCTCGCCAACCCGATCGGTGTCAAGATCGGCCCGACGACGACGCCGGAGCAGGCCACCGAGCTCGTCGAGCGCCTGGACCCCGACGGCCTCCCGGGCAAGCTCACGCTGATCAGCCGGATGGGCAACGGGAAGATCCGCGACGTCCTGCCGGCCATCGTCGAGAAGGTCACCGCCAGCGGCCACCAGGTGGTGTGGCAGTGCGACCCGATGCACGGCAACACCCACGAGTCCTCCACCGGCTACAAGACCCGCCACTTCGACCGCGTCGTCGACGAGGTGCTCGGGTTCTTCGACGTCCACCGGGCGCTGGGCACCTGGCCCGGCGGCATCCACGTCGAGCTGACCGGCGAGGACGTCACCGAGTGCCTGGGCGGCGCGATGGAGATCAGCGACGAAGACCTCAACAGCCGCTACGAGACCGCCTGCGACCCCCGGCTGAACACCGGCCAGTCCCTGGAGCTGGCGTTCCTCGTCGCGGAGATGCTGCGTGGCTGATCAGCTCGTCGATCTGCGTTCGGACACCGTCACCAGGCCGACGTCCGGCATGCGCCGGGCCATGGCCGAGGCCGAGGTCGGCGACGACGTCTACGCGGAGGATCCCGCCGTCCGAGCCCTCGAGGAGCGGACGGCGGAGCTCTTCGGCCACGAGGCCGCGCTGTTCGTACCGAGCGGGACGATGGGCAACCAGATCGGCATGCGCCTGGTCTGCGAGCCGGGCCAGGAGGTGCTCTGCGACGCCGACGCGCACGTCGTCACCTACGAGATGGGTGCCGCCGCGGCGATCTTCGGCATCTCGACCCGCACCGTGGTGTCCTCCGGCGGGCTCCTGGACGCCGACCAGTTGATCGAGCAGGTGCGGCCGAAGGACGACTGGCACCTGACGGCGACCGCGGCGATCGCCGTGGAGAACACGCACAACCGCGGGGGCGGCCTGGTCCAGCCGCTCGACCAGCTGCAGACGCTCTGGAACTGGTCGCGGAAGGCCGGCGTGGCCGTGCACCTCGACGGCGCCCGCATCTGGAACGCGCACGTGGCATCCGGTGTCCCGCTGTCGACCTACGGGCGGCTGGCCGACACGGCGTCGGTCTGCTTCTCCAAGGGACTCGGGACGCCGGTCGGCTCGGTCCTGGTGGCGTCCGCGGAGCGGATCGCGGCCGCGCGGCTGTGGCGGAAGCGGCTCGGCGGCGGGATGCGGCAGGTCGGCGTCCTGGCCGCGGCCTGCACCTACGCGCTGGACCACCACCTGCCGCGGATGAGCGAGGACCACGAGCACGCCCGGCTGCTGGCCGAGCGGCTCGGCGTCGACCCGTCGACGGTCGGGACCAACATGGTCGTGCTGGACGACGTCGAGGCGCCGATGGTCGCGCAGGCCGCGAAGGCCCGGGGGGTGCTCGTCAGCCAGGTGAGCGCCCGCAGGATCCGGCTCGTCACGCACCTGGACGTCGACCGCGCGGGGGTCGAGCACGCCGCCGACGTCCTCGCGGAGCTCCTCGCCCGCTGACGCCGCGGACAGCGGGCGCGGATGCGCAGCTCTGCGGGCTCAGGCTGCGCATCAGCGCCCGGTGTCGCGGCGTCTTCCACAGATCGACTCCGGGGCACCCGTGGTAGGCAGCCGTCCGGGAGGCTGACCACGTGGCGCTCGATCCCCGGCGGCTGGTCGGCGAGGCGGGCTGGATCGCCGGCTCCGAGCTCTCTGCCCGGGTCAGTCGCAGCACCGTGCGGACGTGGGTGGCCTCCGGGCGACTGGTCCGCCTGGCACCGGGGGTCTTCGCCCTCCCGACCGCGGCGGGCAGCTGGCGAGTCCGCGTTGCGGCGGCGCTGCAGGGGCGCGCCGCCGTGGCCAGCCATGTGACGGCGCTGGCCCTGTGGGAGCTGATCGAGCACCCGCCCGGGCCGGTCCACATCACCGTGGACCCGTCCCTGAGCCGCCGCGGCTCGCCGGGCGTGGTCGTGCACCGGGCGCCGGACGCCTACGCCGAGCGCCGGCGGGCTGCGGGGCTGCCCATCACTGCCGTCGAGCGGGCGGTAGTGGACACGTGGGGGGCGGGCGCCGGCTCCGACCGGGCCGACGTGCGCGCGGCCGCGATCACCGCCGTCCGTCGGCGGATGTGTCGCCCGTCGGACCTCGCCCACGAGCTGGCCCGTAGCACGCGGTTGCCCGGGCGTGCCGAGCTCGGGGTGCTGGTCGCGCTGCTCGCCGACGGTTGCCAGAGCGAGCTGGAGATCTGGGGGTGCCTGCACGTCCTGCGGGCGCCGGGCATGCCGGCGTTCGTGCAGCAACGCCGCGTGGCGGTACGACGGGACGTCTTCGTTCTCGACGCGGCCTGCGAGGAGTCCATGCTCGCCGTCGAGATGGACGGGGCCGCCTGGCACGGGTCACGTCAGCAGCGCGAGCGCGACATCCGGCGCGATTCCCTGCTGGCCACCGTCGGATGGCAGACCCTCCGCTACAGCTTCACCCGGCTGACGCGCTCGCCCGAGGCCTGCCGACGTGACATCCGGGCGGTGCATTCCGCTCGGATGCGGTTGTTCGGCGGCGGCACCGGGCGCTGATGCGCACGCTCGGCGGCCGGACGTGCGCATCGGCGCCCGCTGTCGGCCGAGTCAGGCGGCGGGGGACTCCAGCAGGGCGCCGTCGCGGAGGCCGCAGAGTAGATCGATGTCCCGCTTGTGGCCGGCCGACGGCGAGCCGTCGAGCTCGCTGGGGGTCTCCACCACCACCGGGACGCCGGACGTCGAGGGGTGGGCCAGCAGCTCCGCGAAGGGCGCGACCCCGATCGAGCCCGCGCCGATCGTCGCGTGCCGGTCCCGCTTGGAGCCGCGCTCGTCGAGCGAGTCGTTGGCGTGCACCAGCCCCAACCGGCCAGGGCCGACCGTGGCCTCCAGCGCGTCGAGGGTCGCCGTCATCCCGCCCGGGGTGACCAGGTCGTGCCCGGCGGCCCAGGCGTGGCAGGTGTCGAAGCAGACCCCCACGAGCGGGTGGCCCTCCAGCGCGGCGAAGTAGGGGCCGAGGTCCTCGACCGTGGCGGCCAGCGCCTTGCCGCCACCGGCCGTCGGCTCGATCAGCAGCCGGGGGCCGCCGGCCGGCGCCGCGTCGAGCACCGGCAGCAACCGCTCGTGCAGCTGGCGCAGGGCCGCCTCGTACCTGTCCTCGCCGACGGCCGACCCGGCATGCACCACGACCCCCGCGCACCCCAGCTGCGCGCCGCGGGCCAGGTTGTGGGCGACGGAGGCGATCGACTGCTCCACGGTGGCCTCGCTGGGGGAGCCGACGTTCACCAGGAACGGGGCGTGGATGAACGACGGCACGCCGCGCTCGGCGCAGCCCTCGACGAACCGGGCGTCCTGCGCAGGGTCCCCGGCGCTGAGCTTCCAGCCGCGCGGGTTGCCCACGAACACCTGCACCGCGCGGGCGCCGACGGCGTCGGTGTAGGCCAGGCCGCCCCGGGCCAGGCCGCCCTTGATCTGGATGTGCGCCCCGATCGGGGGCGCGGAGCGAGCCGGCAGCACCGCTAGAACGCCACCAGGATCTTGATCGACGTGCCCTGCTCGACGCTCTCGCCGGCGGCCGGCGTCTGCTGGCGCACCTTGTTGCCGAAGAACTTGGTCGAGTCGACGGTGAGCCCGGCGGCCTGCAGGGCGGCGGCCGCCTCCTCCTCCTTCATGCCCACCACGTTAGGCACGGGAACCAGCGGGACACCGGCCGAGACGACGATGGTGACCTCGCTGCCGTAGGCGACGGGACCGTCAGCGGACCCGGGGCTGACCGACATGACCTCGCCCTTGTCGACGGCGGCGCTGCGGCCGTCCGGGCCGCGGACCACGGTGAAGCCCAGGCTCTCGATGTTGGCCTGCGCCTGCTCGGGGCTCTGCCCGGTCACGTCCGGCACGACCACCGGCGCCCGGCCGGCGCTCACGACGGCGGCGACGACGGCGTCGCGAGCCAGCTTGGTGCCGGCCGGCGGGTCGAACCGGATGACGTGCCCGGGCTCGAAGGTGTCGTCGTACTCGTCGACCTTCGTCACCTGGATCGGCACCGTCTCCTGCAGCTGGGCGACGACCTCCTCGTAGGGCCGGCCGACCACGTCGGTCGGGACCTCGAAGCGCTCCGGGCCCTTGGACACGGTGAGGCGCACGTCGGTGCCGCGGATGGCCTCGCCGGGTCCCGGGGTCATGGCGACGACCGCGCCGTCCGGGAACTCCTCGTGCCAGACCTCCGTGCAGCAGTCGGGGTCGAGCCCGGCCTGCTGGAGCAGGTCGATCGCCGCGGCCTCGTCCTTGCCGACGAGGGTGGGGATCTCGGTCCACCGGCCGCTGCCCAGCCACCAGCCGATCGCCCCGATGGTGATGGCCAGCAGCAGCACGAGGGCGACGGCGAAGCGGGCCCGGCGACGGCGGATGTGCTGCGGAACCCCCGGACGCGGCCGCTCCAGCCCGGAGGGACGGCGCCCGTTGACGTTCATCGTCGGCCCGGCGCCCACGGCGGGGAGCATGCTGGTCCGGCCGGTGCGGTCGGCGCGCTGGCCACCCAGGACGGCGGTGCCCGGGTCGCTGGGGTGCCGGGGGCGGCTGGGCCGGTTGGTCGGGCGCAGGGTCTGCGGGCCCGCGGTGCTGCGGCCGGTGGGCACGGGGACCGGCTCGATGCCGAGGTCCTTGCGCACGTGGCCGAGCTCGGCGAGGAACGCGCCCGCGTCCAGCGGGCGGCCCGACGGGTCGCGGCGGGTGGTGCGGGCGACGAGCTCGTCGACGGCCCAGGGCAGGCCGGGGACCTCCGCGGACGGCGCCGGCACGTCGTGGTGCACGTGCTGGTAGGCCACGGCCAGCGGCGTGTCCCCGCCGTAGGGCGGGTGGCCGGTGAGCATCTCGAACAGGACGATGCCGGCGGCGTAGATGTCGCTGCGCGCGTCCGCCCGCCCCCGCTCCAGCTGCTCCGGCGACAGGTAGGCCACGGTGCCGATCAGCACGCCACCGGTCTGGCTGGCCTGCGCGGTCCCGGTGCCGACGACGGCGCGCGCCAGCCCGAAGTCGGCCACCTTGACCACGCCGTCGACGCCGATGAGCACGTTCTCGGGCTTGATGTCGCGATGCACGATGCCGGCCCGGTGAGCGGCGGTGAGCCCGGCGAGCATCGGCTCCAGGACGGCGAAGGCCTCCGCGACGGTCAGCCGGCCGCGGGCGGTGAGCAGGTCGCGCAGGGTCCGGCCCCGCACGAGCTCCATGACCAGGAACACCAGCTCCTGGTCGCTGCCCTGGTCGCTGACCCCGACGACGTTGGGGTGGCTGAGCATGGCCGCGGCGCGCGCCTCGCGGGTGAACCGGTCGACGAACGTCGGGTCGTGGGCCAGGTGCTCGGCCATCACCTTGACGGCGACGGTCTTGTGCAGCCGCAGGTCGGTCGCCGCGTAGACGGTGGACATGCCGCCGCGTGCCAGCCGCTCCTCGAGGCGGTAACGCCCCTCGAGGACCACGCCCACCACGGGGTCGGTCACGGCGGTGTCCACCCGAGCGAGTGTAGGAGCGAGGAGGTCACCGGTCGCCCCACCACGCGGTGCGGGGGGCCGCCGTGGCCCGTGGTGCCAATGATGGTCCCGACCTCAGGTGCCTCTCGTCACGGGAGGGACCTCACCCGAGGTCGAGCCCGGGGTAGAGCGGGTGCGCGTCGAGGAGTTCCGCGGCGGCCGCGAGGGTCCGGTCGGCGAGTCCGTCGGTGATCGTGTACTTGGCGCGGGAGGGCTCGCCGGACGAGGTCGACGTCGGCGTGGTGGCGCCGAGGACGTCGGCGATGAGCTCGGCGACCCGGTCGAACTCGGCGGCGCCGAAGCCGCGGGTGGTGAGCGCGGGCGTGCCGATGCGGACGCCCGAGGTGTACCAGGCGCCGTTCGGGTCGGACGGGACGGCGTTGCGGTTGGTCACGATGCCGGCGTCCAGCAGCGCCGACTCGGCCTGCCGGCCGGTGAGCCCGAAGGACGTGACGTCGAGCAGCACCAGGTGGTTGTCGGTGCCGTCGGTGACCAGGTCGACGCCCCGCTTGCGCAGCCCGTCGGCCAGGGCGACGGCGTTGTCCACGATGTCCTGCGCGTACTGCGCGAAGGACGGCTGCCGCGCCTCGGCGAACGCCACGGCCTTGGCCGCCATCACGTGGGGGAGCGGCCCGCCCAGGACCATCGGGCAGCCGCGGTCCACGGCGTCGGCGAACTCCGGCTGGGCCAGGACGAACCCGCCGCGCGGCCCGCGCAGCGACTTGTGGCTGGTGCTGGTGATCAGGTGCCCGTGCGGCACCGGGTCGAAGTCGCCGGTGAGCACCTTGCCGGCCACCAGGCCGGCGAAGTGGGCCATGTCGACGACGAGGGTGGCGCCCACCTCGTCGGCGATCTCGCGCATCGTCGCGAAGTTCACCCGGCGCGGGTAGGCGGAGTAGCCGGCCATGAGGATCAGCGGGCGGAACTCCCTGGCGCGCGCCCGCAGGGCGTCGTAGTCCAGCAGCCCGGTGGAGGGGTCCGTGCCGTAGGAGGACTGCTCGAACATCTTGCCGCTGATGTTCGGGCGGAAGCCGTGGGTGAGGTGGCCGCCGGCGTCCAGCGACATGCCGAGCATCCGCTGGTCGCCGAAGGCGCGGCGCAGCTGTGACCAGTCGGCGTCGGTGAGGTCGTTGACGTGCTTCGCGCCGGCCTTCTCCAGCGCCGGCAGCTCCACGCGCTGGGCGAGGACGGCCCAGAAGGCGACGAGGTTGGCGTCGATGCCCGAGTGCGGCTGGACGTAGGCGTACGGGGCCCCGAACAGCTCCCGCGCGTGCTCGGCGGCCAGGGCCTCGACGGTGTCGACGTTCTGGCAACCGGCGTAGAAGCGGTGCCCGGCGGTGCCCTCGGCGTACTTGTCGCTGAGCCAGTTGCCCATGGCCAGCAGCACCGCGGGGCTGGCGTAGTTCTCGCTGGCGATCAGCTTGAGGGAGGCGCGCTGGTCGGCCAGCTCGGCACCGATCGCCTCGGCGACCCGCGGCTCGACGGCCCCGATCACCTGGAGGGCGTTGCGGTACGCGGCGGAGGCGGCAGCGCCGTCGAAGGAAGGGCCGTCGAAGGAAGGGCCGTCGAAGGAAGGGCCGTCGAAGGAAGGGGTGTCGAACGGTGTCATCAGGGGGCTCCTGCACGAGACGTCGGGAAGGTGCCCAGGCGCACGGCGGGATGGTGCAGGCCGCTCCCCGGTGGTGGCCCACCTCGACGCGCCAGTCACGGCCCCGGAGGCAGGTTATCGCGCCGGGGTGACGGTGTCTCGGGGCACCGCCCGGACGTCGTCCAGACCGCAGAGCGCCATCGTGTGCGCCAGCTCCGCGCCGAGCCCGGACAGCACCCGTGCCACGCCGTCGGCCCCGCCGGTGGCCAGGCCCCACACGACCGGGCGGCCGAGGAAGACCGCCGACGCGCCGAGCGCCAGGGCCGTGAGGACGTCCGAGCCGGTCCGGATCCCGCCGTCGGCGTAGACCTCGGCGTCCTCGCCGACGGCGCCCACCACGTCCGGCAGGGCGTCCGCGCTGGCCACGGCGGGGTCGACCTGGCGACCGCCGTGCGTGGAGACCCAGACCGCCGAGGCGCCGGCCTGCACGCACCGGGCCGCGTCGTCGCCGCGGAGCACCCCCTTCACGACCACCGGCAATCCGGACAGCTCCCCGAACCGCGCGATGTGGTCGAACGTCCAGGGCGCCGTCGCCAGGTCGGCCAGCGTGGGCTGGATCCCCTCCGGCGGGTGGTTGGCCATCCGGAGGCCGGTGGGCAGCGCGAAGTCGTTGCGCAGGTCGCGGCGCCGGCGCCCCAGCAGCGGCACGTCGACGGTGACCACCAGGGCGCGGTAACCGGCGTCCCCGGCCCGGCGGGCGAGGTCGTCGGTGTGCCGCTCGGAGTGCAGCCGGTAGAGCTGGAACCACCGCGGGGCGCCCGCCGCCGCGGCCACCTCCTCGAGGGTGTGCGTCGCGCTGGTCGAGACGGTCATGAGCGAACCGGCCGCCTCCGCACCGCGCGCGGTGGCCAGCTCTCCGT
This sequence comes from uncultured Blastococcus sp., assembly GCA_902805535.1. GTDB lineage: Bacteria > Actinomycetota > Actinomycetes > Mycobacteriales > Geodermatophilaceae > Blastococcus_B. The sequence continues at coordinate 2,761 of CADCTN010000222.1, read as the reverse complement.
CGGGGTGCGCCATGCCCTGGTAGGCCCAGGGGGCGATGCCGATGGGCGTGCGCACGGGGGTGCCGAGCAGCTCGGTCCCGAGCTCCACCGCGGCGGTGCCGCGCAGGACGCGGGGCCTCAGCCGCCAGCCGCGCCAGGACGCCGGGGCCTCCAGCATCGTCGTCTCGGTCTCGGCGCCGCCGGCGAAGTAGTCGTAGACCGGCGCCGGCAGCCGGGCACGGGCCCGCTCCTCCAGCGAGGCCAGGTCCAGGAACGGTGGCTCCTGACCGGGGTCCTCCGGCGTCTGCTCGCCGGCAGCGGTCAGCCGCTCCGGCACCGGGCTGTCGATCGGTCCCATGCTCGCCATAGGCTCGCACCCTATGGACACGCTCACGCCCGCGGAGGTCGCCCAGCTCCTGGGCACCTCGCCCAACCGCGTCCGGCAGCTGCTGCGCGACCGCAAGCTGATGGCGGTCCCCGGCAGCGGCAACGGCAAGATCCCCGCCGCCTTCGTCCAGGACGGCGTGATCCTCAAGCACCTGCCGGGGCTGCTGACCGTCCTCGAGGACGGCGGCTTCACCGACGAGGAGGCCTTCGAGTGGCTGTTCCGGGAGGACGACACGCTGCCCGGGACCCCGGTCCAGGCGCTGCGCGACGACCGGCACACCGAGATCACCCGCCGGGCCCAGGCACTGGCCTTCTGATCCGTCGATGGGGCAGCTGACCTACCTCGGCCTGCTGGTCGGGTGCCTCGTCGTCACCGCACCGCTGGAGCTGGTGCTGCGGGTCCGCGTCTACGCGCGCTGGCGGCGGCTGCTGCTCGCCGTCGTCCCCGAGTTCGTGGTGTTCGTCGGGTGGGTCCTCTACGCCATCGCCCAGGGGCACTGGGACTACAGCGACGTCCGGACCCTCGGCATCCGGCTGCCCGGCGGCATCCCGGTCGAGGAGGTGCTGTTCTTCCTCGTCGTCCCGGTGTGCGCCGTGCTGGCGCTGGAGGCGGTCCGGAAGGTGACCGGCTGGGACGCCGGCTACCCGGCCGAGGAGGCCGACCGATGAGCTACTCGACCCTCGCGGTCCTCGCGGTCCTCGGGGTCCTCGTGCTGGACCTGGCCGTCTACCGCACGCGGATGGTGACGCGGCCGGTGTTCTGGACCGCGTACGCGATCGTCATCGTCTTCCAGCTGCTGATGAACGGCGTGCTCACCGGACTGGACGTGGTGACCTACGACCCGGACGCCATCTGGGGGCCGCGGATCGCCTACGCGCCGGTCGAGGACCTGCTCTTCGGCTTCGCCATGGTGACCCTGACCCTGGCCAGCTGGGCGGCGGTCAACCGGCGGGCGAACACCGCCAGGCGACGCGGCCGCGACACCGACACCCGCCCGTCGAGCACCCGGTAGCCGGCCCGCTCGATCTCGGTGAGGATCCCGCCGTAGAGGGCGGTGGCGGCCCGGACGCAGTCGCGGGACTCCGGCGCGAGCAGCGGGGTGCCGGGCGCGGCGTCGTCGTAGCGGCGCCGGACGACGGCGACCATCTCGCGCATCAGCTCGGCGAAGTTGGCGTCGAACCGCTTCTCGGCCAGCTGCTCACGGGTCACGCCGTGGGCGGCCATCGCGTCGGCGGGGAGGTACACGCGCCCGCGGTCGATGTCCTCGGCGACGTCACGCAGGAAGTTGGTCAGCTGGAACGCCTCGCCGAGCGCGATGGCGTGCGGCGCGGCCTCCTCGCGGGCGACGCCGGGAGCCGTGCCCAGCACCGGCAGCACCTGCAGACCGATGACCGATGCCGACCCCCACATGTACCGGTCCAGCGCCGCCATGTCCGGATAGCCGTCGACGTCGAGGTCGCTGGTCATGGCGGCGAGGAAGTCGACGAGGTGCTCGACGGCGATGTCGTGGCGCCGGTAGGTGTCGACCAGCGCCAGCCGGACCGGGTCCTGGGACCAGCCGGTCTCCAGCTCCGCCAGCGCCGCGCGCGACCACTCGGCGAGGTCGCCCGCCGGGTCGGGCCCGGGCAGGTCGACCAGGTCGTCGGCGGTGCGGGCCGCGGCGTAGAGCGCGTGGACCGCCGGGCGGCGGTCGGGCGTCAGCAACCGGGTGGCCAGGTGGTAGCTCTTCCCGTGCCGGGCGGCGATGGCCGCGCAGTGCCGGTAGGCGGCGGCGAGCTGCTCCTCCCGCCCCGCGACCGTCGTCATCGGGGCACCGGCCCGGTGATCCGCTCGGCGGCGAGCCGGCCGCTGATCAGCACCATCGGCACCCCGACGCCCGGCTGCACCGACGACCCGGCCAGGACGACGTTCTCCGGTCCGCGGCGGGGCAGGGTGGCGGGCCGGAAGGGCCCGGTCTGACCGAACGTGTGGGCGAGGGCGAAGGGCGTGCCCGCGGCCATGCCCTGGGCGGCCCAGTCCAGCGGCGTCGCCATCTCCTCGACCTCGATCGCCCCGGTCAGCCCCGTCCAGCCGCGGGCCTCCAGCGTGCTCAGCACCTCGTCGCGGTAGCGGGGCCCGAGCGTCGTCCAGTCCAGGTCGGGGTTGCCGCCGCTGCGCCGGTCGAGGTTCGGGGTGGGCGCCACGATGCTGAGCACCTGCCCGCCCTCGGGGGCCAGGCCGCGGTCGGTGCGCGAGGGCATGCTCACCAGCAGGCTCGGGTCGCTCATGATGCTTCCCCGCCGAACCCCGGGACCCCCGCCGAGGAGCCGCCCGCCGGGAGTCAGCTCGTCGAACACGCCCCGCCAGGAGTCGCCGAAGCTGATGGTGTGGTGCGCCTGGCCGGGCAGCTCAGAG
>CADCTN010000221.1 GCA_902805535.1 uncultured Blastococcus sp. | reverse complement strand
GAGGAGGCCCGGCTGGCCGAGGAGGCCCGCCGCGCCGAGGAGGCCCGCGCCGCGGAGGAGGCGGCCGCCGAGGCCGCCCGCTCGTCCACCGGGTCGGGCTCCTTCCAGGACTACGCGCTGGGCGAGCTGGGCGGCGACGGCGGCGAGTTCCGCTGCCTGGAGAGCCTGTGGGGCAAGGAGAGCGGGTGGAACCCGAACGCGCAGAACCCCACCAGCACCGCCTACGGCATCCCGCAGTTCCTCAACTCGACCTGGGCCGGCACCGGGATCGCCAAGACCTCGGACGGCTACCGCCAGATCGACGCCGGGCTCATCTACATCGAGGGCAGGTTCGGCTCGCCCTGCGGTGCGTGGGGGCACTCGCAGTCGAAGGGCTGGTACTAGGAGGACCACCCGTCGTGATCGGACCGATCACGTGGTCTCGGTGGACCGCCTGACCACCAGGTGGCAGGGCAGCCGGCGCACCCCCGGTGCCACGTGCCGGCCGTTGATGGCATCGAGCAGGGTGGATGCGGCGAAATGGCCGAGCTCTGCCAGGGCGAGGTCGATGGTCGTCAGCGGTGGCCGCGATGCCTCCACCATCACATCCCAGTTGTCGAAGCCCACGATGCCCACCTGCTCGGGAACCTTGCAACCGGCCTCGCGAAGCGAGGAAGCGACGCCGCGGGCGATCTGGTCGCTACCGGCGACGACGCCGTCGAAGGGCTGTCCGCTCCGCAGCAGCTGAGCCGCGGCCTCTCGCCCCCACTGCTCGCTCCACTCCCCGAAGAGCGGCGCCTGGAGGACCAGCGTCTCGCCCGCGCGGTCGAGCGCATCGGCCACGCCGGCGGCGCGGTGCGCTGCCGCGGCATGCCGCGTCGGCCCGGTGATGTGGGCGATGCGGGTGCGGCCGGTGGCCAGGAGGTGCTCGGTGGCGAGCACCGCGCCCTGCTTGTCGTCGTGGACGACGGAGATGTCGTCGGGGTGCTCGGACTGGGCCAGGGCGTAGACGACGGGCACCGGCAGGTCGCGACCCAGGGACGGCCGGGGGTCGCTGGAGCGGCCGGTGACGATGATGCCGTCCACCCGCCGCTGGAGCAGGGTGCGCACGTAGTGCTGCTCGCGGATGGGGTCCCCGCGACCGTCGCACAGCAGGATGGACATCTGACCGGCACCCATGGCGTCCTCCGCCCCGAGCATGACCGGGATGGTGAAGCGTCCGAAGCTGTCGGTCGTGAGCACGCCGACGGTGTACGTGCGACCCGCGATGAGACCGCGAGCGACCAGGTTGGGTTGGAAGCCGAGCTCCTCGGCGGCGGCGATGACGCGCTGCCGGGTCTGCTCCTTCAGCTGCCCACGGCCATTGAGGGCCTTGGAGGCGGTACCCGGAGCAACGCCGGCGCGGTGCGCGACGTCGCGCAGGGAGACCGTCGACGGCCTCTGACGCTCCACGACCACCGACATCTCCTCGCCACGACCCGCCGACTCCGTCAAGCTTGCGGACAAATTACCCATTCCGGAAACGTTTCCGCAAGATGATGAAGCCGTGACCTGCATCGGAGAGCTACGTCCTTGACAGGTGCCGCGCGTCTCCCTAGGTTGCGGAAACCGATATCCGCGACGACCGTGGATGCGATCGCGTCACACGAGCTGATGGCATCGGCGTGGGTCTCCACTGCAAAGGAGCAGACATGCAGCACCACGTGATCCTCTCGACGGCGTCTCCACACCCTGGTCGCAGGCGGCGGCGGCTGGGCTGGACCGGGGCCATGGCGTCGGTGGCTCTCGTGTTGAGCGCCTGCGGTGGCGGTGAGGGCGGCGGCGGCAGTGATGTCCCGGACGACGGCTCGCAGCTGACGATGTGGGTGCGCTCGGGAGGTCCGGGCGAACTCGCCGCGACCCTGGTCGATGCCTACAACGCCAGTCACGAGAACCAGATCGAACTGACCGCCGTCCCCGCGGACAACTATCAGCAGGTGGTCGGCGCGGCCGCCGGCAGTGACGAACTGCCCGACCTGCTCGCCGCGGACGTCGTCTTCTCGCCGAACTACGTCGAGCAGGGTCTCCTGCTCGACATCACCGACCGGATCGAGGGGCTGGAGTTCGTCGACACGCTCTCCAAGGCGCAGTCGGAGGCGGCTTCGGACGCTGACGGCAACCTCTACGGCGCACCGTTCAGCATCGACAGCTCCTTCATCGCCTACAACAAGGACCTGTACGCCGCGGCCGGGCTCGACCCGGAGACTCCGCCGACGGACTTCGAGGAGCTGTACGCCCACGCCGAGGCGGTGCGCGGGATCGGCGGTGACACCTACGGCTACTACTGGCCCGGAAACTGCGCCGGCTGCAACGCCTTCACCCTGATGCCCATGCTGGCCGCCGCGGGCCAGCCCCCGGTCGTGGCCGGCGAGCCGGTCGACCTCGACAGCGAGGCGATGGCGGCCGTGCTGGAGCTGCACCAGCAGATGTACTCGAACGACATCATGTCGCCCGCCTCGGCGCAGGAGTCCGGGGCGACCTGGACCGCCGATTTCCTGGCCGGCACCGTCGGCATCATCCCGATCGGCCAGTTCATCATCCCCGAGCTGGCCGACGCCGACTTCGACTGGGGCTACGCTGCGCTCCCCGCGCCCGACGGCTCCGCCACCTCGACGTTCGTCGGTGGTGACGTCCTCGGCATCACGGCGGGCAGCGAGTACCCCGAACAGGCCTGGGACTTCATCAACTGGTCCCTCCAGGAGGAGGCTCAGGTCGAGGTCCTCGCCAAGTCCGGCTACCTGCCGTCACGGACGGACCTGGCAGACAACGAGTACTCCGCGCAGGACCCGCGAGTGGTGTCGATCATCGACAACCTGGCCAACGGATACACCCCCTCGGCGGTGAACTACGGCGAGGTCTTCAACGAGGCCACCGGCCCGTGGCTGACCGGTCTCCGCGACGCGGTCGTCAACGGCAAGCCGGTCGACCAGGCGCTCCGCACCATGCAGGAGGACGCCGCCGCCGTTCTCGACGAGCAGTGAGCTCCTGGGTGTGAGCACGGTGACCGCGCGAGGCGCCGCTGGGACCGGCGCCTCGCGCGATCCGGTGCCGCGGCAGCAGCACCGGCGGGGCACGCTGACCCGCCGGCCGGCCACGGGATGGCTCTTCGTCCTGCCGGCGGCGCTCATCGTCCTGCTGCTGTTCCTGTTGCCGTTGGGCGTACTGATCGCCATGTCGTTCACCGACTGGCCGCTGCTCGGAGGGCCCGAGCCGACCGGGTTGGACAACTACACCTCCATTCCCCAGAACGACCTGTTCATCGGCGCCATCGCATTCACGCTGCTGTACACGGCCTTGGCGACGGTGTTGATCTTCGGCATCTCCTTCGTCCTGGCCGCCATCTCGGCCAGCCCGCGGCGCGGCGCCAAGTTCTACCGGACGGCCTTCTTCCTGCCCTACGTCGTCGGCACGGCCGCAGCCGCCCTGATCTGGTACGCGGCGACCAATCCGCAGACCGGCGTCATGGAACGTCTCATCCAGGCGGTAGGGCTCACCGACGGAACGTTCGGCTTCCTGGCCACCCCCGACAAGGCGCTGTGGACGACGCTCTCGCTGGTCGTGTGGAAGTTCATCGGCTTCCAGGTCGTGGTCCTCGTCGTCGGCCTGCAATCGGTGCCGCCGGAACTGCACGAAGCAGCACGGGTCGACGGTGCGAATGCGGTGCAACGGCTGCGGTGGATCACGCTGCCGTTCCTGCGGCCCACGCTCGCCCTGCTGCTGGTCCTGTCGATCACCGGCTCGCTGCTCGCCTTCGACCAGTTCTACGTGCTGACCAACGGCGGACCCGACCGCGGCACCGTCACCCTCGTGTACGCCGTCTACCAGACCGCGTTCACCTCCTTCGACCTGGGACGGGCAGCGGCTCTCTCGGTCGTCCTGCTGCTCGCCCTCGTCGCCATCAACGGTCTGCAGCTGTTCGCGCTGCGTCGCCGGGAGGACTGATGACCACGCAGACCGCCAGGCCCACCGCGGCGGCCGGCCCCCCGCCGTCACGGCGTCGTCGCCGCAGCGGCCGCACCCGCGCTGCGTCGGCCACCAGGTCCGGGGTGTTCCACCTGTTCTCGGCCACCGCGGCGCTGCTCTTCCTGGCTCCGCTCATCCACACAGCCCTGAACTCGCTCAAGACGCCGGAGGAGGCCAACGCCAGGCCGCCGACCTGGTTCCCGGAATCGCTGTCCCTGGCGAACTACAGCGCCTTGGCGACCTTCGGCGAGGGCATCGGCACCTATCTGCTCAATTCCCTGGTGCTGTCCGGGCTCTCGGTGCTCTTCACGGTGGTGGCGTGCGTGCTCGCCGGTTACGGGTTCGCGCGCTTCACCTTTCGTGGACGCAATCTGCTCTTCGGGACCACGCTGTTGATCCTCATGGTTCCGTACGCCTCGCTGCTGCTCCCGCTGTACATCGTGATCGGCTGGCTGGGCCTGCAGAACACCGTGGTCGGCGTCGCGCTGGTGCTGACGATGTTCCAGCTGCCGTTCGGTGTCTTCCTCATGCGCAACGCCTTCGAGGCCATTCCCCGGGAGATCGAGGAGGCCGCCCTGGTGGACGGCGCCTCGTCGCTGGGCGCGCTCTTCTACATCTCCCTCCCGCTGGTCGCTCCGGCCGTCGCCACGGTGGGCCTGTTCGCGTTCATCGCCTCCTGGAACGAGTTCCTCGCACCCTTGATCTTCCTCACCGGGGCCGACAGCCACACGTTGCCCATCGTGCTGACCTCCATCCGAGGCGGCGCATACGGCGCTGTCGACTACGGCGCGCTGCAGGCCGGCGTCGTGCTGGCCGTCGTGCCCACGCTCGTCATCTACCTCCTGCTGCAGCGGTACTACGTCGCCGGGCTGACCGGCGGCGCGCTGCGCGGTTGACCGGGCCGAGTTCCCGCCTGCCCGAACCGCGACTACGAAATGGACCCCGCCATGCCCCGTGATGCTCCCCGCCCGACGCCAGGCAGACCCGCTTTCACCGAGCTCCCCCTGGGGGACGTCCGTCCAGCGGGGTGGCTGCGGAGCCAACTGCTGCTGCAGGCCGCCGGGCACACCGGCCGGCTGGCCGCGGTGTGGCCGGACGTCGGTTCGTCCAGCGCCTGGCTCGGCGGCGACGGTGAGGACTGGGAGCGCGGCCCGTACTTCCTCGACGGACTGGTGCCGCTGGCCCATGTCCTCGACGATGCGGACCTGCTTGCGCAGGCGCAGACCTGGGTCACGGCCATCCTGGCCGGCCAGCGCGCGGACGGGCAGTTCGGGCCCGAGTCCAACGATGACTGGTGGCCGCGGATGGTGGCCCTGAAGGTCCTGACACAGCACGCCGACGCCACGGGCGACCCTGCCGTACCGGAGTTCCTGGCCCGCTACTTCCGCTACCAGGCAGCGGAGCTGCCGCACCGCCCGCTGATGAACTGGGGCCGGGTGCGGGGCGCGGACAACGTGCTGAGCGTGCTGTGGCTGCACGGGCGCACCGGCGATCCGTCGCTGCTCGATCTGGCCGAGCTGCTCCTGGAACAGACCGCCGACTGGCATGGCCACCTGGCGCGGGACCTTCCCGAGGAGCCGACCCGGTCGTTCACTCAGCTCAACCACAGCGTGAACGTGGCCATGGGTATCAAGAGCGAGGCCGTGCGCTGGTTGCTGGACGGGGACGACACCCGCCGGGAGCGCAGCACGCAGCAGCTGGAGGCGCTGGGGCGCCTGCACGGCATGGTGCACGGGACGTTCTCGGGCGACGAGTGGCTCGCCGGCCGCGATCCCCATCATGGCGTCGAGACCTGCCTGGTCGTCGAGCAGATGTTCAGCCTGCAGCAGATGGTCCGCATCTTCGGTGACGGCGAGCTCATCGACACGCTGGAGCTGCTGGCCTACAACCTCCTCCCGGCCGCCTGTGACCCGGAGATGCTCTCGCACCAGTACCTCCAGCAGGCCAACCAGGTGCGCGCCACGGTCGAGGCGCGGGACTGGACGTACAGCAGCGATGACGCCAACATCTTCGGGCTCGAACCCCATTTCGGCTGCTGCACGGCCAACCTGCACCAGGGCTGGCCGAAGCTGGTCCGGTCGCTGTGGATGGCGACCCCCGACGGCGGACTGGCCGCCCTGTCCTACGCGCCGTGCACGGTGCGCACGGTCACGCCGCAGGGCCAGCGCCTCGAGGTCGACGTGGAGACGCAGTACCCGTTCGAGGAAGAGGTGCGGATCACCGTCCGGGCCCCCGGGACCTTCCCGGTGCGGCTGCGGGTGCCGGCATGGTGCACGTCGGCGCGGCTGACCGTCGCCGGGCAGGACGTCGGCGTCGACGTCTCGGGCTGGGTCGTGGTGCAGCGCACCTGGACAGCCGGTGACGTCATACAGCTCACGCTGCCCATGACGGTGCGCACCGTTCCGCGCGACCGCGGTGCGGTCGGCGTCCGGCTCGGCCCGCTGGTCCTGGCCGCATCCCCGGGCGAGAACTGGCAGCCGGTGCCGAATGCCCCCGGCCTGGCGGAGTGGCAGGTGCTCCCGCGCACGTCGTGGAACCGTGGGCTGCTGCTGCACGGTGATGACGGCGAGAGTCGGCTGTCGAGGTGGTCGATACGTCGACAGCCCGTCGGCGAGGTGCCGTTCACCCTCGCCGCCGCTCCGGTGGAGGTCTGGGCGCAGGGAGCCCGGGTGCGCGCGTGGGGACTGCAGCAAGGCTCGGCCGGCCCGGTGCCCGACAGCCCGGTGATCTCCGACCAGCCGCTGGAGCAGGTCAGGCTCGTGCCCTACGGCAACGCCCGGCTCCGGATCACCGAGTTCCCCGTCATCGTGCCGGCGAGGAGCGGCATGAAGACGATCTGACGGCCCCCTCGGTGGTGGACACCTCTCGCGGACCGGAACGCTCAGCGGGGGACCAGGCCGGCGCCGTCCTTGGCCAGGAGCGCCGTCCGCACCGCGTCGTCCACGATCGCGGCGAACGCGGGGTCGGCGGCGTCGCGTGCCAGCACCGCGGCCACCATGCCCGGCACGAGCTCGGCGTCCACGGTGAGGACGAGGGTGCCGCCGGCGGCGAGGAAGCGGACCGCTCGCTCTCCCGGCGGGACGTCCCGGACCGCGCGGGCGTCGCCCAGGTCGTCGGAGATGACGACGCCCTCGAAGCCCAGCCGCTCGCGCAGCAGCTCGGTGACGACGACGGGTGAGAACGCGGCCTGCTCGGCCGGGTCGATCCGCGGGTAGGTCGCCGAGGAGACCATGACGAACGGGTCGGCGGGGGAGCGGGCGAGCTCGCCGGACAGCGCGACCTGCGGATCGTCCGCGGTGGTGTCGCCGTCGGCCACCCCGGCGCTCGTCGGTGTTCTCCCGGACCCGCCCCAGTCCGGGGAAGTGCTTGACGGTGGCGGTCACACCGGCCGCGGCCAGTCCGTCGACGATCGCCGTCACGGTGGGGGCAACGGTCTCGGTCGTGCTGCCGTACTGGACGTCGCCGCCCTCCTGGTCCGCGGCCACCCAGAGACCCAGGCCCGCCGACCGGGACTGCCAGCGCCCGGCGGCCGCGGCCAGCTCGGCGGCCGGCAGCGCCGAGCGCCCGGCGAGGAACAGCCCGCCCCACCCCGCTGCCGGCCAGCGCGTCGCCTGCGGCGAGGTCGTCGAGCGGCACGCCGGCCACGAAAAGCTGGGCGACTGGGCGCGGCGGTCCAGCTCGGCCACGACGTCCTCCACGCGCTGCTCCGGCTCCGGCGGGGCCGGCTCCGGGGTGCTGCTCGCCGCCGTCGTGCTGGCCGACGGCGGGGGCGGGCCACCGGACGAGCAGGCGGCCAGCAGGGTGAGCAGGGCACACAGGAGGAGCGCACGGCACCCCGGAGAGCCGGCGGCGGGCAATGGAGCTCCTCGGGTCGTCGTTCCGGGTCGACGCGGCACAGTTCTTCCCGACCGCGTCGGTCGCCGTCCCCGGGCCCGGGGTAATACGGTCGGGCCATGGCCGGCGAGCAGGAGCGACCCGAGCGGGAGCGACCAGAGCCCCACACGGCGACCGGCCGGCTGGTGGGCCGGTCGATCGACGAGTTCGTCAACCAGCTGCGGGGCTTCAGCGACCGCGCCCGGACGATCGCCGGAGCCGTGCCGTCGCGCCTGCACCTGCCGGCGCTACCCAGCCCTCCCGGGGCGATGTCGGCGGCGCAGGTGGGGGCCGTGGCCACGACCGTCCGCGCCCAGCGGCAGTCCATCGCGGCCATGCGGGCCCAGCTGGACGCCTTCGACCAGCAACTGGCCGTCTTCGAGCGGATCCTCGACCCGCTGGAGGAGTGGAGCGCCACCTGGGCCCAACTCGAGAAGGCCGTGGGTGACTTCGTGCGGCCCAACAACGGCGAGGCCGGGGCCACAGCCCCTGGGAGCACAGCCCCCGGGAGCAGGGCCCCCGGGAGCAGGGCCCCCGGGAGCAGGGCCCCCGGGAGCAGGGCCCCCGAGGTCTAGCTGCCGTCGTCCTCGGCGTCGCGGGGCTTGCGGCGGAGCAGCCCGGTCACCGAGCCGACCCGGTCCTGGGCCACCCGCAGCCCGTGGATGAGGGGCACCAGGTCCTCCTGGATGCGGCGCAGGGTGTCGGGCACGGTGTCGACGACGGGATCGTCGAGCACCCGGCCCACCCGCTCGATGCCGGGCCTCAGCGCCCGCACCGGCTCCTCCAGCTCGTCGACGAGGACTTCCAGCCGCTCGGCGATCCGCTGGGCCGAGGCGATCGTCGCGTGCGCCATCGTCGTGGCCTCGGTCAGCTCCCGGACCGTGCCGTTGAGGTCGCTCAGGGTGCGGGGGAGCTGGGCCAGCGCCTCGGTCTGGGTCTGCAGCAGCGCCAAGAGCTCGCTCAGTCCGGGTATGCGGGGCATCCCGAGCCCGCGGAAAGGGTCCACGTCAGCAACCGTCGGCGACGGCGACAGCGCACGCAACCCCGGGGCCGGCTCCCGGGGCGGCCCAGCGGCCGGTTCCTCGACCGCTGGGCCTGGGCCCCGGGGACTGCCGGCGGACCTCGCGACCGTGGCCCCTCTGTGCCCCCCGCAGGGACCACCCACGCGTCGGACGTCGCGTCGGGTCTCAGCCGCTCCGCAGGTCACCGGTGGCGACGAAGCGCAGCGCGATGTCACGCACCTTCCTGTTCGTCTCCATCGACACCCGGGTCAGGGCCTGGAACGCCTGGTCGGGGGTGAGCTTGAAGCGCTCCATGAGGATGCCCTTCGCCTGGTCGATGACGGCCCGCGAGTCCAGCGCGGTGGCCAGGTGCTCGGCCCGTTCCACCGCGCTCTCGTACAGGTACATGTTCGACACCGGGACCACGGCGTAGTCGGCGAACCGGGAGACCAGGTCTCGGGTGCGCCGGTCGGCGACGGTGAACTGGCGGGCGTAGACGTTCAGGGCGCCCGAGACCTTCTCCCGGACCGGCAGGGGGAAGGACAGGACGCTCCCGCAGCCCGAGCTCGCCGCCGCGGCCGCGAACTCGACCCACTCCACCGCTCGCCGGGTGTCGACGATCTGCGCCGGCCGGCCGGTGGCCGCCGCCGCCAGGCAGGGGCCGGCACCCAGCCGGTACTGCGTCATGTCCAGGTCCTGCGCCAGATCCCCGCTGGCGGCCACCGTCGTCGGCCGCTCGCCGGCCAGGATGGTCACCGAGGTCACCGGCTCACCGGGCAGGACACCGGCCGCGAGCGCGGTGACCCGCTGCAGGAGCGACTCCAGCGAGTGGTCGGCGAAGGAGAGGCGGCCCAGTTCCTCGAAGGCCGGCTGGACGACGACGTCGTCGTCGTCAGGGGGAATCACTGCTGCGCTCCGTATGAGATCGCGCCGGACACACCACCGGCATCGCCGAGGAGGTCCCGTCGCTTTGCAGGGCTCCCCCAGGTGGCGGCGCTCACGGCACCGCCGCGCGCCGGCTGTCTGACGCGTTTCGACGACCAGCATAACGAGGGGGGCAGCGCGACCCGGCGCGCGGTCACCACCGGGTCGGGCCGCTTGCCGAGGCGCGGGTCGCGGCCTCGGTAAGGTTCTGCGCACGAGGTGGGCACGAGGACCGCGGCGCTGACACCAGCCGGCCCGCGGACCCTGGCCTGACGGGCCGCCACCGCTTCTTGCCGGACTGTGCAGTCGGGTCGTCTGACCCGGAGGCCTCGTGTCCACGCATGCTCCCTCGAGCCCTGGCGGGCCCGAATCCGCCCTGGGCCGGCTCGGCCGGATCCTGTTGACCGAGCACTCGATGCACTCGGTGCTCGCCGAGATCGTGGGGCTGGCGCGGGCGAGCCTGCCCGGGCAGCCGGAGGCGTCGGTCACCCTGCTGGCGGGGAGACGTCCCAGCACAGCCGCCGCCAGCGGTGACCTGGCCCGGGACCTCGACCAGCGGCAGTACGACGCCGGCGCGGGACCGTGCCTCCACGCCGCTGTCGAGGAGGTCGTCATCGAGGTCCGGGACACCCGCGTCGACGGTCGCTGGCCGGAGGTCCTGCCGGCCGTCGCCGCGCGAGGGTGCCTGAGCTGCCTCTCGCTGCCACTGCCGCTGCACGAAGGGATCGCCGGGTCGCTCAACCTGTACGCGGGCGCGGCCGGCAGCTTCGACGCGGAGGCCCGCGACTTCGCCGTCCGGTTCGCCTCCTACGCGGCCGTCGTCGCCGGCAACTTCCAGGCCTACGAGAGCGTCCTGGACCGCGCGAGGAACCTCGAGGCCAGCAGGGAGTCCCGTGCCGCGATCGACCAGGCGAAGGGCATCCTCATGGAGCGCTTCGGGCTGACCGCCGACCAGGCGTTCCAGCGGCTGGCCCGGATCTCCATGGCGTCGCAGCGGAAGGTCCGCGACATCGCCGTGCGGTTCGTCGACACCGGCGAGCTCAGCGACGGCGACCCGCGCTGAGGATCACCGCCAGGTCGTGAGCCGGACGGTGGTGCCGCGGTCGGAGGACCGCAGCTGCACCAGGTCGCACAGCTGGTTGACCAGGTAGATCCCGCGGCCGCCCTCCTGCTCGAGCGAGGGCGTGCGCCGGCCGGTCAGCGGATCCTCCACCCGGCCGGCATCGCTGAACTCGACCAGGACGGCGCTCCCGGTGGTCCACATCGCGAACGTCCCGGTGCCCCCGCCGTGGCGGATGCTGTTGGTCGCCAGTTCGGAGGCGGCCAGCGCGAGGACCTCGACCGTCTCCTCCGGGAGCTCGACGGCGCGCGCGTACTCGGCGACGGTACGTCGGGTCGCCGGGACGTCGGCCGGGCCGTGGATGCCGCGCACGACGGCGTCGGGCGGGCGCGGGAGCTCCGCACCGAACAGCTCGTCGAGGTCGCCCGGCGAGTACCGCGGGCTCGTCCGGCGTTCCGCGGTCGTGCCGGCGAGCGGGTGCGTGTGCAGCGCCGCCCGGACCACCGACGGGGGGAGGTGCGCCTCGTCGTACGGGCAGAGCAGCCGCCACGACGGGCCGCCGTCGAAGGCGGTGTTGAGCAGCAGCTCGTGCAGGCGGCACTCCGTGAACTCCGCCTCGCGGCGGCCGACGAAGGCCGGCTCGCCCACGCCACGGAGCCGGCGGCCGGCGGCGGTCTGCTGCTGGAGCAGACGGTCCCAGACGCCGATGATCCGCGCCGGGTTCTGCCCGATGTCGGACATGTCCAGGAACTCCACCGCGGCGGCGTCGTCCCCGAGCGCGTCGCGCAGCAGCTCCAGGCGGGCCCGCGGCTCGGCCACGACGACCACCTCGTCGCGGTCCAGGCCCTCCCGGACGAACGGGAGGAGGCCGGCCAGGAAGTCGTCCTCGCCGCGGTAGAACAGGGCCTCGTGCTCGAAGCCGTTCCGCGCCTGCTCGACGGCGGTCACGCCGCGAACCGGACGGCGGTGACCTCGCCCAGGCCCAGCACCTGCCACATGCGCCGCAGCAGGGGCGAGGCGCCGCGGACCTCCAGCGGCAGCGACCGTGCTTCCAGCTCCTGGGCCCAGCAGGCGATGACGCGCGACGCCGCGACGTCGACGAACTCCACCCGGCCGAGGTCGAGCACGGCGCCGTCGCTGCCGATCGGCGAGGACGCGAGCACCCGGGCCAGGCGGCCGGCGCTGAACGTGTCCACGCTGCCGCTCAGGGCGATGCGGTCCTCGTCGATGAAGACCTGGAAGGGCGGTGCGGCCGGCACGTGCAGGAGCGGGTGCACCGTGGCCACGTCGGCCAGGGACTCGTCGGGAAGTGCGGCGCTGTAGGCGCACATCGCCGTGAAGCCCGCGCCCTCGTCGATGTAGTCGTCGGCGATGTGCTCCCACCGGACGAGTTCCTGGCGCACGACGGGATCGGTCGCCAGGGGGCTGACGTCGGCGACGACGCGCAGGCCGGTGTAGCCGTGGGCGAGCGCCTCCTGGGTGGCGGCCGTGTAGAAGCCGAGTTGCTCGCCCGCGGCGAACGCCCCGGCGGCCGCGTAGGCCTCGGCGGTGGTCGTCGTCCGGAGCGCACCGGATTCGACGAGCGCCTCGGCACCGGAGAAGCCGTCTCCGTCGGTGCGGATGCTCTCCAGCACCCGTTCGCCGATGCACAGCACCCGCTCGCCCCGGTCCAGCCCGCCGGCGAGGAACCGGCGCACGGCCCGGTCGAAGGACGCGTCGTCCTCGCCGTAGACCCAGCAGATGTGGTCGGACGTGCCCGCTTCCAGGACTTCGGTCAGTTCTCCGTGTGCGCGCACCCACTCACGGTAGGCCGCTTGTCGGACCGTGACCAGGGGCGCACAGGAAGTCACAAAGTTCGCAGGATGTCCTCGACGCGCTCACGGGCGTCGCCGAAGAGCATCCGGCTGTTCTCCCGGAAGAACAGCGGGTTCTGCACCCCGGCGTAGCCGGTGCTCATCGACCGCTTGAACACGATCACCCGCTCGGCCTCCCAGACCTTCAGCACGGGCATGCCGGCGATGGGGCTCCCGGGGTCGTCGGTGGCGGCCGGGTTGACGGTGTCGTTGGCGCCGATGACCAGCACGACCGACGTCCTGGCGAAGTCGTCGTTGATCTCGTCCATCTCCAGGACGACGTCGTAGGGCACGCGGGCCTCGGCCAGCAGCACGTTCATGTGGCCGGGCAGGCGCCCGGCCACCGGGTGGATGCCGAACCGCACGTCGATGTCCTTGGCCCGCAGCTTGCGCGTCAGCTCGGCGACCGCGCCCTGGGCCTGGGCCACCGCCATGCCGTACCCCGGCGTGATGACCACCGAGGCGGCCTCCCGCAGGAGGTCCGCGGTGTCCTCCGCGGAGATCTCGGTGTGCTCGCCGTAGTCGCGGTCGTCGGAGACGTTGCCCTGGATGCCGAACCCGCCGGCGATCACCGAGATGAACGAGCGGTTCATCGCCTTGCACATGATGTAGGAGAGGTAGGCACCCGAGGACCCGACCAGCGCGCCGGTGATGATCAGCAGGTCGTTGCCGAGCAGGAAACCGGACGCCGCCGCCGCCCAGCCCGAGTAGCTGTTGAGCATCGAGACGACGACGGGCATGTCACCGCCGCCGATGGACGCGACCAGGTGCCAGCCGAGTGCCAGGGCCAGCAGGGTCACCGCCGACAGCACCAGCAGGTTCGGCTCGACGACGAAGACCACGGTGAGGACGGCGAAGGCGACCAGCGCACCCAGGTTGAGCGCGTTCTTCCCCGGCAGCACCAGCGGGTTGCTGCTGATGCGGGCCGACAGCTTGAGGAACGCCACGATCGACCCGGTGAAGGTGACCGCGCCGATGAAGACGCCGATCACGACCTCGGCGGAGTGGATGCCCAGCAGGTTGCCGGCGACCTCGGTCTGGTTCTCGGCGTCGGCCTCCACCGACAGGTAGCCGTTCCAGCCGACGAGCACGGCGGCCAGTCCGACGAAGCTGTGCAGGATCGCGATGAGCTCGGGCATCCCGGTCATCTCGACCCGGGCGGCCCGCCAGAGGCCGATGGCGGCACCGGCGACCATGGCCACGACGAGCAGTGCGATGCCGACGCCGGAGCTGTTCCGGGTGGCCAGACCGATGGTGGCGACCAGGGCGATGGCCATGCCGGCCATGCCGTAGGCGTTGCCGGCCTTGGCCGTCTCGTGCCTGGACAGCCCGGCCAGGCTGAGGATGAACAACAGGGCCGCGACGATGTAGGCCGCGGCCGCGGCGGTGGAGGCGCTCATGGTCGCGGTCAGCCTCTCGTGAACATGCCGAGCATGCGGCGGGTCACGGCGAAGCCGCCGAAGACGTTGATGCTGGCGACCAGGATCGCGATGCAGGCGAGCGTGGTGACCACGGCGTCGTCGTGGCCGATCTGCAGCAGCGCGCCGACCACGATGATCCCGGAGATCGCGTTGGTCACCGACATCAGCGGCGTGTGCAGGGCGTGGTGCACCTGGCCGATCACGTAGAAGCCGACGACGACGGCGAGCGCGAACACCGTGAAGTGCTGGATCAGCTCGTTGGGGGAGAAGGCGGTGATCGCGAACAGCACCGCGGCGCCCACGCCGACCAGGGCGACCCTCCGCGAGGGCGGCGGTGGAGCCTTGGGCGGCGCCGGTTCCACCGGCGCGGCCGTCGCCGCGACCGGTGCGGCCGACACCTGCACCGGCGGTGGTGGCCAGGTCTTCTCGCCGTTCCGCACGACGGTGATCGCCCGCTGGACGACGTCGTCGAAGTCGAGGACCAGTTCGCCGTCCTTGGCCGGGGTGAGCAGCGTGAGCAGGCTGACCAGGTTCTGGCCGTAGAGCTGCGAGGCCTGGGCCGGCAGCCGGCCGGGCAGGTCGGTGTAGCCGATGATCGAGACGCCGTTCGGCGTCACCACGATCTCGTCGGCGACCGAGCCGGCCACGTTGCCGCCCTGGGCGGCGGCCATGTCGACGATCACGCTGCCGGACTGCATCGAGGCCACCATCTCCTCGGTGATCAGCCGGGGAGCCGGCCGCCCGGGGATCAGCGCGGTGGTGATGATGATGTCGACGTCGGGGGCCTGCTCGGCGTACATCACCGCGGCCCGCCGGTTGAAGTCCTCGCCCATCTCGCGGGCGTAGCCGTCAGCGCTCACCTCCGCCTCGCCGGCGGGCACCGCGACGTACTCCCCGCCGAGGGACCGGACCTGCTCGGCCACCTCGGGACGGACGTCGGTCGCGCGGACGATCGCGCCGAGGCTGCTGGCCGCCCCGATGGCGGCGAGCCCGGCGACCCCGGCACCCACGACGAGGACCTTGGCCGGCGGCACCTTGCCCGCCGCGGTCACCTGGCCGGTGAAGAACCGGCCGAAGACGTGGGCGGCCTCGATCACGGCCCGGTAGCCGGCGATGTTGGCCATGGAGCTCAGCACGTCCATCGACTGCGCGCGGGAGATGCGCGGCACCGCGTCCATCGCCAGGACGGTGAGCGGGCGGCTGGCGAGGGCGTCGACCAGCTCGGGCTCGAGCCCGGGGCTGAGCAGGCTCACCAGCGTGGCGCCGTTCCGCAGCCGCGGGATCTCCGCCACCGACGGCGCGTTGACGCGGAGGACCACGTCGGCCTGCCAGGCGTCCTCCGCCGTCGCCACCGTGGCGCCCGCCTCCGTGTAGGCGTCGTCGGGGAAACTGGCGGCCGCGCCGGCACCGGACTCCAGCACCACCTGGTATCCGAGGGCCACGAGCTTCCTCGTGGTCACGGGGGTGGCGGCCACCCGTGTCTCGCGGACGCGGGTCTCGCGCGGGACTCCGATTCGCAACGTGGCGCTCCATTCGTCCCGGGGAGGCGTCGTCGCCTGCCCGCGGTGGCTGTACGCGGTGCGGTCGTGCTCGGTGCGGTGGAGCGAGTGCCGGTGGTCCGGGGCGAACTATGCCTCCAAACGAGGCACAGATGGCCGTCGATCGGTCGACGTGATGCGTTACACACGGCGTTCCCGGCGGGGGCCAGGCCGCCGCCGCGCCGCGTCGGGAGCGGGTCTCCCCCCGACGGGGGAGCCGGCCGCGTTCGGGTGAAGGGAGTGGGGTGGTCCCGCCGATCCAGACCTCAGCGGGGCTCCCTGCCCTGCGGCCGGAACGACCCGGCCACCACCTGGAGCAATCGGAAGGAGGACCGTGTCCGCCTCGATCAGCGTGCCCGAGGAAGACCTGGTGCCGCCCGAGATCGTCTCCACGGTCTTCTACAGCGCTTCGGTCAGCAACAACCTCGCTCTGCTCGTCGCCGAGACCGTGGGTACGACGCAGCGCCTCACCTGGGGCAACGAGGGCGCCGTCCAGCTGCTCGGTTACGGGCTCGAGGACCTGCGCGTCCTGCCGGTCGCGCAGCTGTTCCCGACCCTCGGCGGCGGTGAGCTGAAGCTGCTCCTGCGGCGCGAGCGGGCCGCGCGCATGACCCTCCCGGTGCGCACCGCCAGCGGTGCCGAGGTCGAGGCGGTCGTGATGACCACGCCCGCGCCGGGCGGCCGGATGTGGACGATGCGGGTGCTGTCCACCGCCAACGAGCAGGAGCGGGCGCTGCGCGCCACCGCCGATGCCCACGAGCGCCGGTTCTCCGCGCTGACCGAGCGCTCGCCGGTACCGACCCTGCTCTCGGAGCAGGGCATGCGCCTGGCGCACGTCAACGACGCGTTCTGCAGCCTCGTCGGGCTGCGTGCCGAGCAACTGCTCGGCACCGGCTGGATCGACACGATCCACGAGGACGACCTCGACGCCGTCATCGAGCAGGTGTCGGCCGCCCTCGACGGCGACGAGGCGGAGGCCCACGCCCGGCTGATCCGGGACGACGGCACGGTCCGCATGACGGTCATCCGGTTCGCGCACCTGTTCAGCCCGGGGGTGGGCGCCGGCTTCGTCGGGACCATCGAGGACATCACCGACCGCCTCGCCTTCGAGGCGAAGCTGGCCCACCAGGCCAACCACGACCCGCTGACCGGGCTGCCCAACCGCACGTTGCTGGCGCAGTACGTGGCCGAGCGGTTCGCCGTCGGGTCCAGCGGTCTGGCCTGCCTCTTCCTCGACCTGGACAACTTCAAGGTCGTCAACGACTCGCTCGGGCACACCGCCGGCGACGAGCTGCTGGTGGAGGTCGCCGGGCGGCTGCGCGCCACCGTGCGGCCCGGTGACCTGGTCGCGCGGTTCGGCGGCGACGAGTTCGTCGTCGTCTGCGAGAACGTGGACGAGGAGGCGGCCGTCGCGCTGGCCGGCCGGGTGTCCGAGGCGCTGGCCCGGCCCATGCGGCTCGGGGGCGTGGACATCCGCCCCTACGCCAGCGTCGGGGTCACGGTGCAGACCGTCGACCACGTCGCCGCCGACGAGCTCATCCGCGACTGCGACATCGCGATGTACCAGGCGAAGGCCGGCGGAAAGGGCCGCGTCAGCGTCCTCGACCAGCAGGCCCGCGCCGAGGCGCGCGACAAACTGCGCCTGGTCACCGAGCTGCGCGACGCCATCGAGCGTCGGGAGATCCAGCTGCACTACCAGCCGATCTTCAGCACCCGGGACGGTCTGCCCGTCGCCGTGGAGTCACTCGCCCGCTGGGACCACGCCCAACGGGGACCGATCAGCCCGGTCGTCTTCGTGGCGCTGGCCGAGGAGAGCGGCCTGATCACCGCGCTGGGCCGGCTCGTCCTGGACGAGACGTGCCGTCAGCTCGCGGAGTGGGACCAGCTGCTGGGCCCCGTCGCGCCGCGGCGGGCGAACGTCAACGTGTCGGCGCTGCAGCTCGACGACAACCTGGCGGCGCAGGTGGCGGCCGCACTCGAGCGGCACAGCCTGTCCCCGGAGCGCATCTCGGTGGAGATCACCGAGTCGGCGCTGATGAAGGACCCGGCGTCGGCCCGCGGGGTGCTCCAGCAGCTGCGCGACCTCGGGGTCGAGCTGGCGATCGACGACTTCGGCACCGGCTACTCGTCGCTGGCCTACCTCCGGCACCTGCCGGTGGACTGCCTCAAGGTCGACCGCTCGTTCGTCGCCGAGCTCTCCGACGGCCACTCCGAGATCGCCTCGGCCGTCATCGCCATGGCCGGCAACCTCAACCTCTGCACCGTGGCCGAGGGGGTGGAGACCGTCGAGCAGGCCGAGGAGCTGGCCCGGCTCGGCGCGACCTACCTCCAGGGCTTCAGCCTCGCCGAGCCCATGACCGGTGAACACACGGCGGCGTGGTTCGCCGCCCGATCGGAGGACTCCTGATGACCGTGACCCCGTTCCCCGGGACCGACACCACACCGGGGCCGGTGTTCGACATCGAGGTGATCCTCGCCGGGATCGACACGATGGCCGTCCAGCGGCCGGTCGCGGCCCAGATCGTCTCCGTCGCCAACTCCGACGACACCGACGCGAAGACGCTCGCGCGGATCCTGTCCTCCGACATCGCCCTCGCCGGCCGGGTGATGAAGCTGGCCAACTCGGCCTACTTCGGCATGCGCGGCCGGGTGACCTCGCTCCAGTTCGCCGTCACCGTCGTCGGCTTCACGACCGTCCGCACCATGGCCACGGTCGCGCTCACCAACATGGCCGACGAGTCGCGGCTGCCCGGCAACTTCTGGGACGTCACCACCAGCCTCGCGCTGGGGGCCTCGACCATGGCTCCCCGGTTCGGCGAGCGCCCGCCGGACGCGCTCTGCCTCGGGCTGCTCACGCAGCTCGGCGCGGCCCTGCTGCACCACGACGACCCCGACGGCTACGCGGAGATCGTCGAGGCCCACCCGGCGTTCCGGGCCCGCCGAGCGGCCGAGACGCGCCGCTACGGGATCAACAGCCTGCGGCTGACCGCGGTGGCGCTGGAGCAGTGGGGCTTCCCCTCGGTGCTCACCACGCCGCTCACGGAGATCGACGACCACCAGACGATGGACGGCGCCCTGCTGCGCGCGGCCTTCGAGGTGGCCTCCCGGCTGACGATCGAGGACTACGAGGCCGTCCCGATCACCCGGCTCACCCTCGGCCGGCTGCGGGAGGACGACCTCGTGCCCCTCCTCGACGTGGTGCGCAGCGAGGCCGCCGACCTCAAGCGGGCGATGCTCGGGCAGCCCACCGACGACCCCGCGGCGAACCCGGAGGACTGGGTCTACTGATCGAGGACCCGCACCGCCTCCTGGTGCCGGACCTGCTCAGGGTGTGTACGGAGCCCCCAGCGGGTCGACCGTGGCGTAGCTCGTCACGTTCCCGGCGAGCCGGTCCAGCGCCCAGTCGCCGTCGCCGAGCAGGTGGTCGATCGCGGTGAGCCGGCTCGTGTAGTGGCCGACGGAGTACTCCGCGGTCACCCCGATGCCGCCGTGCAGCTGGATCGCCTCCTGGCCGATGTGCCGGCTCGCGCGGCTGACGGTCAGGCGGGCGCGGTCGGCTGCCTGGACGACGTCACCGCCGGCCTCCTGCACCATCGACGCCCACAGCGCGAGGCTGCGGGCCAGCTCCAGGGACACGTACATGTCCGCGGCGCGGAAGTTGAGCGCCTGGAACTTGTTCAGGGTGACGCCGAACTGCTTGCGCGTCCTGAGGTACTCCGCCGTGGTCCGCAGCGCCGTGTCCATCGCCCCGATGGCCTCGTGGCCGTAGGCGATGCGGGCCTGCGCGAGGGCCCGCTCGATGGCCGCGGTCCGGTCCGGGTGGGTGGGTGAGTCATCGGCACCGAGCTGCTGAGCGGGCGTGCCGTCGAACCGGACGTGGGCCGCCCGGGTGCCGTCGTGGGTCCGGTACCCGGTGCGGGTCAGCCCGGTCGCGTCGGCCGGCACCAGGAACAGGCCCGTCCCGCCGTCGACGACCGCGCTGACGACGAGCACGTCGGCGCGCGCGCCGCTGGGGACGGGCTCCTTGACGCCGGTCAGCGTCCAGCCGTCGCCACTCCGCGTGGCGGTGACGCCCTGCGCCGTCGGCGTCCAGCGGGTGCCGGGCTCGGCGTGCGCGAAGACGGCGATCGTCGTCCCCTCGGAGATGGCGCCGATCAGCTCGCCCTTCTGCTCCGTCGTGCCGACGGCGGCGACGAGCCCCCCGGCCAGGACGACGGTCTCGATGAACGGCTCGGGCGCGAGGACCCGCCCGATCTCCTCGGCGACGATCGCCACCTCGACCGGTCCGGCGCCCATGCCGCCGTCCTCCTCGGCGAACGGCAGCCCCAGCAGGCCCATCTCGGCCAGCCGGGACCAGGTCTTCTCGTCGAAGCCGGGGTCGGTGCGCACGACGGCGCGGCGCTGCTCGCTGTCGGAGTACGCGCGGCCCAGCAGGCCGCGCACCGCCTCGCGGAGGTCGTTCTGCTCGCTGTCGTAGTCGAAGTTCACAGTTGTCTCACAACCCCAGGATCGAGCCGGCGATGATGGTGCGCTGCACCTCGTTGGAGCCTCCGTAGATGGAGACCTTGCGGTAGTTCAGGTAGTGCGGCGTCGCCACGCGCGCCCAGTCCGGCACGTCGGAGCCCTCCTCGGCGAAGGACGCCAGCGAGAGCGGGCCGGCGATGTCGACGAGCAGCTCGGTGGCGGCCTGCTGGAGCTCGGAACCGCGGAGCTTGAGCACCGACGACGCGGGGTGCGGCTTGCCGTCGGCGGAGTTCGCGGCCACCCGGAGGGCGGTGAGCTCGAGGGCGAGGAGGTCGTTCTCGATCTCGGCGATGCGCGCGGCCATCCGCGGGTCCTCCGACAGCGGCCGTCCGCCGGAGACGATCTCCCGGGCGTGCTGCTTGGCCTGGGCCAGGGTGCTCTTCGTCGAGCCGACCCGGGCGATGCCGACCCGCTCGTTGCCGAGCAGGAACTTGGCGTAGTCCCAGCCGCGGTTCTCCTCGCCGATCAGGTTCTCGGCGGGTACGCGGACGTCCTCGAAGAAGACCTCGTTGACCTCGAATCCGCCGTCGAGCAGCTCGATCGGGCGCAGCGTCACCCCCGGGGTGTCCATCGGGAAGACCAGCAGCGAGATGCCGCGCTGCTTCTTCTCCGCGGTCGGGTCGGTGCGGCAGAGGCAGAAGATCCAGTCGGCGTGCTGACCGAGCGTGGTCCACGTCTTCTGCCCGTTGACCACCCAGTCGTCGCCGTCGCGCACCGCGGAGGTGCGCAGGGACGCCAGGTCGGACCCGGCGTCGGGCTCGGAGAAGCCCTGGCACCACCAGATGTCGAGGTTCGCCGTCCTGGCCAGGAACCGCACCTTCTGCTCCTGGTTGCCGAAGGACGCCAGCACCGGGCCGATCATGCTGGTGTTGAAGGCCAGCGGCTCGGGCACGTGGGCCAGCTGCATCTCCTCGCGCCAGATGTGGCGCTGCAGCGGCGACCAGTCCTTGCCGCCCCACTCCACCGGCCAGTGCGGAACTGCCAGACCGGCGGCGTTGAGGACGCGTTGCGCCTCGACGTACTCGTCCTTGCTCACCTCCCGGTGGCTCGCGACCTTGTCGCGGATCTCCTGCGGCACCTGGGTGGTGAAGAAGGTCCGCATCTCCTCCCGGAAGGCCTCGAGCTCCGGGGACAGCCGCAACCGCATCGGTCCTCATTCCTGACGGCGGACGCTCCTGTGGTGCCACCGTCTACGTTCGGGTCGAGCCGACGATCCCACATTCCGTACCGGCCGGTAGCTCCGCCTCGGGGACGGCGTGCCGCGGGAAAGGCGCGTCCTGTCGTTCCGTTGACGGGCCGGCGGGCATGGTGTGCCCGTGACGCCCCTCGCCGCGCCCTTCCTGCGGTCGCTGAACGCGCAGATCCCGACCCCGTCCTACGACCGGAGCGGGGTGCGCGCCGGCATCGTCCACCTGGGGGTCGGCGGCTTCCACCGCGCCCACCAGGCCATGTACCTGGACCGGCTGATGGCCGAGGGGAAGGCACTGGACTGGGGGATCTGCGGCGTCGGCGTGCTGCCGGCCGACCGGGCGATGGCCGAGGTCATGGCGGCGCAGGACTGCCTGTTCACCCTGGTGGTCAAGCACCCCGACGGGTCGACCGACGCCCGCGTGATCGGCTCGATCGTCGACTATCTGTTCGCGCCGGACGATCCGGAGGCCGTCGTCGCCCGCATGGCCGACCCCGCCACGCGCATCGTCTCCCTCACCGTCACCGAGGGCGGCTACAACGCGTCCGCCGTCACCGGTGAGTTCGACGGCAGCAACCCGGGCGTGGTCAACGACCTGCAGCCCGGGGCCGCGCTGCGCACGTCGTTCGGCCTGGTGGTCGAGGCACTGGTGCGGCGGCGGGACCGCGGCATCGCCCCGTTCGCCGTCGTCTCCTGCGACAACATCCCGCACAACGGCGACCTGGCGCGCAACAGCTACGCCGGCTTCGCCGAGCTCCGGGATCCCGTACTGGGGGAGTGGGTGCGGCGGGAGGTCCCGTTCCCGAACTCCATGGTCGACCGCATCACTCCGGCCACCACCGACGACGACCGCGCCGAGCTGGTGGCACGCTTCGGCGTCGAGGACCGGTGGCCGGTGGTCTGCGAGCCGTGGACCCAGTGGGTCATGGAGGACTCGTTCTCCTGCGGGCGCCCGCCGCTGGAGGACGTCGGGGTGCAGCTGGTCGACGACGTCGTCCCGTACGAGCTGATGAAGCTGCGGCTGCTCAACGCCGGGCACCAGGTGCTCGCCCAGCCGGGCCGCCTGGCGGGGCTGGAGTACGTGCACGAGGCGTGCGGCGACCCGCTGTTCCGCCGGCTCCTGGAGGGCTACCTCGACGAGGAGGCGGCGCCGACGCTCGCCCCGGTGCCGGGGATCGACCTCGGCGACTACCAGGCAGAGCTGGTCGGCCGCTTCGCCAGCCCGGTGATCGCCGACACCCTCGACCGCATCCGTGCGCAGGCGTCGGACCGCATCCCGCAGTTCCTGCTGCCGGTGCTGCGGGCCAACCTGGCCACGGGCGGGGAGATCCGGCGGTCGGTCGCCGTCCTCGCCGCGTGGGCCCGTGCCGTGCAGGGCACGGACGACGACGGCCGGCCGATCCCGCTGACGGACTCCCGGGCCGACGCGCTGCGCGCCCGCGCCGGGTCCGACGACCCGCTGGCGTTCGTCGCCGAGCGCGACCTCTTCGGCGACCTGGCCTAGGACGACCGGTTCACCGCCGCCTACCGGGAGACGCTGGACTCCCTGCGCCTACGCGGCGTCCGCGCCACCGTCGAGGACCTCGTCTGACGGCCGCCCCTGCGCGTCCCTGACCGCCCGCCCGCCGTGCGGTCAGACGGTCGCGGGGAGGGCCATCTCGCGCAGGTCGTCGGCGACGGTGAGCGGGGCGCCGGTGGCGGCCACGACCTCCTCGGCGGTGACGCCCGGCGCCGTCTCGCGCAGGACCAGACCGTCGTCGGTCACGTCGATGACGGCGAGGTCGGTGATGATCCGGTCGACGCACGCCTTGCCGGTCAGCGGCAGGGTGCACTCCTCGACGATCTTCGCCGACCCGTCGCGGGCGACGTGCTCCATCATGATGATCACGCGCCGGGCGCCGTGGACGAGGTCCATCGCCCCGCCCATGCCGTTGACCATCTTGCCGGGGATCAGCCAGTTGGCCAGGTCGCCGCGGGTGTTGACCTGCATGGCGCCGAGGATGGCGACGTCGAGGTGCTTGCCGCGGATCATCCCGAACGAGTCGGCCGAGTCGAAGAAGCTGGCGCCCGGCAGGATCGTGACGGTCTCCTTGCCGGCGTTGATCAGGTCGGCGTCCTCCTCGCCCTCGAAGGGGTAGGGGCCGACCCCGAGGATGCCGTTCTCCGAGTGCAGGACGACGTGGATGCCGTCGGGCACGTAGTTGGGCACCAGGGTCGGCATCCCGATGCCGAGGTTGACGTACTGGCCGTCCTCGAGCTCGAGGGCCACGCGGGCGGCGAGCTGCTCTCGGTCCAGGCTCATGCGGGTGTGGCCTCCTCGCCGGCGGCGGCCGGGGTGTCGGAGCGGTCGCTCCGGGCCCGGGTGGTGCGCTTCTCGATCCGCTTGCCCTCGGTGCCGACGACGACGACCCGGTCGACGTAGACGCCGGGCAGGTGCACGTCCTCGGGGGTGATCTCGCCGGGTTCGACGAGCTCCTCCACCTCGGCGATCGTGATCCGCCCGGCCATCCCGGCGAGCGGGTTGAAGTTGCGCGCGGACTCGTGGAAGACGAGGTTGCCGTGCCGGTCGGCCTTCGCGGCCCGGACCAGGCCGAAGTCGGCGACCAGGGCGGTCTCCAGCACGTACTGCTGACCGTCGAAGACCCGCACCTCCTTGGGGGCGCTGGTCTCCACCACGGTGCCGTCGGCGTCGTACCGCACCGGGATGCCGCCCTCGGCGACCATCGTGCCGACGCCGGTCGGGGTGTAGAAGGCCGGGATGCCGGCGCCGCCGGCGCGCAGCCGCTCGGCCAGGGTGCCCTGCGGCGTGAGCTCGACCGACAGCGCGCCGGTGAGGTAGAGCCGCGCCAGCTCCTTGTTGCCGCCGACGAACGAGCTGATGGTGCGGGTGATCCGGCCGGCGTAGAGCAGCACGCCCAGCGCCTGGTCGTCGACCCCGCAGTTGTTGGAGATCGTCGTCAGGTCGTGGGTGCCCTGCTCGAGCAGCGCGTCGATGAGCGCGACGGGGACGCCGCACAGCCCGAACCCGCCGACCGCCAGGGTGGCGCCGTCGGGGATGTCGGCGACGGCGTCGCGGGTCGAGGCGATGACCTTGTCCATGGCTCAGCCCCTCCTGGTTCCGGGGGCCGGCCGGACGGCGAGCCGCGTCCGGTCCGTGCGCGTTCGATCCACCAACGTGCTCCCATCGGTCGGGGCTGCGGGCGCTCAGTATCTATGCCGGCCGGAGCGCCTCTCGACCGCGGTACCCACGGGCCCGGCCGGGCGCTGCTCCCGTCCGGGAACTCGCGGGCCGGGAGCCCCGTTGCGCGGGCATGGAGCTGACCTGTCCGAAGTGCCACGGAACCATGCGGACCTACGAGCGCAACGGCGTGCACGTGGACCAGTGCACCGACTGCCGCGGGATCTTCCTGGACCGCGGCGAGCTCGACCGCCTCGTCGACGCGGAGAACTCCTGGCACGGCGCGCCCGCTACGGCGGCGTCGTCGCCCGCCGCACGGCAGCACTCCGGGCGCGAGGAGCAGTACTCGGGCCATCAGCCGGCCGCCTCGGGCGCGGGCCTGGGGGGCGTCGTCGGCGAGGTGCTGCGCCAGGTGCAGGGGGCCAAGCACCCCGGCTCAGCCTCCGGCCACGGCCACCGGCGGAAGAAGGAGTCGTTCCTGGGCGACCTGTTCGGCTGACCCGGCGGAAAGGCCGGACCCGGCCGGTCCGGACCGCGAGCCGGAGGTCGGCCCCGTCGTCGGCTCCACCGGGGGCCGCGGCGGTTTCGCGGGCGGCCCGGCGGGCACGGGAGCGGGCGGACGCGGCAGCCCCCAGCGACGGGAGACCCCCCATGGCCATCGCCACCATCAACCCGGCGACCGGCGAGACGCTCAAGACCTACGAGCCGCTGTCGGACGAGGCGCTCGAGCACAAGATCGCGCGCGCCGCCGACGCCTGGCTGACCTACCGGCGGACCTCTCCCGAGCAGCGCGCGGGCTGGCTGCGGGCGGCCGCCGACGCCCTGGACGCCGACACCGACGCAGTTGCCGAGCTGATGACCACCGAGATGGGCAAGACCTTCGTCGCGGCGAAGGCGGAGGCCGCCAAGTGCGCCACGGCCCTGCGCTGGTACGCCGAGCACGGCCCGGCGATGCTGCGGCCGGAGCCGAAGGACGCCGACGCGGTGAAGGCGAGCCAGGCCTACGTCGTGCACCAGCCGATCGGCGTCGTCCTGGCGATCATGCCGTGGAACTTCCCGCTGTGGCAGGCCATGCGGTTCGCCGCTCCGGCGCTGATGGCCGGCAACGTCGGCCTGCTCAAGCACGCGAGCAACGTGCCGCAGACCGCGCTGTACCTCGAGGAGCTCGTCCGCAAGGCGGGCTTCCCCGACG
This sequence comes from uncultured Blastococcus sp., assembly GCA_902805535.1. Taxonomy (GTDB): domain Bacteria; phylum Actinomycetota; class Actinomycetes; order Mycobacteriales; family Geodermatophilaceae; genus Blastococcus_B. The sequence goes on along the minus strand of CADCTN010000221.1, from coordinate 3,201 downwards.
ACGTCTTCCAGACCCTGCTGATCGGGTCCTCGGCCGTCGAACAGGTCCTGCGCGACGACCGGGTGGCGGCGGCGACCCTCACGGGCAGCGCCCCGGCCGGGCAGTCCGTCGCCTCCATCGCGGGCGGCGCGCTCAAGAAGACGGTGCTGGAGCTGGGTGGCAGCGACCCGTTCATCGTCATGCCGTCGGCGGATCTGGAGAAGGCGGCCGAGGTGGCGGTCACCGCCCGCAACCAGAACAACGGGCAGAGCTGCATCGCGGCGAAACGCTTCTTCGTCCACCGGGACGTCGCCGAGGAGTTCACCCGGCTGTTCGCCGAGAAGATCGGTGCCCTGACCGTCGGCGACCCGATGGCCGAGGACACCCAGATCGGGCCCCTGGCCACCGAGTCAGGGCGCGAGGACGTGGCGAAGTACGTCGACGACGCCGTCGCGAAGGGGGCGGAGGTCCTCGTCGGCGGCAAGCGGGTCGACCGGCCCGGCTGGTTCTACGAGCCCACCCTGCTCAGCGGGATCACGCCGCAGATGGACCTGTACGCCGAGGAGGTCTTCGGCCCGGTGGCCGCGCTGTTCACCGTCGACTCGCTGGGGGAGGCGATCGAGATCGCCAACAGCCACCCCTACGGCCTCGGCGCGAACCTGTGGAGCGAGGACGAGGACGAGCGCGCGGAGTTCATCGCCGACGTCGCCGCCGGGATGGCGTTCGTCAACGGGATGGTCACCAGCCATCCCGAGCTGCCTTTCGGCGGTGTGAAGCAGAGCGGCTACGGCCGGGAGCTGACCGAGGTCGGCATGCGCGAGTTCATGAACGCCAAGACCGTCTGGATCGGCCCGCCGAGCAGCGAGCAGGGGGTCGGCGACACCGCCGGCGCCGCCTCGGAATGACCGCCGCGACATCCTGGAGCGGCCGCCCTCCCCGCGCCCGGCGTGGGGCGAAGGGCGGTGCCCGCTCAGTGGAGGTGCGACGTCCAGTCGGCCGGCACGCGCCCGCGCGGTCCCGGAGCCGGCTGGTCGAGGGGATGGTGCTCCGGCGGCGCCAGCGCCGCGCCGGCCACCGGCTGCTCGGTCGAGAAGTCCCAGAACCAGCCCTCGCCGGGCTCGTAGCTGCGGATGACCGGATGTCCCTCGGCCGACGCATGCCCGCGCGCGTGCTGGGAGGGCGAGGAGTCGCAGCAGCCGACGTGGCCGCACTGCGCGCACCGGCGCAGGTGGAACCACCAGCCGCCGGTGGCCTCGCACTCGACGCACCCCGGGCCGCTGGGCGGCACCGCGGGATCGATCGCCCCTCCGGTCATCGGCACACCCCCAGCTGAGAGGACATCTGTCCATGGAACCCGGGATCTACGGTACGGACGGCACCGACCCCGAGGAAGCCTCCGGGCTGCTCGACGCGCAGGACACCCTCGACGGTGCGCCGGGGGTGCGCGACGTCCTGGACACCGGCTGGTCGCCGCCCGAGCGGCCATGGGCCGTGGACGACTGGGGCACCACCGAGGCGGAGGAGTCCGCCGGCGAGAGCCTGGACGGCCGGCTCGCCCGCGAGCTGCCCGACCGCGGGGCCGACGACGGCGACGGTCTCGGGGACATTTCGGACACCGACGGCGAGCTGCTCGACGACGAGGTGGGCGACGAGCGCGCCGGGCGGCTGGTCGACTCCGACGACGGCGGGACCGAGGACCGCGACGACGAGCTGTGGGCGCGGGACGAGGGCATCGACGGCGCCGCGGCCTCGGCCGAGGAGGCGGCCGTGCACGTCGTCCGGGACCGCGACCGCTGAGACGGGTGTGCCCGGGGTTCCCGCGCGACTAGCGTTGTCCGCGGCCCCTCCCGCCGCAGGCTCGCGGTGGGGTGTGCGCGAGGGCCACGACCAGGGAGTCGCCGCATGGGCAAGCCGGTTCTCCTCAGCGTGGACGACGACCCCGGGGTCTCCCGTGCCGTCGCCCGCGACCTGCGCCGCCGGTACGGCGAGGAGTTCCGCGTGCTGCGGGCGTCATCGGCCGCCGAGGGGCTCGAGGCGCTGCGCGAGCTGAAGCTCCGGGGCGAGCCGGTGGCGGTGCTCCTGGCCGACTACCGGATGCCGGAGATGAACGGCATCGACTTCCTCGAAATGGCGATGGACCTGTTCCCGCGGGCCCGCCGCGCGCTGCTCACCGCCTACGCCGACACCGACGCGGCCATCCAGGCGATCAACGTGGTCGACGTGGACGCCTACCTGCTCAAGCCGTGGGACCCGCCCGAGGAGAAGCTCTACCCCGTCGTCGACGGGATGCTCACCGCCTGGCGGGAGGCGCCCGACCCCGAGGTCATGGGCGTCAAGCTGGTCGGGCACCGCTGGTCGGCACCGTCCTTCCGCGCGCGCGACCTGCTGGCTCGCAACGCCGTGCCCTACACCTGGTTCGCGGTCGACGAGCCGGAGGGGCAGCGGATCCTGGCGGCCGCCGGCGCCGGCCCGGAGGACATCCCGGTCGTGGTCACCGCGGACGCGCAGGTGCTGCTGCACCCGAGCGAGTCAGAGCTCGCCGCCGTCGCGGGGCTCGCGGTCGACCCCCGGGAGCAGTTCTACGACCTCGTCGTCGTCGGCGGCGGCCCGGCCGGGCTCGGCGCCGCCGTCTACGGGGCGTCGGAGGGGCTGCGGACCGTGCTGGTGGAGCGGGAGGCGACCGGCGGCCAGGCAGGCCAGAGCAGCCGGATCGAGAACTACCTCGGTTTCCCGGACGGTGTCTCCGGCGGCCAGCTGGCCGATCGCGCCCGTCGGCAGGCGGTGCGCTTCGGCGCCGAGCTGCTGCTCACCCGCGACGTGGTCGCGCTGGAGGCGCACGGGCCCAAGCGGGTCGTGCGCCTGGACGACGGGCGGGTGCTCGCCGCGCACGCCGTCGTCCTGGCGACCGGCATCTCCTACCGCAGCCTCGGGGTGGACGGCGTCGACGACCTCACCGGGCGCGGCGTCTACTACGGGTCGGCCATGACCGAGGCCGTGGAGTGCACCGACCGGGACATCTTCGTCGTGGGTGGCGCCAACTCGGCCGGACAGGCGGCGGTGTACCTGTCGCGGTTCGCGCGCTCGGTGTGCCTGCTGGTCCGCGGCGGCTCGCTCGAGGCGTCGATGTCGGCCTACCTGATCGAGCAGCTGGCGGGGATCGAGAACATCACCGTGCGGACCTGCTGCACGGTCGCCGGCGCGCACGGCGATGGGCACCTGGAG
>CADCTN010000220.1 GCA_902805535.1 uncultured Blastococcus sp. | reverse complement strand
GATTCTCCACCGCGTGATCTACGCCATTCCTCCGGCCATTCCTCCGGCCCTCCGGGCCTGCCTCCGGGGCGCTCAGGTGACGGCGACGCCGTCGAGGTAGCGCCACTGGCCGTCCTCGCGGACGAAGCGGCTGTTCTCGTGCTGGATGCCCCTCCGTCCGCCGACCAGGTAGTGCGCCCGGAACTCGACCGTTCCCGAGCTGCTGAGCAGGGTCCCGCCGGTGGTGGTGAGCACGTCCAGGCCGGTCCAGCGGAGGTCCTGGTCGAGGTCGAGGCTCGGTGGCCGGGTGCGGGGGTGCCAGGTGGCGAGGAGGTAGGCGGCGTCGCCGACGGCGAACGCGCTGTACCGCGAGCGCATGAGCTGCTCCGCCGTGGCGGCGCTCCCCGTGCCCCCGTGCAGCCGGCCGCAGCACTCGGGGTAGGGCAGTCCCGATCCGCAGGGACAGGCGCGCAGGGGCATGCGGGCAGTCTTCCCGAGAGCCGCGGGGAGCGGCGGAGGGAGCAGCTGGTGAGATCGACGACGTGACGACGCCGCCGCCCGGGTGCGGTGGGGCCGAGCGGTGCTGGAGGACTGACGTGCCGGACAAGCCGCTGCCCGACGTGATCGCGCCCGACCTCGACGTGCTCTTCTGCGGGATCAACCCGTCGGTGTTCTCGGCCGAGCGCGGGCACCACTTCGCCCGGCCGGGGAGCCGGTTCTGGCCGGCGATCCACCTGGCCGGCTTCACCCCGCGGTTGTTCTCGCCGGACGAGGACCGGCAGCTCCTCGATCACGGGCTCGGGATCACCAACGTGGTCGCCCGGCCGACCCGCGCGGCCGCGGAGCTGACCACGGGGGAGCTGCGCGAGGGAGCGGCCGCGCTGGCGGACCTGGTCGCGGAGTTCCGGCCGCGCGTGCTCGCCGTCCTCGGCGTCACCGCCTGGCGGACGGGGTTCGACCGGCCGAAGGCGAGCATCGGGCTGCAGCCTGAGCGGATCGGCGGCGCCGACACCTGGGTGGTGCCGAACCCGAGCGGGCTCAACGCACGCTTCCAGGTGCCCGACCTGGCGCGGCTGTACCGGCAGCTGCGGCCGTGACGGGCGCCCTGCTCGCGGACGCGGCGCAGCCGCCGATCCGGTAGCCCGGCAGTTCGGCTGACGACCTCCGCCGGCACGGAACTGTCGGTGGCCGTACGTATGTTCGACCCGTGCAACGGATCGCGGGTAGGTCGGTCGTGGAGGGGCTGCTGATCGACTGGGTGCAGTTCCAGCCGGAGCCCGACCCGCGGCCGCCGGCGTCCTGGCTGGACGACGAGGAGGTCGCCGCCGAACTCGAGCGGATCCAGCGCAACCGGGCGCGGGACACCGCACGGGAAGCCGAGCTGATCCTGCGGCTCGCCGACCTGCGTCCCGATGTCGACGACCCTCGACCGGGCGCCCCGGGAGCCCGCGACCGTGCCTGGCGGAGGACCGACCCGGAGTTCCCCGGAGTGAGCGAGTTCTTCCCCGACGAGGTCGCCCACGCCATCAACCTCGGTCGGGGCACTGCCGCGTTCCGTGCAAGGCGGGCGCTGACGTGGCGGGAGAACCTGCCGGCCACCCTTGCCGCGCTGCGCCGCGGCGAGATCGACGAACGCCGGGCCGGTGTGCTCGCCGACGCGCTGCAGCACACGACCGCCGAGCTGGCCCGTGCCGTCGAGACGAAGCTCCTGTCCGTGGCAGGGGATCTCTCGCCGGCCGCGTTGCGCCGCGAGGCCCTGGCCTGTCTGGCCGAACTGGACGCCACGGCAGTCGACGTCCGCCACGAGCAGGCGGAGCGGGCCGCCGACGTGCGCTGCTACGGCACCGGTGACGGCATGGCCACCCTGGCAGGGGACATGTCCGCCGACGAGGCGGCGGCCTGCTACGACGTGATCGACCGACTGGCCACCATGGCCAAGGCCGACGGCGACCCCCGCCCGATCGGGCAGGTCCGGGCCTCCATCCACTCGATGCTCATCCTCCGGCCGGCCGACCACGGCCTGCCGGGCGTGACGGTGAACCTCGCCGTCACCGCCGCCCTCGAGGGCCTGGAAGGAACCTCGGCCCGGGGCGGCGAGGTCAACGGGTTCCCGATCACCGCCGCGCACCTGCGCGGCCTCCTCCGCCGTCTCGGTGCCCTCGGGCTGCAGAGGCCGGAGGGCGGGTCGCTCACCCTCGGCCTCTCCGACGCCGACGGGCGGCTGCGGGCCACCGTGACCCCCGCTGAGCTGGCCGGGCTCGCGAAGGCGGGCTGCTCCGACCATCCCGACGACGGTGCCGACACCGTCTGCGACTGCGGGGTGCTCGACCTGCCCGCGCCCATCGACGGCTACGAGCCCGCGGCCGCTCAGCGGCGATTCGTGAGCACGCGGGACCGACGCTGCCGGACCCCCAACTGCGGGCAGCGCACGGGGTGGGCCGACCACGACCACGTGGTGCCGCATGCGAAGGGTGGGCGGACGACGTGCACGAATCTGTGCTGCCTGTGCCGATCGCACCACCGGCTGAAGACCTTCGCCCGCGGCTGGGTCTTCCGCATGGCGCCCGACGGCACCCTGCAGGTGACCAGCCCGTCCGGGATCACCCGCACCACCCGGCCGCCTGGATTGCGGCCACCCGAACCCGAGCCTCCGCCGTACCGCCCGGCAGATGACCCTCCACCGTTCTGACCGCAACGGCCGGGAGTCCAGCGGGATCTGCCGGTCCTTCGTGCGGTGCGTGATCAGGAACGCCTCGGCGCGTACTGGACGGCGGCGTGGAGCACTGGTCTGCACCTTCGTGCCCCGCATCCGGGCTCAGGGGTCGGCGAGCCACGCCAGCAGACGACCCCGCGACCAGCAGCGGCCGATCGCCTCGGCGCGCAGCCGGGAGTGCTCGAACACCCCGAGGCCCAGGATGCTGTGCCCGGAGGCGCGGCGGTCCCCGAGCGTCGGGATCGCCGGGGCCACGCCGACCCCCTCCGCCGCCACCCACGCCACCGGCCGGTGGGTCGCCGTCTCGTCGAGACGGTGCAGGAAGCGCAGCCGGCCCTCCAGGGGCAGCTGCGACAGCGCCCACGTCGTGGTGACGACGGGCAGCGCGCCGGCGGGCACCCTGGCGAGGGCGTCGGGCAGCAGCTCCACCGGGTCTCCGCGCAGCAGCACCGGCGCCGACGCCGCGACCACCGCCAGCTCGGCATCCAGCCGCGCGGCCCGCTCCGGCTCGTCCGGCGCCACGCAGGCGCGCAGCCAGCGCGCGTCGTCCGCGTCGGTCTCGTCGACCGGATCGGGGCCGATCCGGATCCGGGCGACGACCTCGGGCACGGCCCGTGCCGGGACCGGCCGGTCGCCCACGACCGCGGTGGACACCTGAACGGGCGAGGACGGGTCGCCGAGTGTCCGTCCGTCGCTGTAGGTGATCCCCACCTGGTCGAGGTGCAGATCGAGCCCGGCGCCCGACCCCACGCCGATCAGCCCGACCGCGTCCGCGCCGACCCGCCGGGCGGCCTCCGCGACGGCCGGGTAGAGCGCCGCGCAGCGTGCGGTCGCCAGGGTCTGCACCTTCCTGCCCGCGGCGACGGCCAGCACGGCGTCGGACATCCTCACCAGCGTGTCGACGGCGGCACGGGCGGCAGCGTCGCCGTCCGCGGCGGCGAAGGCATCGGCGAGCGCCGGGGCTCGTCCGGCGAGAGCGAGGTCGTGCAGGGCGGCGAGGACCAGCGCCGGCTGCCGCGTGCGGGCCGGCGCGGCCGCGATGGCGCGCAGCGCCTCGTCGGACTCGCTGAGGGCGACGGCGATGCGCGCGTACAGCGGCGTCCCGGCGGCATCGACCTTCCCGAAGCGCCGGTATGCCTCGGCCGGTGTTCGCACGCCTGAGTATCGCGTCTGGTCCGGCTCTTCCCGGGTACGGGCCCCAGCATGGATGCGAAGAGTGTGGGACAGGCCGGTCTGCAGGGCTGGCGCGCGAAGGTGGCCGACGCCGTGGCGGCGCCGGTGGCCCGGCGATCGGGTCTGGCCGACGACCAGGTCCGCGCGGCCATCGGTGCCCTGTTCCTCGCGCTGTCGGTCCTCTACGTCGTCAACGCCGTCAGGCAGCTCGCCGGCGCGCGCTGAGCGTCGCGAGCGGGCCGGCCACGACCAGCCGCCCGCGCCCGCGACGGCGTCAGACCGAGGAGTGCGAGACCGCCGACGTCGGCACGTCCTCCTCCGTGGGTGGCGCGTCCGTGACGGTGTTGTCCGAGAACGCGGTCACGCCGCCGGGCTGGCCGTCGCGGTTCGAACGCTGCGCCGGCGGCCGCGGCGGCCCCTGGGGCAGGGCGGCCGGGTCGGCGCGACCCCACTCGGTCTCGACGTCGCTGATGAGCGCCTCGAGGTAGGAGCGCAGCTGGACGCGCACCGCCGAACCGAACGCCTTGAGGTAGGCGACCTGCTCCTCCAGCTCCTCCACGCTCCGCCCCGGCGCGTCGGCGCCGGCCGGGACCGGACCGGCCATCCGGGCCGCGGCCTCCTGGGCCGCCTGGATGATCGCGCCGGCGTTCTCGCGTGCCTGGCGGATCTCCTCCTCGTACACCGTGCGCGCCTCGCTGGTCATCTGGCGGCTGAACTCCTCGGCCTCCGCCACGTAGGCGTCCGCGGTCTGCTGCGCCGACGACAGGATCCGCACCGCCTGGTCGCTGGGCGCCTCGTGCACCGGGGCGCCGTCCACCGCGGCCCGCAGCGCCCGCACCTCGTCGCGGAGCGCGGCCTTCTCGGCGATGTGGCGGGCCAGCTCCTCGGCCACGCGGCTCATCACCCGGTCGACCTCGGTGTCGACGTAGCCGGGGCGCAGCATGGAGGCACGGGTGAAGCGGACGTTGTGCACGTCGGCCGGGTTGAGCCCGCGTTCCTCGTTCCCGGCCTCGTTCTGGACGCTGGTCATTCGGTCACCTCTCCGTCAAGACTGGGCCCCGGTCGGCTGGGGGCGAAGACCTCGCTGTGGATGCGCCGGGCCGGCACGCCGTGGTCCAGGAGCCGGGCGACGGTGTCGTCCACCATCGCTCCCGGTCCGGCGACGTACACCTCGCGGCTGAGCCAGGGCCCGTGCCGCATGACGACGTCCCCGACGTCGCCCTGCTCCAGGGACGACAGCTTGTCCTCGGAGACGGCGAGGGTGACGCTCAGCCAGGGGTTCTCCTGCTGGAGCCGCCGCAGGTCCGCCCGGTCGTAGTGGTGGTCCTCGTTGCGGGCCCCGACGAACAGGTCGACCCGGCGGGCCGGCCCGCGGCGGGCCACCTGGTCCACCAGTGCCTTGAGCGGCGCCAGGCCCATCCCGCCGGCGACCAGCAGCAGATCGCGGTCGGACTCCTCGTCGAGGGCGATGTGCCCGACGGGCGGGCCGAGCCGCACCACGTCGCCCACGCCGACGCGGCGCACCAGGGCGGAGCTGACCGGTCCGCCGTCGCGGGCCTTCACGTGGATCTCCATGAGGCCGTCCGGACGCGGGGCGTTGGCCGGCGAGTAGTAGCGCCACAGCCGCGGTCGGACGTCGGTCTCCAAGGAGAGGGACTGGCCGGGCAGGTAGTCGTAGCGCGTGCGCGGACGCAGCTGCAGGACGGCGACGTCGATGGCCCGGCCCTCGTGCCCGACCACGTCGGCGTCCCACCACGCGGGCTGCTCGGCGGCCTCGTCGGCGGCGGCGATCATCACCTCGGCGACGAGCGTGTAGGCCTCGGTCCAGTCCTTGGCCAGCTCCGGGCTCCACTGGTCGTCGAAGTGCTCGAGTGTGGCCAGCAGGCTCGCCCCGACCGCCGGGTAGTGCGCGGCGAGGGTCCCGAACTTCCGGTGGTCACGGCCCAGCTGCTGCAGGATCGGCACCAGCGCGTCCAGGTCGTCGACCCGGGCCATGACGTCACCCAGCGCGCTGAACAACCGGTCGCGCTGGTGGGCCATGGACACCGGGAACATCGCGCGCGTCCCGGGATGGCTCAGGAACAGGTGGGAGTAGAAGTACAGCGGAGCCTCGTCGCCGGTGGCCGCGGCCTTCGCGAAGCTGGCCCGCATCGCGGGGATGTCCACGGGCGCCTCCTCGGGTGGTGGTGGTCCGCTCCGGCCGGCGGTTCGCCGGTCGCGCGGACGGTCGATGGGGGATCGGACGTCAGGCGCTGTGCCGACCGGTCGGCTCCGACGCGCCGGGGGTGTCCTCGGTGGCCAGGTCCGCCTGCCACAGGTCGGGTCCGAAGACCTCGTACTGGATGTCGCGCGCCGGCACGCCCCGCTCGATCAGGGCACTGCGGACCGCCTGCATGAAGGGCAGCGGGCCGCACAGGTAGTACGTGGCGTCCTCCGGCAGCTTGACCTCGTCCAGGTCCAGGACGCCGTCATGCGCCTCCACCGGGAGCGAGCTGTCCCCACCGCGCTCGTACCAGACGTGGGCCGAGCCCCCGGAGAGGGTGCGCAGGTCGTCGAGGACCTGGTGCCGGAGGGCGAAGGACGCCTCGTCGACGTCGGCGTGCAGGAGCGTGATGGGCAGGTGGGACCCGGCGGCGACGAGGTGGGACAGCATGCCGGCCATGGGGGTGATCCCGATGCCCGCGCTGGCGAACACCACGGGTCGGCCGGAGTCGTCGAGGACGACGTCGCCGAACGGCAGCGACATCGTCAGGCGGTCACCGACGCCGACGCTGTCGCAGAGCAGGTTCGACACCTCGCCGGCGGGCTTGTCGCCCCCCGGCACCCGCTTGACGGAGAACTGGCGGTGCTCCCCGTCGTCGGCCCTGGTGAGGCTGTACTGCCGGGGCTGGCGGACGCCGTCGGGCATCGGCACCTGAACGGTGACGTACTGGCCGGGGAGCGAGGTCGTCACCAGGCGGTCGTCGGTCTTGCGCATCCGGAAGGTGACGACGTCGTCGGTCTCCTGGACCTTCTCGGCGACCTCCCACTCGCGCCAGACCGTCTCCGGCCGCACGCCGCGGGCGCTGTAGAGCCCGCGCTCCTGGTTGATCAGCGCGTAGGCCATCAGCCAGTAGACCTCGTCCCACGCGGCCGCCACCTCGGGCGTGACCGCGTCGCCCAGCACGTCGACGATCGCCCAGAAGAGGTTGTCGTGGACGACGTCGTACTGCGCCGGGGTGATCCCGAGGGACGCGTGCTTGTGCGCGATCCGGTTAAGCAGGTGCTCGGGGAGCTGCTCGGGGACCTTCATCAGCGACGTGGCGAAGACCGCCACCGAGCCGGCGAGAGCCAGCTGCTGGGTCTTCTCCGCCTGGTTGCCGCGGTTGAAGACCCCGTCGATCAGTTCGGGATGCTCGCCGAACAGGTGCGCGTAGAAGCGGGTGGCGATCTCCTCGATGTTGTCGGCGACCACCGGGAGCGTCGCCTCGATCACGGGACGGGATCGGTCGGAAAGCACGTGTCCTCCTTGCCAGTCGACTAGCCCCCCGCTGGCGCGGTCACGTTCCGCGTAACTCCGTTTACCCATCCGAACCTAGCGGAGGCGTGCGATTTCCGCCCGGGCGTGCTGCCGCCCGCGGGAGGACCCCCCGACCGGGCTGCGTTCTCCCGGGCCGCTCAGCCCGTGTCATCGCCCAGGACGAGGTCCAGGGCGTGCAGTGCCTGCCTGACGACGCCGGGGTTGGTCCGCCAGTAGTAGGGCAGCGCGATCAGCGCCTGGGAGAGCGCCCAGCCCCGACCACGCAGGCGCATCGCCCCGTCGACCCGCAGGGCGGTGAGGAAGCGGCGGCGGCTCACCCCCGAGAAGAGGTTCCAGGCCGGCTGTAGATCACAGGCCGGGTCGCCGACGTCGAGCCCGCCGAAGTCGATGACGGCTGACGGGCGGCCGTCGACGACGAGCAGGTTGCCCGGCAACAGGTCGCCGTGGACCCACACGCCGGCGCCGTCCCAGACCGGCGCGGCCAGCGACTGCTCCCAGGACCGGAGCGCGGCCCCGCCGTCGATGCGGTCGCCCAGCACGGCGACGGCGTGCCGGACGCCCTCGTCCCGCTCTGCCAGCGGGCCGCCGCGGTTCCCGGGCGTCCGGGGCGGCGCCCCGGTGGTGTCCGCGGCGCGCAGCGCCCGGATGAACCCGGCCAGGTCGACCGCAGCTCCCTCGAGATCCCGCAGGGTGCCGTCGGCGTTCTCCCCGGGCAGCCATTCGTGGACCGCCCAGGTGAACGGGTACCCCGCATCCGGCCGGCCGAGCGCTACGGGCGTCGGTACGGCCAGCGGCAACCGCGGCGCAAGGCGGGGCAGCCACTCGGCCTCCTGCACCGCCTGCCCGCTCGCCGAGCCGATGCGCGGCAACCGGAGGCCGAGTTTCTCCCCGAGTCGGTAGATGTCGTGGTCGGTCCCGTACGACCGGATCGGGGTCACCGACAGGTCGGCCCACTGCGGGAACTGTCGGGTCAGCAGCCGGTGGACCAGGGCGACGTCGGTGTGGATCTCGTCGGCGTGCATCCTGAGCCTGGCCATCCGCGGCAGTGTGTCGGCGACCACCGGTCGCGGCAATCGAGTTCCGGTCGGCCGACCTCCGTTCAGCCGCCTGATCGACCTGCCCGGTGAGGACGGCTGAACGGCACCGGGTGCGACGGGGTGCTGTCGGCGACGACCGCGCCGCGCTCACCCATCGGCCGGTCGGGGCCGACGGTGGAGTCGTGCAGCGTCTGTCGTTCCGTCTCGCCGTTCACCGCCGCGCCGAGGATCACCAGGAAGACGCTGATCCAGAGCCACAGCATGCTGATCGCCACCCCGGCCAGCGAGCCGTAGGTCTTCTCGTAGCTGCCGAGGCTCTGCACGTAGACGAAGAGGCCGACCGACGTGCCCAGCCAGAGTGCGGTCGCGACGGCGGCGCCGGTGCTCGTCCACCGCCAGCGCGCCTGCCGCCGGTCCGGCGCGAACCGGTAGAGCACGGCGAGCACCGTCGCCATGAGGACGGCCAGCGCCAGCGCGGTGAACGCCGGCCCGAGCGCGCGGATCGGGCCCGGGGCACCGTCGAGGGCGTCGGAGAGGGTCTCGGCCACCGCGATGGCGCCGCCCAGCACGAGAGCACCACCGAGGACGAAGAGGAGCGCCAGCCCGCTGCGGCGGAGGAATCCGCGGGTCTCCGTCTCGTGGTAGGCGAGCGTGAGCGCGTCGATGAGGTAGGTCGCCGCCGTCGTCGCCGTCCAGAGGGCGAGGACCAGGCCGGTGATCCCGCGGACGGTGAGCACCTGCGTCGAGGCAGCGGTGATGGTGGTCAGCTGCTCGGCCACCAGCGGCTCGAGTTCGGGCGGCAGTGTCCGCGCGATGCCGGAGAGCTGCTCCAACGCCTCCCCCGGAGTGGTCACCGCGCCGTAGACCGACACCGCGGTCATCAGCACGGGGGCGATGGAGAGCAGGGCGAAGAAGGAGATGCCCGCGCTCAGGACCATGAGCCGGTCGTTCAGGACGTGCCCTACGACGCGCCGGCAGATGCGGCCCCAGTGCCGGACGTGGATGTGGTGCGGCCAGGCGGCGTCGCTCGCCCGGCCGTCCGGGCCGGTGCCTTCGCTGAGCTCCGCCATGGCAGCTGTGTGCCCCCGTTCCCGCGAGGGCACTCGCCCCTCGTGACGCTCCCATGATGCCTGGGCGCGACGCCGGTCACGGCGCCGGCGAACCGGGGGCTGGTCGGCGGGGTCGGCATGAGCCATCCCGGCGCCGGCGTGGGTCCTACGGCAGGGAGGGGCCCGCGGCTGCGGCGGCCGCGGGCACCTCCTCGGCGGTGACCGTGCCGAACCGGGCGAGGAAGAGCGCGCTCCCGACGGTCACCGCGAAGCCCAGCGCCGCCAGCCAGCCCAGCCCGTCGGCGGGCTTGTCGCCCACGGCCAGACCCAACAGGGAGCCCAGGACGGCCTCCGTCGCCACCATCGTCGTCGTCACTGTCACGACCGTGCCCCGCTGCAGCGCGAGTGCGCCTGCCAGCAGGCCGACGACGCTGGCCAGCCCGGCGGCGTACGCGCTGGGGTCGGCGAGCACCCCGGGCGGGGAGATCGGCCCGAGGACGCGCGCGGCGAGGGCGAGGAGTCCGAAGGAGCTGCCCGCCAGCGCCGCGACCAGCGCAGCCGTCTGGGGCGACGGCCGGGTGCGGGCCGAGGCGACGGCGATCCCGGCGAGCACGACGGCGGCGGCCAGGACGGCCCAGCGGACCGTGCCGGGGACGTCGGCGGGGCCCTGCGGCGTGGCCGCCAGCGCCACGGCGACCAGCCCGAGCCCCACTCCGCCCAGGGCCAGCTGCTCCCGCCGGTGCAGCCGGGAGCCGAGGAACACCGCCGCCAGCACGGCGGTGACGCCCAGGCTGGAGGCCCGCCCGGCCTGGACGACGAACAGCGGCAGCGCCCGGATCGCGACGACGGACAGCAGGAACCCCCCGGCCACCAGCGCCAGCCCGGCGAGGTAGCGGTGGTCGATCGCCAGGCGCCCGAGGAGCCCGGTCAGGTCCGACCGACCCGACCGGGCGACGGCGGACGCCTGGAGGACGGCCGACGCGCCGTAGCAGAGCGCCGCCCCGGCGATGGCCAGTACCGCGAGAAGCAACCGTCCTCATTCCTCCGCGTCGTGGCCGGTCGCCGACGGCGACGCGGCACCTCAGTGGGCAGCCCGGCCCCACCCGTCCCAGTGGTGACACGGGGTCGGGAGAGTTCCCGTACTCGCGTGGCCGGCGCACCTAGATTGCCGGACGTGACACAGCCGCGGGGGGACGTGCTGGGAGTGGTCGTCCGGCGCCTGCCCCTCTACACGCTGGCCGCCTTCCTCTTCGGGGCCGTCGTCCTGTCGCTGATCGCGTGGACGACCTACGCCGGCCTCACCCCTGTCGCGGGCCGGGAGTACCTGGACGGTCCCGGCTGGCTGGACGCGTGGTTCCAGGGGGACTCCGGCTGGTACTACGCGATCGCCGACCAGGGCTACTCCTACACGCCCGGAGAGCAGTCGCCGATCGCGTTCTTCCCGGTCTTCCCGCTGCTCGTCCACGCGGTCGGGCAGCTGCTCGGCGGGGTTCTCGCGCACGACCGCCTTGTAGCCGTCGACCTTCAGCTCGCTGGCCCGGGTGTCCAGCTGGAGGACGAGCATGTCGGCGTGGTTGAGGTCCTCCAGCCGGTGGTCGGCGTCGGCCACGGCGGCGGCGCCGACCAGCACGGAGGTGACGACGCCGGCGAAGGCGACGACGACGACGCCCACGAGGACCAGGAACTTCACCGCGAGCGGCCGGTTGGCGAACCAACCGGCACGCCGGACCGCGGCCGACGAGAGGGGAGTGGAGTTCACGGGAACCGTCCAGGGAAGAATGGGGACAACTGCGCCGGATGCTCCGGCACGGCAGATTGTTGCCACTGCGCCGCCGTCGGCGTCGTCCATTC
>CADCTN010000219.1 GCA_902805535.1 uncultured Blastococcus sp. | reverse complement strand
GCTTCGCCTTCGGGCTGACCGCATCCGCGGTCGTCTGGCTCACCGGCGGGCTGGAGGCCGCGATCGTGCTGCACGCGGTCAACAACGTCCTCGTGTTCGTGCTGGCTGGCGCGCTGGGCGAGGGGGTGGCGACCGACGAGGTGCCCGCCGGGCTCGGCCTCGCGTTCGCCGCGCTCAGCCTGGCCTCGATGGCTGCGTACGTCACCGTCGTCGCCCGCATGCGGGGGCGGCTGCGACCAGAGACGCGTACCGGCGCCCTGGACCTGCGCACACCGATACCGGCCGCACCGGTGCCCGCGCACTGACCCGCCGCACGGGGGTGGTGCCGCCCCGCCGTCGGGCGTCGGGTAAAGTCTCCTGCGGCGCCGCGAGGCGCCACCCATGGGGTATGGGGTAATTGGCAGCCCGACGGTTTCTGGTTCCGTTAGTCTAGGTTCGAGTCCTGGTACCCCAGCGAGGAAGCACTTCTCTCCTCCGCAGCACCGCACGGCCCCGTCGTCTAGCGGCCCAGGACGCCGCCCTCTCACGGCGGTAGCGAGGGTTCGAATCCCTTCGGGGCTACAGCACACGAGAGCCCCCGGCCTTCCCGGCCGGGGGCTCTCGCGGTTCCCGGGGCCCCTGCGCGCCGCTCCGGGAGCCGTGGCAGGATGTGCGGGCACGGCCCCGTCGTCTAGCGGCCCAGGACGCCGCCCTCTCACGGCGGTAGCGAGGGTTCGAATCCCTTCGGGGCTACACCGTGCGAGAGCCCCCGACCCGCGTGGTCGGGGGCTCTCGCCGTCCCGGAGCCGTCTCCGAGGCCGCCGCGTCCTGCCCGGTCGTCCGACTGGCCCGTGATCAGCGGCGGCGCTAGCGTCGTTACGCTGCTCACCCACAGTGATGGGCAGCAGAGGGGTGGACCCACGGTGATCCGAACCAGTCGTCGCCTGGCCGACGGCCGGGAAATCCTGTACTACGACCGGGAGCCGACGGCGCGCGACGCCGTGGACACCCGCGACCTCCCCGAGGTCTCCAACCGGTCCCAGCTGCGCTACGACGCGCTGGTCGGCGAGTGGGTCGCCATCGCCTCCCACCGGCAGACGCGCACGTACCTGCCGCCGGCCGACGAGTGCCCGCTCAACGCGTCGAAGCCCGGACGGCCCACCGAGATCCCGGAGAGCGCCTACGAGGTGGTCGTCTTCGAGAACCGGTTCCCCTCGCTGGCGACCGGCGTCGACCGCGAGGTGCCGCCCACGGCGCCCGGTGCGCCGCTGGCCGAGCTCCGTCCGGGCTACGGACGCGCCGAGGTCGTGTGCTTCACCGACGACCACGACCGGGTCTTCGCCGACCTCGGCCACGACCGGGCACGCATGGTCGTCGACGTCTGGGCCGACCGGACCGAGGCGCTCAGTGCCCTCGAGGGCGTCGAGTACGTCTTCCCGTTCGAGAACCACGGCGAGGAGATCGGGGTGACGCTGTCGCACCCGCACGGGCAGATCTACGCCTACCCGTACCTCCCGCCGCGGGTGGAGCGGATCCAGGCGTCCATCAGCCGCCACCGGGAGGCCACCGGCGGTGACCTGTTCGCGGAGGTCGAGGCCAGCGAGCGCTCCGGTCCCCGGGTGGTCACCGCCAACGAGCACTGGACCGCCTTCGTCCCGGCCGCCACGCGCTGGCCCTACGAGGTGCAGTTCTTCCCGACCCGGAAGGTGCCCGACATCCCCTCGCTCACCGACGCGGAGCGGGACGGCTTCGTCGAGGTGTACCTCGACGTCCTGGGCCGCTTCGCCCACCGCATGGACACCCCGATGCCCTACATCGCGTCCTGGAACCAGGCCCCGGTGCGCAGCGGTCGCGAGGACTGGTGGCTGCACCTGCAGTTGTTCTCCTTCCGCCGCGCCCCGGGAAAGCTGAAGTACCTCGCCGGATCGGAGTCGGGGATGGGCGCCTTCGTCACCGACACCAACCCCGAGGACGTCGCCGAGCAGCTGCGGGCCGTGGTCCTTCCGTGACCGGTGACCAGGAGGCGGTCGACCGGGCACGACATGCGTTCACCGACACGTTCGGCGGGCAGCCGGCCGGCGTCTGGGCCGCGCCCGGGCGGGTCAACGTCATCGGCGAGCACACCGACTACAACGGCGGCTTCGTGCTGCCGATCGCCCTGCCGCACACCACCCGTGCGGCCGTCACCCGGCGCACCGACGGCCGGGTCGCGTTCGCGTCGCTCCAGGGCGAGGACGCCGTCGTCGAACTGGGTCTCGACGAGCTCGCACCGGGGCGCCCCGACGACTGGGCCGGCTACCCCGCCGGTGTGGTGTGGGCTCTCCGGGAGCGCCTGGACGGCGGGCTGAGCGTGCTCGTGGACAGCGACGTCCCGGTCGGCGCGGGGCTCTCGTCGTCGGCCGCGCTGACGTGCTCGGTCGCCCTCGCGCTGCGCGACCTCGTCGCCCCGGAGCTGGGCCCGGCCGACCTGGTCGAGCTGGCGCGCCGGGCGGAGAACGACTTCGTGGGCGCCCCGACCGGCATCCTCGACCAGTCGGCCTCGGTGCTCTGCGCCGACGGGCACGCGCTGTTCCTCGACACGCGGGACCGCACGAGCCAGCAGGTCCCGCTGGACCTCAGGTCCGCCGGGCTGGCGCTGCTCGTCGTCGACTCCGGCGTCACCCACGAGCACGCCGGTGGCGGCTACGGGGACCGGCGCCAGGAGTGCGAGGAGGCGGCCCGGCGGCTGGGCGTGGACTTCCTGCGCGAGGTGGAGGACGTGGACCGGCTCGCGGCGCTCGCCGACGGCACTCCCGAGGGCCAGGTGCTGATGCGCAGGGCCCGGCACATCGTCACCGAGAACGCTCGGGTGCTCGAGGTGGTCGCCGCGCTCCGCGACGGCGACGACCCGCGCAGGATCGGTCCGATCCTCACCGCCGGGCACGAGTCGCTGCGCGACGACTTCGAGATCTCCGTCCCGCTGCTCGACGCCATCGTCGAGTCGGCGGTCGGCGCGGGGGCGCACGGCGCCCGCATGGTCGGCGGCGGATTCGGCGGCAGCGCCATCGCGCTGGTCGACACCGGCGCCGTCGACGCGGTCACCGCCGCCGTCGGCACCCGCTTCGAGCGCGAGGGGCAGCCTGCACCCCGGACCTTCGTCACCGTTCCATCCGACGGCGCGCGACGGCTCGCCTGACCGACCGCCGAGGAGAGGTGCCGGGTCGGCATCGGCATGATCGTGTTCGCCCTGGCGTTCGCGCTGTGGTCCCGGGTACGGCCGATCGTCGTCGCGTCACCTAGGACCGGGGACGACGCAGCACCATCGAACCCAGCAGCTCCGCCGGCGCACTGAGGGGTACGGCCCGGGGTGGTCAGCGGGCCGCGCGCGAGATGGCGGCGGCCGCGTCCAGGACGGCGCCGATGATCTCGGGGCCGGGACGCCGCCCGAGGCGCTCCACGGGGCCGGAGATCGAGACCGCGCCCAGGACCGCCCCCGCCCCGTCGCGCACCGGTGCCGACAGCGAGGCGACCCCCGGCTCGCGCTCGGCCACGCTGTGCGCCCAGCCGCGCCGGCGGACGTCGAGCAGCGTCCGGGCGGTGAAGCTCGCCGACGGCAGGAGCCGGGTCACCTCGTCGGCGGAGGTGAAGGCCAGGAGCGCGTGGGCGGCCGACCCGGCCGTCATCGGCAGGCGGGCGCCGACCGGAACGGTGTCGCGCAGTCCGCTGGTGCGCTCGGCGGCGGCCACGCACACCCGGGTCGCGCCGTCGCGCACGTAGAACTGGGCGCTCTCCCCGCTCGCGTCCCGCAGGGTGACCAGGTGCCGCTCGGCCAGGTCGGCGAGATCGGCGCCGCCCCGTCCCAGCTCGGCCAGCGCCGGCCCGGGCGCCCACGCGCCCTCCTGGGTGCGCCGGACCAGCCGGTGCCCTTCGAGCGCGACGGCCAGCCGGTGCACCGTCGCACGGGGCAGCCCGGTGCGGTTGACCAGCTCGGCGAGGGTCGCCGGCCCGTCGGCGACGGCACGGAGGATGGTCACCGCTTTGTCCAAGACGGCGACGGGGTTAGGCTGTCCCATACGGCAATACTCGCATCCCACATCGTGGGAACGCCAGCGAGACCTGGGAGGACGAACCGTGCCGAAGACCCTGGCCGAGAAGGTCTACGAGGCCCACGTGGTGCGCAGCGCCGCGGGCGAGCCCGACCTGCTCTTCATCGACCTGCACCTGGTCCACGAGGTCACCAGCCCCCAGGCCTTCGACGGTCTGCGGGCCGCCGGCCGCACCGTCCGCCGTCCCGATCTCACGATGGCGACCGAGGACCACAACGTCCCGACGCTGGACATCCTCGCCCCGATCGCCGACCCGGTCAGCCGCGCCCAGATCGAGGCGCTGCGGACGAACACGGCGGAGTTCGGCATCCGGCTGGCGCCGATGGGCGACCGCGACCAGGGGATCGTGCACGTGATCGGCCCGCAGCTGGGACTGACCCAGCCGGGCATGACCATCGTGTGCGGCGACAGCCACACCTCCACGCACGGCGCGTTCGGCGCGCTGGCCTTCGGCATCGGCACCAGCGAGGTCGAGCACGTCCTCGCCACCCAGACGCTGCCGCAGTACGCGCCCAAGCAGATGGCCGTGACCGTGACCGGCCGGCTGGCGCCGGGCGTCTCGGCGAAGGACATCATCCTGGCGGTGATCGCCGAGATCGGGACCAACGGCGCCCAGGGCCACGTCATCGAGTACCGCGGCAGCGCGATCGAGGCGCTGTCGATGGAGTCGCGGATGACGATCTGCAACATGTCGATCGAGGCGGGTGCCAAGGCCGGTCTCATCGCCCCCGACCAGACGACGCTGGACTTCCTGCGGGGCCGCCCGCACGCCCCCCAGGGCGCGGACTGGGACGCCGCCGTCGAGTACTGGTCGACGCTGCGCACCGACGAGGGCGTCGTCTTCGATCGCGAGGTCGTGCTCGACGCCGCGACCCTCACGCCGTTCGTCACCTGGGGCACCAACCCCGGTCAGGGCCTGCCCATCGCCGGCACCGTCCCCGACCCGGCGGACATCGCCGACGAGGGCCGGCGCCGCGACGTCGAGCAGGCGCTGGCCTACATGGGCCTGGAGCCCGGTACGCCGCTGCGCGAGATCGAGGTGGACACCGTGTTCCTCGGCTCCTGCACCAACGGCCGCATCGAGGACCTGCGGGTGGCCGCCGAGCTGCTGCGCGGCAAGCGGATCGACCCCGGCACGCGGATGCTCGTCGTCCCCGGGTCGGTGGGCGTCAAGGCGCAGGCCGAGGAGGAGGGGCTCGACCAGGTCTTCCTCGACGCCGGTGCCGAGTGGCGCGGCGCGGGCTGCTCGATGTGCCTGGGCATGAACCCCGACCAGCTCCAGCCCGGCGAGCGGTCGGCCTCGACCAGCAACCGCAACTTCCAGGGCCGGCAGGGCAAGGGTGGGCGCACCCACCTCGTGTCGCCGTCCGTCGCCGCGGCGACGGCGCTCACCGGGAAGCTGACCGCCCCCGCCGACCTGACCACCGCGCAAGCCTGAGCGCCGGAGTTCCCGACATGGACGCCTTCACCACGCACACCGGCACCGCGGCCCCGCTGCGCCGCTCGAACGTCGACACCGACCAGATCATCCCGGCCGAGTACCTCAAGCGGATCACCCGCACCGGGTTCGAGGACGGCCTGTTCGTGGCCTGGCGGACCAACGAGCCGGACTTCGTGCTCAACCAGCCGGCGTACGCCGACGCCTCGATCCTGGTCGCGGGCCCGGACTTCGGCACCGGATCCTCCCGGGAGCACGCCAACTGGGCACTGCTGGACGGCGGCTTCCGCGTCGTCATCAGCTCCCGGTTCGCCGACATCTTCCGCAACAACTCCACCAAGGCGGGGCTGCTCACCGTCGTGCTCCCGCAGGAGCAGGTCGAGGCGCTCTGGACCGCGATCGAGGCCGATCCCACGACGCGGGTGACCGTCGACCTCCGGGAGAAGCAGGTCGGCTACGGCGACACGACCCTGCCGTTCGAGGTCGACGACTACGTCCGCTGGCGGCTGCTGGAGGGGCTGGACGACGTCGGCCTCACCGAGCGGAACCTGGACGACATCGAGGCATTCGAGGCAGGGCGCCCGTCCTGGCTGCCCACGGCGACCCCCCTCAGCTGAGGGCAGGCCCGTCCGGTTCCGCGTCGAAGGCGCGGTAGTAGTCCGCCGCGAGCCCTCCGGGCGGGCCGCCGAGCACCCAGGCGCTGCCCTTGGCCGCCGGTGGGAGGGAGCGACCGGAGATGCGGTCCCAGCGGACCCCGAAGCTCAGCAGCGCTGAGGGGATCGCCCCGCCCTGGCTGCACACGACGGCGACACCGGGTCCGGGACCGGTTCCCAGCAGCCCGGCCAGGATCGACAGCCCGGCCTGGGGATCGGCGGCGAACTCCTCCTCGCCCAGCTGCGTCAGCTCCTGCACCGGCAGGTCCAGCCGCGCCGCGAGCGGCGCCACCGTCTGCCGGCAGCGGGTACGGACGGCGGAGAACACCGCCGTGGGCCCGAAGAGCGGGAGCACGTCGGCCAGCCGCTCGGCCTGCTCCCGCCCGCGGGCGTCGAGGGGGCGGAGGTCGTCGGGTCCGTCCCAGTCGCGCCGGCTCCCCGCGTGGCCGTGCCGGACCAGGACGACGGTGGGCATGCGGGGCACGTCGGGGCGCCCCAGGTCGGCCAGCACCGCCCGGTCGTGCTCGTGGGTGCACAGCGCGGCCGCGTCCCGGGGAGCGAGCCAGCGGAGGTCGTCGACCTCGTCGTTGGCCACGAACTCCCCGCCGGTGCACCGGGCGATCCAGTAGTCGACCTCCTTGAGTGCCGAGCCGCCGCCGGGCAGGCGCACCTCGTAGCGGGTCCTGACGCTGCGGCGACCCAGCACGACCGGCAGACCGGTCTCCTCGAGGACCTCGCGGAACGCCGTCTGCAGCAGGTGCTCGCCGGCCTCGGGCTTGCCCTTGGGCAGCGACCAGTCGTCGTACTTGGGCCGGTGCACCACAGCGGTCTCCAGCGCGCCGTCGGGTCCGCTCCGCCAGAGGACGCATCCCGCGGCCCGGATGGTCACGGGGCGCTCAGCCAGCGTGCTCACCGACCTGCGCCAGACGCTGGGCGTGGTAGTCGATCTCGCCGGTGCGCGTCCAGCGGCCGTCGCCGCCCAGCTGCCAGCTGCGGACGTCGGACGCCATGGCGTCGTCGAGCATCCTCGCCAGCTGGCGGCGGGCGTGCTCGTCGCACACGCGCAGCAGCACCTCGACGCGGCGGTCGAGGTTGCGGTGCATCAGGTCGCTGCTGCCGATCCACCACTCCTCGTCGCCGTCGTTGAGGAAGGACATGACGCGGGAGTGCTCCAGGAAGCGGCCCACGATCGAGCGCACCCGGATCGTCTCGGACAACCCCGGCACGCCGGGACGCAGCGCGCAGATGCCGCGGATGAACAGGTCCACCGGCACGCCGGCCGCCGACGCCTCGTAGAGCGCGTCGATGATCCGTTCGTCGACCAGCGAGTTCAGCTTGAACCGGATGCCCGACGGTTTCCCCTCCGCCGCGTGCCGCGCCTCGCGACGGATCTTCTCCAGCAGTCCCGACCGGATGCCGTGCGGGGCCACCATGAGCATCCGGTAGTTCGTCTGCCGCGAGTACCCGGTCAGGGTGTTGAACAGGTCGGTGAGGTCCGCGCCCACGCGCGGGTCCGCGGTGAGGATGCCGAGATCCTCGTAGATGCGCGCGGTCTTCGGGTTGTAGTTGCCGGTCCCGATGTGGCAGTAGCGGCGCAGCACGCCCTGCTCCCGCCGGACCACCAGCGCCGTCTTGCAGTGGGTCTTGAGCCCGACCAGGCCGTAGACCACGTGGCAGCCGGCGCGCTCCAGCGAGCGCGCCCAGGTGATGTTGGCCTCCTCGTCGAAGCGCGCCTTGATCTCCACGAGGACCACGACCTGCTTGCCGGCCTGGGCGGCGTCGATGAGCGCGTTGACGATGGGGGAGTCGCCCGACGTGCGGTACAGCGTCTGCTTGATGGCCAGCACGTTCGGGTCCATGGCGGCCTGCTCGATGAAGCGCTGCACGCTCGTGGCGAACGAGTCGTAGGGGTGCTGGACCAGGACGTCGCCCTCGCGCAGCGTGGCGAAGACGCTCTTGGGGCTCTCGCCCTCGCTCAGCCGCGGGTGCGGGGCCGGGACGAACGGGTCGTCCTTGAGCTCGGGACGCTCCAGGTCGTAGAGCGCCATGAGGGCCCCGAGGTCCAGCGGCCCCGGCACGGTGACGACGTCGGCCGTGGTGATCTCCAGCTCCGAGACCAGGACCGCGAGGATCTGCGGGTCCATGGACTCGGTGACCTCCAGGCGCACCGCCGGGCCGAACCGGCGTCGCGCCAGCTCGCGCTCGAGTGCCTGCAGCAGGTCCTCGTCCCGGTCCTCCTCGACCTCGAGGTCGGCGTTGCGGGTGACCCGGAAGAGGTGGTGGTCGAGGACCTCCAGGCCCGGGAAGAGCTGGGAGAGGTGGGCGGAGATGAGGTCCTCGAGCAGCAGGAAGGTCGTCGTCTGCCCGGGCGCGCCGATCGGGATGAACCGCGGCACGTTGTTGGGCACCTTGAGCCGCGCGAACCGCGGGGCACCGCTGTCGGGGTCGTGCACCGACACGGCGAGGTTCAGCGACAGCCCGCTGATGTAGGGGAAGGGGTGCGCGGGGTCCACGGCCAGCGGGGTGAGCACGGGGAAGATCTGGTCCCGGAAGTACTCGCGCAGGCGGCGGGCGTCGTCGTCGGCGAGGTCGGACCAGTGCAGGATCCGGATGCCCTCGTCCTGCAGCCGCGGCGCGACGTCCTTGATGAACACGTCGGCGTGCCGCTGGACGAGCTCCTGGGTCCGGGTGGTGATCAGCTCCAGCTGCTCCCGGATCGTGAGGCCGTCGGGGGAGCGGACGGTCAACCCGGTGGTCTGGCGGCGCTTGAGCCCCGCGATGCGCACCATGAAGAACTCGTCGAGGTTGCTGGCGAAGATCGCCAGGAACTTCGCGCGCTCCAGCAGCGGCTGGGTCTCGTCCTCGGCGAGCTCCAGGACCCGGGCGTTGAAGTCCAGCCAGGACAGCTCCCGGTTCAGGAAGCGGTCGGCGGGCAGGGTGCGGGTGCTCGACAGGCTCTCGGTGGGCACGGGGTCATCGTGCCGCACGGAGGTGAACGGCGACGGCCGAGCGGCCTCCGCGGTCAACGGCCGGTCCCCGCCAGCCGCTCGACGAGCCCGGCGGTGCGCGCCCCGGTGCCCAGCCGGAGCGCCGCCCGGAGGTCGGCCTCGGTGTCGACGTCGTGGACCAGCCCGGGCCACGCGCCGGTGAGGGCCACCGCGCCGCCGGCCAGGTGGGCCCCGGCCGAGCCGCTCCCGAACCGGGGGCGGAGCTCCCCGCCGACCGCGGTGAGCAGGGTGGTGCCCGTGCCCTGGGCGTCGGCGACGAAGGCGCGGGTGACCTCGCCAGCGGCCGCCAGGGCCCCGGCGAGCTCCTCGGCCCGCAGCGCCGGCAGGTCGGAGGACAGCGCGGCGACCGCCGGGCCGGGCGCGCTGCGGACACCGTGCTCGAGGGCGGCGTTGAGGCCGCGGTCGGGCTCGTCGGCCACGACCCGGGCCCCCAGACCGGAGGCCACGGACGCGGCGGCGACGTCGTCGGTGACGACCAGCAGCGCCCCGACCGCGGGGCAGGCGAGGGCGGCCGCGACCGTGTCGGCCAGCAGCGCCAGGACCAGCTCGCGATGGACCTCCCGGGCGTCCTCCCGCCCGGCGGTCAGCGGTCGCAGCCGGGTCTTGGCCACGTCCAGCCGCTTCGCGGGGACGACGACCGACCAGCTGCGCACGGGCCCCATGTCAGCACACCGCGCGCCAGGGCCGTCACGGGCGGGGGTGCGGCACGGCGCGGCCGGGGACCCCGGTGCGCGGAGGCCGCACGCTGAGGGTCGATCATGGGCAGGATCACACGAGGAAGGGAGGCGGGCCGATGGCGGAGCAGACGTCCCCGGGGAGCGCGGGCACCGACCGGCCACCGGTCACCGGGCACCCGGCCGCCACCCGCCCACCGAAGTGGCGCACGCGTGGGCGCCTGTCCTACGGCATGGTCGCCGGGATCGCCGTCGTCCACCCCGTGGCCTCGTTGATGTTCCGCCTGCGCTACCGGCACGCCGAGCGGCTGCCGGCGACCGGCCCCGTCCTCCTGGTCGCCAACCACGTCTCGATCCTGGACCCGCTCGCCTGCGCCCGGCTGGTGTTCGACGCCGGGCGGCTGCCGCACTTCCTGGCCAAGGAGTCGGTCTTCAAGGGGTACGCCGGCACCCTGCTGCGCAGCGCGGGGCAGATTCCCGTCGCGCGCTTCTCCGACGCCGCCCACGAGGCGCTGGACGCCGCCCAGGCCGATCTGCGCGCCGGCAACCTGGTGGTGATCTACCCCGAGGGGTCGGTGACCCGCGATCCGGAGTGGTGGCCGATGCAGGCCCGCACCGGCGTGGCCCGGCTGGCGCTGACCACCGACGCCGTCGTCGTCCCCGTGGCCCAGTGGGGCCCCCAGCGGGTGCACGACTACCACACCAAGAAGCTGCGGCTGCGTCTGCGCGCCCCCGCCGAGTACCGGGTCGGCGAGCCGGTGGACCTCACCGACCAGCGGGCCCGCGTGCGGGACGGGCACCCGCTCACCGCCGCACTGCTGAGGGAGACGACGGACCTGATCATGACCCGTGTGCGCGACGAGCTGGCCGAGCTCCGTGGCGAGCCCGCACCACCGACCTTCCACGCCCGGCCGCGCCGCGAGCTGCCGGGCGACCTCTCGGGGAGCGCCGCATGACCCGCGCCGCGGTCCTGGGCGCCGGCTCGTGGGGAACCACCTTCGCCAAGGTGCTGGCCGACGCCGGCACCGACGTGATGCTGCACGCCCGCCGTCCGGAGCTGGCCAAGTCCATCACCGAGGACGGCGAGAACCGGGACTACCTGCCCGGCGTCCGGCTGCCCGCCGGGGTGCGGGCCACGTCCGACGCCGCCGAGGCGCTGCTGGACGCCGACGTCGTGGTGCTCGCGGTGCCCTCGCAGACCCTGCGGGCCAACCTCACCGAGTGGTCGCCGCTGCTGCCGGCCGACGCCACGCTGCTCTCGCTCATGAAGGGCATCGAGCTGGGCACCACCAAGCGGATGAGCGAGGTCATCTGCGAGGTGACCGGCGCCGGGCCGGACCGGGTGGCGGTCCTGTCCGGCCCCAACCTGGCGAAGGAGATCGCCGAGCAGCAGCCGGCGGCCACCGTCATCGCCTGCACCGACGCCGACCGCGCGGCGGCCCTGCAGGCGGCCTGCCACACCCGCTACTTCCGCCCGTACACCAACCCCGACATGATCGGCTGCGAGCTGGGCGGTGCGGTCAAGAACGTCATCGCGCTGGCCTGCGGGATCGCGGAGGGACTGGGTTTCGGCGACAACACCCGCGCCTCCCTGATCACCCGGGGCCTGGCCGAGACCGCTCGCCTGGGCATCGCCCTGGGGGCGGAGGTGACCACGTTCGCGGGGCTGGCCGGACTCGGTGACCTGGTGGCCACCTGCAGCTCGCCGCTGTCCCGCAACCGGACGTTCGGGGAGAAGCTCGGTCGCGGCATGTCGGTCCAGGAGGTGCAGGAGAGCACCCGCCAGACGGCGGAGGGCGTGAAGAGCTGCCGGTCGGTCCTCGACCTGGCCCGGGCGCACGACATCGACGTGCCGATCACCGAGGCCGTCGTCCGGGTCTGCCACGAGGGGGAGGCGCCCGCGCAGATGGTGCGGGAGATCATGAGCCGCGAGGCCAAGCCGGAATGAGCGGACCGGGGCGGTGAGCGGCAGCTCCTGGGGGGACGGGACCCGGTCGGTCCGGGCGGGGGAGGGTGCCGCGGTCGCCGGGGCGCCGCTGCGGCCCTCGCCGGTGTTCGCCGCGCCCTTCCAGCTGGCCGATCTACCGCCGCGCGCCGGCGGTGCCGACGCCTACGCCCGCACCGAGCAGCCGACGCTGCGCGACTTCGAGGCCGCCGTCGGCGAGCTCGACGGCGGCCGCTGCCTGTCCTTCGCCACCGGCATGGCGGCGCTCAGCGCCGCCGTCCTCTCCTGCGCGGGCTCGGGCGACCGGGTGGTGCTGCCGTCGGACGGCTACTACACGACCCGGCTGCTCGCGGCCGAGGAGCTGCAGCGCTTCGGGATCGCGGTCGAGTACGTGCCCACGCCCGAGGTCGGGGCCTTCGCCGCGGACGGCGGGCTCGACGGCGTCCGGCTGGTCCTCCTGGAGACGCCGAGCAACCCGCAGCTCGACGTCTGCGACATCGCCGCCGTCGCGCGCGCCGCGCGGGCGGCCGGCGCGCTGGTCGCCGTCGACAACACCACGGCCACCCCGCTCGGCCAGCGGCCGCTGGAGCTCGGCGCCGACATGACCGTCGGCAGCGACACCAAGGCGCTGACCGGGCACAGCGACCTGTTGCTGGGCCACGTGAGCGTGACCGACGACGAGCTGTGGGCGCGGCTGAAGGGCTTCCGCGACCGCACCGGCAGCACGCCCGGACCGTTCGAGGCGTGGCTCGGGCACCGCTCGATGAGCACCCTGGACCTGCGGTTGGCGCGGCAGGCGGCGAACGCGGCCGCGGTGGCCGAGCTGCTCGCGTCCACCCCCGCCGTCACCGGCGTGCGGTGGCCGTGGCGGCCCGCGGACCCCTCCTTCGCGCTCGCCGCCCGCCAGATGCTGCGTCCCAACGGGGTGGTCTCGGCCGAGCTGGCCGACGAGGCCGCGGTGGCCCGGTTGCTCTCCGGCAGCCGGTTGTGGACCGCGGCCACCAGCTTCGGTGGCGTGCACAGCACGATCGACCGGCGGGCGCAGTGGGGCGGGGACGCCGTCCCGCCCGGGTTCGTGCGGCTCTCCTGCGGCATCGAGGACACCGCGGACCTGGTGGCCGACCTGTCAGTCGCCCTGGTTGCTCTCGACTGAGCGGGCGACCCGGCGCGCGTGCGCGCCCCGGGCCGTCATCCAGAGACTGAGGCCCCAGTAGTAGGCGATGTAGACCAGCGACGCCGCGACCACGACCGGGTTCGGGTCGGGCAGCTGCACCACGAGCACCCCGTAGAGGACCGCCCAGACGGCGCTCAGCGTGAGGGTGAGGCCCTGCAGGGCGCGGGTCCGGGACGGGTAGAGGTAGCGGATCGGCACGAAGACCAGCACCGCGAAGACGACGATCGTCACGCCGGTGACCAGGTCGCCGAGGTCGAGCACGATGACGTAGAAGGCGACGATGTTCCAGTAGCTCGGGAAGCCCAGGAAGAAGTGGTCGGAGGTCTTCGCGTCCACCCGGCAGAACTGGTAGCAGGACGCGAGCAGGGGCAGGGCGGCCAGCGTCCAGCCGAGCGCGCCCTCGGGCAGGTGGCCGGTCGTCCACAGCAGCACGATCGGCGCGAACACGTACGTCAGGTAGTCGACGATGTCGTCCAGCCGGGCGCCGTCGAACCAGGGGATCGTCTCCTTGACCCGGAAGCGGCGGGCCAGCATGCCGTCGGTGCCGTCGATGAACAGCGTGGCCAGGCCCAGCCACAGGGCCACCTCGACGTCGCCCTCGAAGGCGGCCAGCACGATCAGGAGGCCCAGGACCGAGCCGCTGGCGGTGTAGAGGTGCACCGCCGCACCGGCGAGCCGCATGCCGAGGGAGAAGCGCGCGGGCGGGACGTCGTCGTCGTCCCCGGTTCCAGGGGCGTCGGGGGCCGGCGCAGCGGCCGCGTTCTCGCGCACGCGGAGAGGTTGCCACATCCGCTCCACTAGGGTCGTGGCGATGACCGGTATGGCGGGCAAGCTGCGGATCGCGGTCGTGTTCGGGGGCCGCAGCGCCGAGCACGCCATCTCCTGCGTCTCGGCGGGCAGCGTGATCGCCGCGCTCGATCCCGACCGCTACGAGGTCGTGCGGGTCGGCATCACCCCCGACGGCGGATGGGTCCTGGCCGAACCGGACCAGCGGCTGGCGATCACCGACGGAAAGCTGCCCGAGGTCACCGGCGGCACCGCCGTGTCCCTCGTCGGCGACCCCGCGGGCCGGGGTCTGGCCGTGCTGGACCCACGGGCCGCGATCGGGCCGGCGTTCATCGGCGTCGACGTCGTCTTCCCGGTGCTGCACGGCGCCTACGGCGAGGACGGCACCATCCAGGGCCTGCTGGAGATGGCCGCCCTGCCCTACGTCGGGTCGGGCGTGTTCGCCAGCGCCGCCTCGATGGACAAGGAGTTCACCAAGAAGCTGCTGGCCGCCGCGGGGCTGCCGCAGGGCGACCACGTCGTCCTCCGGGACGCCAGCGGCGCGGTCAGCGCCGATCCCGGGCTGCTCGACGAGGCGGCGCGGGAGCGGCTGGGCCTGCCGGTCTTCGTCAAGCCGTCGCGCGCGGGGTCCAGCATCGGCATCACCAGGGTCACCGACTGGGCGCAGTTCCCCGAGGCCGTCGCCACCGCGGCGGCCGTCGACCCGAAGGTGATCGTCGAGGCGTCCGTCCCCGGGCGGGAGATCGAGTGCGGAGTGCTCGCCGGCCTCGACGGGGCCCTGCCCGTGGCCAGCCTCCCGGCGGAGATCCGGTTGCGCCCGGGCGTCGACTGGTACGACTTCTCGGCCAAGTACCTCGACGACTCCGTGGACTTCGACGTGCCGGCCGACCTCTCGCCCGAGCAGACGGCGGCGGTGCAGGCGGCGTCCGTGCGCGCCTACCAGGCGATGGACTGCCAGGGCCTGGCCCGCGTCGACTTCTTCCTCGGCACCGGTCGGGACGGGCGCGATCGCCTGGTCGTCAACGAGGTCAACACCATGCCCGGCTTCACGCCCATCTCGATGTTCCCGCGCATGTGGGCCGCCAGCGGCGTCACCCACCGCGAGCTGGTCGACCGGCTGGTCGCCGCCGCGCTCGGGAGCCGCTCCCGGATCGCTCGGTGACCTCCGGGCGGCTGCCCCGGCCCGGCCGAACAGCCGTCCTGCTCGCCGTCCTGCCCCTCCTGGCGGGCCTGACCGGCTGCACCCGCGCCGTGGACGGCGTGGCCGCGGCGGCGACCCCGACCACGCTGCCGCGCTCGGTGGACGCGCTGCAGGAGCGCGTCGTGACGGCGGTCCCCTCCGGGCTGCCCCGGCTCCTGGACGCGGAGCTGGACCCGCCGGCGGGGGAGAAGCGGCTCGAGGACGTCGCCGCCTACGCCGAGGACCCGGCGCGGGAGCGGGACGTGCTCGAGGACTACGGCTACCGCTTCGGCTGGGAGCGGTTCTGGGGCGAGGGCCTGACCGCGCTGACCGGAGTCTTCGTGGACCAGTTCGACACCCGGGCCGGTGCCCACGCCTACGCCCGCGACCTGGCGCGCAACGACGCCGAGCACTACGCCGGTGTCCTCGACGAGGACCCGCCCGGCCTGCCGGGCAGCTGCGAGCTGCTCTCGGTGGCCGACCCCGGCCCGGACAGCACGCTGACCGGGCCGACCGTCCTGGCCTGGTGCGGCTCCGGCGTGTTCAGCGTCGGTGTGACGGCCGTTGCCGGGTCCGTCGAGGCCGCCGAGGAGGAGGTCCGCGCCGTCCTGACCGAGCAGCTGGACCGGCTGCCCCCGCGGTGACGGGGGCTTCACTCGCCGGGATCGGGCTCCCGGTAAGCCAGCGCTGCGGCGATCTCCGGCGTGAGCGCGGTGACCGGCGCGCTGTCGACCTCGGGCGGCAGGGTGATCTGCACGTAGACCGGCCGGTCGACCGTGGTCCACACGGTGGCGTCGGGGTCGGACGTGTCGACGTACCACTGGACGCCGTTGATCTGGAAGGCCGAGACGCCGACGACGTAGCCCGCCGGCCGGTCGACGCCGCAGACGAGCACGATGGGCGGATCGCCCCACGCGTAGGCGTAGGGGGTGTCGGACTGCACGCGCCGCGAGGGCTCACCGGTCAGCTCCAGCGGCAGTGCACCCATCAGCGCCGGGCAGGACGCGTCGGCCTCCGCGGTGGCGGGCGGCACCTCCACGGGCAGGACCGGCAGCTCCTCCCGCCCCGGCGGCGTGCTGCCGTCGATCGCGGCCGGTCCGCCGCCGCGCTCGCCCGCCGGGCCGGAGCCGCCGACGACGTTGACCAGGACCACCAGGGCGATCACCACGGGGACCAGCACGGCGGTCGCGATCAGCGCGACCCGCCGCACGGGGTCCACGGGTGGCCCGGGGGCCGGGGCGTCCTCGGTCAGCGGAGCTGCCTCAGCGGGCACTCAGAGGTTGACGACCGGGCACGTGAGGGTGCGGGTGATCCCGTCGACGGACTGCACGCGGGCCACTACGAGGCGTCCCAGGTCGTCCACGGAGTCGGCCTCGGCCCGGACGATGACGTCGTAGGGACCGGTGACATCCTCGGCCTTGGTGACGCCGTCGATCTCGCTGATCGTCGCTGCCACCTGGGCGGCCTTGCCGACTTCGGTCTGGATGAGGATGTAGGCGTGGACCACGGGAGACCCCTTCTCGGGCAACACTGCCGGTTCGTCCTCCCCGCCGGCTGGCGGTCAGTTCGCCGAACCTACCTCAGCACCGGAAGGTGACCGATGACTCGCCCTCGTCCACTCGTCCCGCGCGGCGACCCCGCCGACACCGTGAAGGTGGTCGGGGAGTTCGCCGTCATCGGCCGGGTGCTCGCCCAGGCGGGCACGGCACGCGCCGCCCAGGTCGGTCCCGGCGACGACGCCGCCGTCCTCCGGACCCCGGACCGGCGGGTGGTCGCGACCACCGACGTCCTGGTGGAGG
Organism: uncultured Blastococcus sp.; assembly: GCA_902805535.1. Taxonomy (GTDB): domain Bacteria; phylum Actinomycetota; class Actinomycetes; order Mycobacteriales; family Geodermatophilaceae; genus Blastococcus_B. The sequence continues at coordinate 12,324 of CADCTN010000219.1, read as the reverse complement.
GCCGGCACTTCCGGCGCGACTGGTCCTCGGCGGAGGACATCGGGCACAAGGCGGCCGCCGCCAACCTGGCCGACGTGGCGGCGATGGGCGGGGTGGCGACGGCGCTGCTGGTCGGGCTGGCCTGCCCGTCCTCGACCCAGACCGCGTGGCTGGAGGGCGTGGCCGCCGGGCTGGCCGCCGAGTGCGCGCCGCTGGGTGCCGCCGTCGTGGGCGGGGACCTGGTGGCCGCGGCGGCCGACAGCGAGTCCGTCGTCCTCTCGGTGACCGCACTGGGCGACCTGGGCGGGCGCGCTCCGGTACTGCGCTCGGGTGCCCGTCCCGGCGACGTCGTCGCCCTGGCCGGCCGCCTGGGGTGGTCGGCCTGCGGGCTGGCCGTCCTCCGGCGCGGGTTCAGCAGCCCGATCGCCGTCGTCGCCGCGCACCGGCGGCCCACACCGCCCTACGCGGCGGGACCGGGGGCGGCCGAGGCCGGAGCCACCGCCATGTGCGACGTCAGCGACGGCCTGCTCGCCGACCTCGGTCACATCGCCCGGGACAGCGGTGTCCTCGCCGACCTCGACCGCGCCGCGCTGGTGCGCGCCTGCCTGGAACCGGCGGGTCCGCTGCAGCAGGTGGGCTCGGCGCTGGGCACCGATCCGCTGGCGTGGGTGCTCACCGGCGGCGAGGACCATGCCCTGGTGGCCACCTTCCCGGCGCGCACCCCGCTGCCGGTGGGATGGACGCCGATCGGTCGGGTGCGGAAGGGACGGGCGACGGGTGTGCTGGTGGACGGGCAGCCGGCCGCCGACGTCGTGAGCGCGGTGGGCGCGGAGGGAGCGGGTCATGTGCACTTCGGGTGAGTGGCGCCCCGGCGAGCGGGGTGTGCTGCGGGACGGGCGCCTGGCGACCCTGCGCGCGCTGCCCTACGACGACCCGCTGGCGCAGTACCTCGTCGAGGCGGTGCAGCAGGAGTACGTGCTCCGCTACGGCGGGCGCGACGCGGCGGTGGTCGACCCCGCCGAGTTCGTGCCCCCGGGGGGAGCGTTCCTGGTCGCCGAGGTCGACGGCGTGCCGGCCGGCTGCGGCGCCTGGCGGGCGATGCCCTCGGGGGCAACGTCCTCGGGAAACCTGCCCTCGGGGAACCTGCCCTCGGGGGACGCGGAGATCAAGCGCGTCTACGTGGAGCCGGCGTTCCGGCGCCAGGGCGTGGCGCGGCTGGTGGTCGCCGCGCTCGAGGAGCGAGCCGCGGCCGCCGGGCACGCGCGGGTCGTGCTCAACTCCGGCCGCGAGCAGCCCGAGGCGCTGACGTTGTACGCGGAGCTGGGCTACCGCCCGGTGCCCGGCTACGGCGTCTACGCGTGCGCACCCGACGCGGTGTTCCTGGGCAAGCCGCTGACACCGGGTCCCCGGGCTGGGGACGGGGAGGAGTCGTCGTGGGCGTCGTGACGTTCTCGGCGGCCTACGGCGCCGCCGGGGCGGAGATCGCACCGGCCGTGGCCCGGCGGCTCGGCCTGCCGTTCCACGACCGCGCCATCCCCGCGCAGGTCGCCGGCCGGCTGGGGGTCTCGGTGGAGGAGGCCGAGGCCAACGACGAGACCGTGGCGCGGGGGCTCTGGCGGCTGGTGGCCAGCCTCGGCACCATGCCCGACCCGGTGGGCGGCGTGGTGCCGGTGACCGGGCTGCCGGACGCGCGGTCCTACCGCGAGCAGACCGAGCGCGTGCTCGCCGAGATCGCCGCCGGCGCGGGGGGAGTCGTGCTCGGCCGGGCCGGGGCCATGGTGCTCCGGGACCGGCCGGACGTGCTGCACGTGCGGCTGGACGGTCCGCGCGACCGGCGCCTGGCGGCGGCCGTGCAGCGCTCGGGCCGGCCGGTCGAGGAGGTGCGCCGCGAGATGGCGGCCAACGACCGCACGCGCGAGGCCTACGTGCGGCACTTCTACCGCTGCGACCCGGCCGCGGCCCGGCACTACCACCTCGTGGTCGACGGGACGGCGCTGCCGGTGGCGACCGTCGTCGACCTGGTCGTGGCCGCCGCCCGGGCCCGGGGCATCGGCTCGGCCGGCCCGTGAACCACGGAGGCCCGGAACCGATGCGGTCCCGGGCCTCCGTGGTTCAGAGCTCTGTCGTTCAGAGCTCGGTGTGCGTCAGGCGCGCACGACCTTGCCGGCGCGGATGCACGAGGTGCACGCGTTGATCCGGCGACGGTTGCCGGGGGCGATCAGCGCCCGCACGGACTGGATGTTCGGGTTCCAACGGCGCGGCGTGCGGCGGTGCGAGTGCGACACCGACATACCGAAACCGGGCCCCTTGCCACACACATCGCACACGGCAGCCACGGTGGAATCACTCCTAGAGAATCGTTCACAGACGGCGGGGCAAGGCAGCACCCGCAGAGAAGACCGTCAGGGAGTCTAACCGTTCTCCGGCGGTGGTGTCGCCGGGCCCCTCCCGGACCGCGCGGAACGGGTGCCCGGGGCCGCGGGATCGCGGGTCCTGTCGCCTCCCATGGGTACCCTCCGGCCGTGGTGGAGGTCCTGGACGACGTCGCGGTCGGGCGGTGGTACCGGACCGCGGTCGGCGCCCTGTCCGCGTCCCGGGGCCGGCTCGACGACCTCAACGTCTTCCCCGTGCCCGACGGCGACACCGGCACCAATCTGCTGCTCACCGCGCAGGCGGCCGTGGCCGCGCTCGACGCCGAGGGCCCGCGCACCACCGAGCCGGCCTGGTCCGTGCTCGCCCGGGGCGCGGTCCTGGGCGCCCGGGGCAATTCCGGGACGATCCTCGCCCAGCTGCTCCGGGGTCTCGCCGACCAGCTCGCCGGACAGCAGCCCGCCGATGGTCCGGCCTTCGCCACAGCGCTGCGGAAGGCCGCGGAGACCGCCTACGGCGCGGTGGCCGATCCCGAGGAGGGCACCTTCCTCACCGTCGCGCGAGCCGCGGGCGAGGCCGCCGTCGCCTCGGTCGACGCCGGGCGCACGCAGCTGGCGGAGGTCGCCCGGGCGGCCGCCGACGGTGCCCGCGTCGCCCTGGAGGCCACGACGGGTCAGCTGGCCGTGCTGCGGGAGGCCGGCGTGGTCGACGCCGGGGGAGCGGGCCTGTGCCTGGTCCTCGACGCCCTGGTGACCACGGTGACCGGTGTGGAGCCCGACCGGCCGCCGCTGGCCCGTCGCGAGCGCGGCCACGGCCACGGGAACTCCGGGGAGCACCTGCCGCACCAGCCGCCCGCCGGGCCGGGCAGCGAGATCCAGTTCCTGCTGGCCGACACCGACGAGGACGCCGTCGCCCGCCTGCACGAGCGGTTGGCCGCGCTCGGCGACAGCCTGGTGGTGGTGGGCGTCGACACCCCGACCGGCCGGGAGTGGAACGTCCACGTGCACTGCTCCGACGTGGGTGCCGCCATCGAGGCCGGCATCGAGGCCGGCCGGCCGCACCGGATCTCGGTGACCCCGCTGGCCCCCGTCCGGCCCACCGCCCCGGTGCCGGGCCTGCGTGCGGTCGTGGCGGTCGTCTCCAGCGACGGGCTCGTCGAGCTGTTCGCGGGCGAGGGCGTCCACGTCGTCACCTGCGGCCCCGAGGGCGTGGTCGAGGACGACGTGCTGGAGGCGGTGCTGGCCTCCACCGCGCACGAGGTCGTCGTCCTGCCCAACGACGCCTCCCTCCTGCCCGTCGCCGCCCGGGCGGTCACCCGGGCCCGGGAGGCGGGACGCGAGGCCGGCGTCGTCCCGACCCGGTCGCCGGTCCAGGGCCTGGCGGCCATCGCCGTCTCCGACGCCACCCGCCGGTTCGGTGACGACGTCGTCGCCATGGCCGAGGCCGCGGCCGCCACCCGCTGGGCCGAGGTCACCGTCGCCGCACAGGCGGCGCTGACCTCCGCCGGGCTGTGCCAGCCGGGCGACGCACTGGGCTCGGCGGAGGGGGACGTCGTGGTCATCGGCCGCGATCTGGCCGCCGTCGCCTGCGAGCTGCTGGACCGGCTGCTCTCGGCGGGTGGGGAGATGGCAACCCTGCTCGTCGGCGAGGACGAGGAGCTGGGCGACACCGTCTGCCGGCACCTGGCCAGGGTCCACCCGACGATCGAGGTGATCCGGTACGGGGGCGGTCCCGGCGGCATCCCGTTGCAGGCGGGCGTGGAGTGACGCCGTGACGGTGACCCTCGAGACGCCGCTGGCCCGGGTCCTCGGCCCGAAGACGGCGACGAGCATGGCCGAGCAGCTCTCCCTGCACACGGTCCGCGACCTGCTGCGCCACTACCCGCGGCGCTACGCCAGCCGCGGGGAGATGGCCCGCCTGGACGACCTGCAGAAGGGCGACCGGGTGACCATCCTGGCTCAGGTCAGGAGCGTGAGCACCCGCCGCATGCGGCAACGCCACGGCACCATCACCGAGGTGACCGTCGGTGACGGCGCCGGCTCGATGACCCTGGTCTTCTTCAACCACAAGCACGCCCAGCTGCGGCAGGGCGCCTGGGGGCTGTTCGCCGGCAGCGTCGGCAGCTACCAGGGGAAGCTGCAGTTCACCCACCCCGACTGCCACCTGCTGGACGACGACGGTGCCGACGACGACTGGGCCCGTGCGCTGGTCCCCATCTACCCGGCGAGCAAGGACGTCTCGAGCTGGGTGATCCAGAAGTCGCTGAAGCTGCTGCTCGGGCCGGGCGGCAATCTCGGCGACCTGGTCGAGGACCCGCTGCCCGAGGACCTGCGCACGCGGCACGGGATCCTGCCGCTGGCCGCCGCCCTGCTCGACATCCACCGGCCGACCACCATGGCCGACGTCGAGCGCGCGGCCCACCGGCTGAAGTGGGACGAGGCGCTGATCCTGCAGCTGACGCTCGCCGGCCGGCGCCGGGCGGCCTCCCTGCAGCCGGGCACCGCTCGCCCCCGGCGCTCCGGTGGGCTGCTGCACGCCGTCGACGCCGCGTTGCCGTTCGCGCTGACCGACGGGCAGCGGGCCGTGGGGGAGGAGCTGGCCGCCGAGCTCGACCGCGACCAGCCGATGCACCGGCTGCTGCAGGGCGAGGTCGGCTCGGGCAAGACCGTGGTCGCGCTGCGGGCGATGGCCCAGGTCGTGGACGCCGGGGGCCAGGCCGCGCTGCTGGCGCCCACCGAGGTGCTGGCCGCCCAGCACGCGCGCGGCATACGGGAGCTGCTCGGCCCGCTGGGCCGCGCCGGGGAGCTGGACGGCGACCCCGCCGGCACCCGCGTCACCCTGCTCACCGGCTCGCTGAAGGCCGCAGCCAAGCGCCAGGCGCGCGCCGAGGTCGCCGAGGGCCGCGCGGGCATCGTCGTCGGCACCCACGCGCTGCTGCAGGAAGGCGTGGAGTTCGCCGACCTCGGGCTGGTCGTGGTCGACGAGCAGCACCGGTTCGGCGTCGAGCAGCGGGACGCCCTGCGGGCCAAGGGCGACCGGCCTCCGCACGTGCTGGTCATGACCGCCACCCCGATCCCGCGGACCGTGGCGATGACCGTCTACGGCGACCTGGAGATCTCCACGCTGCGGCAGCTGCCCAGCGGCCGCGGAGGGGTGTCGAGCTCCGTCGTCCCGGTGACGGAGAAGCGGAGCTGGCTGGACCGGGCCTGGGAGCGGCTGCGCGAGGAGGTCGCCGGCGGGCGGCAGGCCTACGTGGTGTGCCCGCGCATCGGTGACGACCCGGATGACGCCGCGGGCGCCGACGAGGAGCCCGAGGGCGTCGACGGGGCACCGGACGACGGGCCGCGAAGCGATCGCCGCCCGCCCCTGGCCGTCCTCGACATCGCCGAGCTGCTGCGCGGCGGGCCGCTGGCGGGCCTGCGGCTCGACGTCCTGCACGGCCGGCTGACACCCGAGGACAAGGACGCCCGAATGCAGGCCTTCGCCGCCCGCCAGATCGACGTCCTCGTCGCGACCACCGTCGTGGAGGTCGGCGTCGACGTGCCCAACGCCACCGTCATGGTCGTCATGGACGCCGACCGCTTCGGCGTCAGCCAGCTGCACCAGCTCCGGGGCCGGGTCGCCCGCGGCGAGCACCCCGGCCTCTGCCTCCTGGTCACCGACGTGCCCAGCTCCTCCCCGACGGGTCAGCGGCTGGCCGCCGTGGCCGGCACCTCCGACGGGTTCGAGCTCGCCCGGCTGGACCTGGAGACCCGGCGGGAGGGCGACATCCTCGGCGCCGCCCAGTCCGGACGTCGTTCGGGCGTGCGCATGCTCTCGCTGCTGGAGGACGAGGAGCTCATCGCCGCCGCCCGTGCGGAGGCGACCGCGCTGCTGGAGAGCGAGCGCGGGCTGGCCGACCACCCGGGGCTGGCCGCCGAGGTGGCCCGGCTGGCCACCGACGAGCGCGCCGACTACCTGGAGAAGGCATGACCCGGCTGATCTCGGGGACCGCCGGGGGCCGCCGGCTGAAGGTGCCCCGGGCCGGTGTGCGCCCGACCGGGGACAGGGCGCGGGAGGCGCTGTTCAACGCCCTCACGCACCTCACCGATCTGCGCGGCGCCGCCGTGCTCGACCTCTACGCGGGAACCGGCGCCCTCGGGCTCGAGGCGCTCTCGCGGGGTGCCGCCACCGTCGTGTTCGTCGAGTCGGCGCCCGGGGTGCTCCCCGTCCTCAAGGAGAACCTGGCCGCCGTCGGGCTGCCCGGTGGGCGGGTGGTCAAGGGGTCGGTCCCCACCGTGGTGGGGGGCGTGCCGTCCGCTCCGTTCGACGTCGTCCTCGCCGATCCGCCCTACGACACGCCGGTCGACGAGGTGCTCACCGTGCTGCGGTCGCTGGTGAGCGGCGGCTGGCTGGCGCCGGAGGCCGTCGTCGTGGTCGAGCGCAGCAGCCGCGAGGACCCGTGGGAGTGGCCGACACCGCTGATCGGGTTGCGCGACCGGCGCTATGGGGAGGCCCAGCTCCGGTACGGTCGCTTCTCGTGAGGCGTGCCGTCTGCCCGGGATCCTTCGACCCGGTGACCAACGGGCACGTCGACGTCATCACCCGGGCCGCGACCCTCTACGACGAGCTGGTCGTGGCGGTGCTGGTGAACCCCGGCAAGGCGGGGCTGTTCTCCGTCGACGAGCGCATGGAGCTGCTGCGCGAGGCCGTCGCCGACCTCCCCAACGTCCGGGTCGACAGCTTCGAGGGCCTCCTCGTCGACTACTGCCGCGGCCACGACATCCCGGTGATCGTCAAGGGCCTGCGTGCCGTGAGCGACTTCGAGTACGAGCTGCAGATGGCGCAGATGAACCGCGAGCTGGCGGCCGTGGAGACCCTCTTCGTGCCGACCGCGCCGCAGGTGGGGCACCTGTCCTCGAGCCTGGTGAAGCAGGTCGCGAAGTTCGGCGGCGACGTCTCGCGCCTGGTGCCCAAGGCGGTCGACGAGCGGCTGCGGGAACGCGCGCTGCGCGAGGCCGGGTCGTGACGGAGGTCGTCTACCGGCTGTACGAGACGGTCGACGAGCTCACCACCGTCATCGAGAACGCCCGCAGCGTCCCGATGTCGGCTTCCTGCATGGTTCCCCGCGATCACCTGCTGGATCTCCTCGACGACCTGCGCGAGTCGCTGCCGGAGGACGTGCAGGCAGCGGGCGCCATCGTCGAGCAGCGCACCGAGATCCTGCAGCAGGCGCAGGCCGAGGCCGAGCGACTCACCGGCCGGACCCGCGAGGAGAGCGACCAGCTGCTCGTGGCCTCCCGGCGGCAGCGCGACGAGGTGCTCGGCACCGCCCGGCGGCAGCGGGACGAGCTGCTCGACCAGGCGCAGGCCGACGCCGAGGACCTGCTGGCCGAGGCCGAGGCCGAGGCCCGACGGCTGGTCGCCGAGGCCGTGACCCACCGCGAGGCCCTGCTCGCCGACGCGCAGGCGCAGCAGGCGGAGCTGCTCGAGGCCGCGCGGCTCGAGCACGAGCGGCTGATCACCGAGACCGAGGTCTACCGCGGCGCGGTCTCCCGCGCCGACGAGCTCGGCGCCCGGACCGCGGCGGAGGTGGCCCGCATGCGGGCCGAGGTCGACCAGTACGTCGACAGCCGGCTCGCGGACTTCGGGACGACGCTCGAGCACATGCTGCTCTCGGTCGACCAGGCGCGGTCGAGCCTGCGGGAGTGAGGGCTTCCGCGGGCCCCGCGACCCGGTCCGCTCGCAGCGCGGCCCCGCACGGGGGCCGCACGGGGCGCCGGCCGTCTCCGGGGATCGGGTAGTCTCGACTCCTGGCCGACCGCCGGTTCCCCCACGGGTGGTCCCGACCGGCCTTCCCCTACTGCCTACCGCGAGTACTGACATGTCTGCTGCCTCTCCGCTCCGCTCAGGTGCCCCGTCCTCCGGCCTCCGGCCCCAGGGCGCCCGGCGCCCCGCTGCCAACCCCTGGCGCGTGGACCTGCGGGAGCTGGGCCGTCGCGCCGGATCGATGCAGGAGCTGGACCGGACCGCCCCGGCGCCCGAGGACTGGCGGGTCGAGCTGGTCGGCGTCCCCGCGGGCACCGAGGTGCGCCTGCGCCTGCGGCTGGAGTCGGTCATGGAGGGCGTGCTGGTCAGCGGCGAGATCGCAGCGCCGCTCACCGGTTCCTGCGCCCGCTGCCTCGAGCCGATCGAGGACACCCTCTCCCTGCACGTGCAGGAGCTCTACGCCTACGCGGGCAGCACCACGGAGGCGACCAGCGAGGAGGACGAGGTCCGCCGCATCGAGGGCGACTACCTCGACCTCGAGCCGCTGGCCCGCGACAGCATCGTGCTCGCCCTCCCGCTGGCCCCGGTCTGCCGGGACGACTGCGCCGGCCTGTGCGTCGACTGCGGCCAGCGCCTCGACGACCTGCCGGCCGACCACGCCCACGAGGTCGTCGACGCCCGCTGGGCCGGCCTGGCCGCCAAGTTCGGCACCCCGTCCACTTCCTCGCCGGGCGCCCCCGGCGAGAGCCCCACCACTGAGGAGAACTGACCGTGGCTGTCCCGAAGCGGAAGACGTCCCGCGCCAACACCCGTTCGCGCCGCTCGATGTGGAAGGCGAGCGCGCCGACCCTCGCGCCGTGCCCGAACGGCGCCTGCGGCGGGCTCAAGCCCCCCCACCACGCGTGCCCGACCTGCGGTCAGTACGACGGCCGTCAGGTTCTGTCGGTCTGATCGCCGGATCGACGGTGGGAACGGTCGCCGGGGTGCGCTCCTCGGAGAGCGCGGCGGACGGCCGCCCGCCGGGTGGTCCCTCGCACGCCGGGCGGTCCACCGCCTGGCTGCGGGACGCCCTCGGCGTCGAGCTCCCCGACGGCCTGCTGGGGCTGGCGCTCACGCACCGGTCGTTCGCGTACGAGAACGGCGGCCTGCCGACCAACGAGCGCCTGGAGTTCCTGGGCGACTCGGTCCTCGGGCTGGTCGTCACCGACGAGCTCTACCGCAGCCAGCCGGACCTCCCCGAGGGCCAGCTGGCCAAGCTGCGTGCCTCCGTCGTCAACATGACCTCGCTGGCCGGTGTCGCCCGGCGACTCGGCGACGGCGGGATCGGACCGCACCTGCTGCTCGGCCGCGGTGAGGAGACCACGGGCGGCCGCGAGAAGGACTCGATCCTCGCCGACGCCCTGGAGGCGCTGATCGGCGCCATCCACCTGGGCTGCGGCCTGGACGCCGCCGGCGCGATCGTGCACCGGCTCTTCGACCCGATGCTGGTCGAGGCGGCGACGCGCGGTGCCGGCCTGGACTGGAAGACCAGCCTGCAGGAGCTCGGTGCCGCCCGCGGGCTGGGCGCACCGGCCTACCGAGTGGTGGACGACGGGCCCGACCACGCCAAGACCTTCGCGGCCGCGGTCGTCCTCGCGGGCACGGTGTACGGGGAGGGCAGCGGCCGCACGAAGAAGGCCGCCGAGCAGGAGGCGGCCGAAGCCGCCTGGCGCGCGCTCACCCGGGATGTCACCGCCCGGGAGAGCTGAGCCGTGCCCGAGCTTCCCGAGGTCGAGGTGGTCCGGCGCGGCCTGGAGCAGTGGGTCGCCGGGCGCACCGTCGCCACCGTGGAGGTGCACCACCCGCGCGCCGTCCGCCGGCACCTGGAGGGCACCGGCCACTTCGTCGCCGCCCTGACCGGGCGGACGCTGACCGCCGCGCACCGGCGCGGCAAGTACCTCTGGCTGCCGATGGCCGAGCCCGACGGCGCGCCGTCGGGCCGGGCGCTGGTGGCGCACCTGGGCATGAGCGGGCAGCTGCTCGTCGAGAAGCCCGCCCAGCCCGACGAGACGCACCTGCGCGCCCGGTTCACCTTCACCGACGGGGGGCGGGAGCTGCGCTTCGTCGACCAGCGCACCTTCGGCGGCCTCGCGGTGGAGGAGGGATCGGGGGAGGAGATCCCGCCGCGGCTGGCCCACATCGCGATCGACCCGCTCGACGGGTCCTTCGACGAGGCGGCCTTCAGCGCCGCGCTCCGGCGGCGGCGCACGGAGGTCAAGCGGGCGCTGCTCGACCAGACCCTCATCGGCGGGGTCGGCAACATCTACGCCGACGAGGCGCTGTGGCGGGCCCGCCTGCACGGCGCCCGGCCGACCGACAGGCTCACCCGCGCGCAGGTCGGCGACCTGCTCGACGGCGTCCGTGACGTGCTGGGGGAGGCGCTGGCGCAGGGAGGGACGTCGTTCGACTCCCTCTACGTCGACGTCAACGGGCAGAGCGGCTACTTCTCCCGCTTCCTCGCCGTCTACGGCCAGGCCGACCGGCCCTGCCCCCGGTGCGGGACGCCGATCCGGCGGGAGTCGTTCATGAACCGCTCCAGCTACAGCTGCCCGCAGTGCCAGCCGCGCCCGCGTCCGTCCGCCGCCCGTCCCCGCCGGGCATGAACCGGTCGGCCGACGCGTAGGACGCCCCTGCAGGGCGGGTCGACGTTCACCGGAGAGTGACGAACGCGACATCCCCCCGACACAGGGAGTAGGCATGCTTCGCGTTGACCTGCGTGTCCGGGCCTGTCACCCTGGGGATACCACAGCTCGCGCCGACCGACATCCGGGGCGCCGAGCTCACCCTCTCGCTCGGAAAGGCCTCTGCAGTCATGGCCAAGGCCCTGTTCGGTCACCTCGTAGCACCCGCGGAGCTCCGCCTCGTCGAGGAGAACGCGATCCTGCGAGCCAAGGTGCGCCGGCTGGAGCAGGAGCTCGAGGAGCTCCGTGCTCAGCGGGACGCCGCGATCGCCCACGAGCTGCTGTCGATGGCCGGCGAGAACGCCGAGCCCGCGCTCGCCTGAGGCCCTGTCCCGAGGCTCGCCATGAGCCCGCGAATGGTGAGGGGGGACGGGGTCCCTCCACTAGGGTCCCCGTTCTGTGCACCTCTCCAGCCTGACGCTCAAGGGCTTCAAGTCCTTCGCGTCTGCCACCACGCTGCGGCTGGAGCCGGGCATCACCGCCGTGGTGGGCCCCAACGGGTCCGGTAAGTCCAACGTCGTCGACGCGATCGCCTGGGTCCTGGGGGAGCAGGGAGCCAAGAGCCTGCGCGGCGGCAAGATGGAGGACGTCATCTTCGCCGGCACCGCCGGCCGCCCCGCCCTCGGCCGTGCCGAGGTCACCCTCACCATCGACAACTCCGACGGCGCGCTGCCGATCGAGTACACCGAGGTGTCGATCACCCGTCGCATGTACCGCTCCGGTGAGAGCGAGTACGAGATCAACGGCGACAAGGTCCGCCTGCTCGACGTCCAGGAGCTGCTCAGCGACTCGGGCATCGGCCGGGAGATGCACGTCATCGTGGGTCAGGGCCAGCTCGACGCCGTCCTCTCCGGCCGGCCGGAGGACCGTCGCGCGTTCATCGAGGAGGCCGCCGGGGTCCTCAAGCACCGCAAGCGCAAGGAGAAGGCGCTGCGCAAGCTCGAGGGGATGTCGCACAACCTCGATCGGCTCGCCGACCTCACCGCCGAGCTGCGCCGCCAGCTCAAGCCCCTCGGCCGACAGGCGGAGGTGGCCCGCCGCGCCGCGGGCGTGCAGGCCGACCTCCGCGACGCCCGCCTGCGGCTGCTCGCCGACGACCTGGTCCAGCTGCGCGACTCCCTGGACAAGGACGTCGCCGACGAGACCGCGGCCCGCGAGCGCCGCGCGGTCGTGGAGCGGGAGCTCTCCGCCTTCTCCCGCCGAGAGTCCGAACTCGAGGCCGGACAGGCGGCCGGCGCGCCGCGGCTGCAGGCCGCCTCCGACACCTGGTACCGCCTCTCCGCGCTCGGCGAGCGGTTCCGTGGCATCGCCCAGCTCGCCGCCGAACGGCACCGGCACCTCTCCGCCGCCCCGCCGGCCGCCGCGGCCGGTCGCGACCCAGACCAGCTGGACGCCGAGGCCGACCGGGTCGCCATCACCGAGACCGAGCTGGCGGCCGGGCTGCACGCCGAGCGCACCCGCCTGGCGGCCGTGGTGGCCGAGCGCGGTGAGGTCGAGACCGCCCTCG
>CADCTN010000218.1 GCA_902805535.1 uncultured Blastococcus sp. | reverse complement strand
GGCTGGACCTGCGCCAGTTCGAGGGCTACTCGCCCGTCGAGCTCACCGGCCGGGTGGAGTTCCCGCAGATCGGCGTCCTGCCCTACATGCTCAGCCTGGCCGGGCACGGCTTCTACTGGTTCGAGCTGTCCAAGCCCGCGCCGGAGATCGTCGCCGAGGAGCCCGAGGACCGGGAGAACGTCACCTCCAGTGCCGTGGCCGACTCCCTGCTGGCGGCCGGGCTGGTCTCGGACGCCGAGGAGAGACCGGGCGACAACATCGCCGACGACCGCGACCCGGGAGACGACCGATGAAGGCCCTCACCGACCTCTTCCGAGACTGGATGCCCCACCAGCGATGGTTCGGCAGCAAGGGCCGGGAGTGGGCGGACGTCACCGAGGACGGCTTCTTCCTCGACCGCGGCAACCCCGTGGTCTCGGTGCACCGGGTGCGGGTCTCCTACACCGACGGCGGCCGGGAGACCTACCTGGTCCCGCTGTCCTGGCGCGACCACCCGGCCGAGGAGCTGGCCTCCCTGCTCGTCGGCGCGGTGGCCAACGACGGCCGGGAGACCTACGCCTACGACGCGATGCGTGACCGCGACGCCACGGCGCCGTGGCTGATCCACCTGGCCAACGCCTCGACCGTCGGCCCGATGCACTTCCACCCGACCGGCGTCACCGACATCCCCGCGGGGCTCCCCGGAGACATCCTCTCCGGAGAGCAGAGCAACACCTCGCTGATCTACGGGCAGGAGGCGATCCTCAAGCTCTTCCGCCGGCTGGAGCCCGGGCTGAACCCCGACGTCGAGGTGCACGACGCCCTGCGCCACTCGGAGAACAAGCACATCGCCCCGCTGCTGGGCCGCATCGAGATCGAGGACCCGGATCCGGCGAACGGGCCGGCCACCGTCGCGATGCTGCAGACCTTCGTGCCCAACGCCAGCGACGGGTGGCGGCTGGCCACGGCCAGCGTCCGCGACCTCTACGCCGAGGGTGATCTGCACGCCGACGAGGTCGGCGGCGACTTCGCCGCCGACAGCGAGCGGCTGGGGGTGGCCACCGCCTCGGTGCACGCCGACATGGCCGCGGTCCTGCCGACCGAGCCGGCCGACGACGGCTGGTACGGCACGATCGCCGCCCAGATGGCGGAACGGCTCACGGCGGCGATCGAGGTCGTTCCGCAGCTCGCCGAGCACGCCGACGGGCTGCGCGCCCTCTACGCGACCGTGGCCGGGAGCCGGGAGCCGGTCGTCCGCCAGCGGGTGCACGGCGACCTGCACCTGGGTCAGGTCCTGCGCACCGCGACCGGGTGGATCGTGCTGGACTTCGAGGGCGAGCCGGCCCGGCCGCTGGCCGCCCGCCGCGAGCTGGACAGCCCGCTCCGCGACGTCGCCGGCATGCTGCGCAGCTTCGACTACGCCGCGCGGCACATGCTGGTCGAGCAGCCCGACGACGCGCAGCGCGCCTACCGCGCGCAGGAGTGGGCGACCCGCAACCGGGCGGCCTTCTGCACCGGCTACTCCACCGCCAGCGGGCTGGACCCGTGCGGCGAATCACCACTCCTTCGGGCGTTCGAGGCCGACAAGGCGGTTTACGAATGCGTCTACGAGGCACGCAACCGTCCGCACTGGCTGATGATCCCGCTGAACTCCCTGGCGCGACTGACCGGGCCCCGGCCGACCAGCAGCGAGTGACGCCCGCTCACGCAGCACCCCGAGCACCCACGAGGACGGCGAGACGATGACGAGCGACGAGCGAGGCACCCCCGACAGCGGCCAGGTGGCCGGCAAGGACGACCTGCAGCGGGCCGTCGAGGAGCGGGTCGCCGCAGCCGAGGCGGCCGCCGGCACCGAGCCGGTGATCAACGCCGCTCCGGCCAAGAAGGCGACCAGGCGCACGACGACGAAGAAGGCGGCCCCCGCCAAGAAGGCACCGGCGAAGCGGGCGCCGGCCAAGCGCGCGGCCACGAAGGCCACCCAGGCCACGCCGGAGCCGGGCGACGACGACAGCCCGGTCACCGCCAACCCGGTCGTCGCCCCGGCGCCGATCGCCGAGCCCGGGAACCCCGCCGGCGCCCCGGCCCCCCAGCCCGAGGCGCCGAGCGCCGACCCGGCGGAGCCGAGCACGCCGCAGGCTCCCGGGGAAGGGGAGAGCCGGGACACGGCGACGACGGCGGTCGGGCCGGCCGGCGAGCGCCCCACTCCCACCGACGCCTCCGCGGTCGACGTCGCCAGCCCCTCCTCCCCGGAGGGCGGCAGGGGCCCGGCAACCACGACCCGCGCGGTCACCGACGAGGAGCTGCGGGCGATCGTCGAGGGGTGGTCGCACGACCCGCACGGGATTCTCGGCGCGCACGAGAACGGTCCGGAGTGGGTCGTGCGGACGCTGCGCCCCGACGCGGTGTCGGTCGCGGTCGTGGACGAGGACGGCTCCCGGTACGACGCCCGGCCGCTGCACGGCGGGGGCATCCAGGAGGCGACGCTCCCCCGGCAGCCCGGCGACTACCGGATCGAGGCGGTGTACCCCGACGGGCAGGGCGGCACGACCACCTACACCGTCGACGACCCCTACCGGTGGCTGCCCACGCTGGGACCGATCGACGAGCACCTCATCCGCGAGGGCCGGCACGAGCGCCTCTGGGAGGTGCTGGGCGCGCACGTCCGGCGCTACGACAGCCCGCGCGGCGCCGTCGAGGGCGTCTCGTTCGCGGTGTGGGCGCCCAATGCCCGCGGCGTGAAGGTGACCGGCGACTTCGACTACTGGGAGGCGCGCGCCTACCCGATGCGCTCGCTGGGCTCCTCCGGCGTCTGGGAGATCTTCATCCCCGGCGTGCAGGTCGGCAGCCGGTACCGCTTCCACGTCCTGGGCGCCGACGGCGCCTGGCGGGAGAAGTCCGACCCGATGGCGTTCGCCACCGAGGTGCCGCCGCTCAACGCCTCCGTCGTCACCCGGTCGACCTACGAGTGGAACGACGACGCCTGGCTGACCCAGCGGGCCGAGACCTCCGCGCACGAGCGGCCGATGAGCGTCTACGAGGTGCACGCCGGGTCGTGGCGGCAGGGGCTGTCCTACCGGGAGCTCGCCGACGAGCTCATCGACTACGTGGTCTCGGCCGGCTTCACCCACATCGAGTTCATGCCCCTGGCCGAGCACCCCTTCGGCGGCTCGTGGGGCTACCAGGTCACCTCCTACTTCGCGCCGACCTCCCGCTACGGCAGCCCCGACGACCTCCGCTACCTCATCGACCGGGCCCACCAGGCCGGCATCGGCGTGATCGTCGACTGGGTGCCGGCGCACTTCCCCAAGGACGAGTGGGCGCTGGCCCGCTTCGACGGCACCGCGCTGTACGAGCACGGCGACCCGCGCCGTGGGGAGCAGCTGGACTGGGGCACGCTGGTCTTCGACTTCGGCCGCTCGGAGGTCCGCAACTTCCTGGTCGCCAACGCCCTGTACTGGTGCAAGGAGTTCCACATCGACGGCCTGCGCGTCGACGCGGTGGCCTCGATGCTCTACCTGGACTACTCGCGGACCGAGTGGCTGCCGAACGAGTACGGCGGCCGGGAGAACCTCGAGGCGGTGGCGTTCCTGCAGGAGATGAACGCGACCGTCTACCGCGAGGTCCCGGGCATCATGACGATCGCCGAGGAGTCGACGGCGTGGCCCGGGGTCACCCGGCCGACCCACCTGGGCGGTCTCGGCTTCGGCTTCAAGTGGAACATGGGCTGGATGCACGACTCGCTCGGCTACGTCGAGCGCGAGCCGGTGTACCGCAGCTTCCACCACGGCCAGCTGACGTTCTCGATGATGTACGCCTACTCGGAGAACTACGTCCTGCCGGTCAGCCACGACGAGGTCGTGTACGGCAAGGGCTCCATGCTCCGGAAGATGCCCGGTGACCGCTGGCAGCAGCTGGCGAACCTGCGCGCCTACCTGGCCTACATGTGGGCGCACCCCGGCAAGCAGCTGCTGTTCATGGGGTCGGAGTTCGCCCAGGACTCCGAGTGGGCCGAGAGCCGCTCGCTGGACTGGTGGCACCTCGACGACCCCGCGCACCGCGGCATCCTGCAGCTGGTCAGCGACCTGAACTCCCGGTACAAGGAGCTCGACGCGCTCTGGTCGCTCGACGTCGAGCCGGCCGGGTTCCAGTGGATCGACGCCAACGACGCGACCGGGAACGTGCTGTCGTTCCTGCGGTACGGCAAGCCGGCCGCGGAGGACTCCCCGGCCATGGAGGGCGCCCCGGCCACGGACGGCGAGGACCCGCCTCTCGGCTCCGCGCTCGCCTGCGTGGTCAACTTCTCCGGCTCGCCGCACCACGGCTACCGGATCGGCCTGCCCCGCCCCGGGCACTGGCGCGAGGTGCTCAACACCGACGCCGAGAGCTACGGCGGCTCGGGGGTCGGCAACCTGGGCGGGATCGACGCCGAGGAGCAGCCCTGGCACGGGCAGCCGTACTCGGCGACGGTGGCCGCTCCCCCGCTCGGCACCGTCTGGTTCCTGCACGAGTAGACCGACCTGCATCCGGACGACCTGGCATCCTGTGGCGGCTGCCGTCGGCGCGGGGCCGCGCCGACGGGAGCGGGCCCACGAGACAGGGGGACCAGCCCGGATGACGTCGGTCCTGCGCCGCGCCGTGCCCGCCGCCCTCGTGGGCCTGCTGCTCGCCGGGTGCTCCACCGCGGTGGTGACCGGCCAGGCGTCACCCGGCCCCGGTGCGCCCGTCGACGTCCCGGTCGAGGAGTTCCCGATCACCGGGGCCACCGACGAGCCGATCGACCAGTTCGCCCGCAACGCCCTCGCCGACGTGCAGTCCTTCTGGACGGAGGGCTACCCCGAGTTCTACGGGGAGGACTACACCCCCCTGGAGGGCGGCTACTTCTCCGTGGACTCCGAGGCCGTCGACGAGTCGGCCTACCCGGAGGACGGCATCGGCTGCGAGGGCTCCCCCACCTCGCCCGAGGAGGTGGCCGGCAACGCCTTCTACGACCCCACCTGCGACCTCATCGCCTACGACCGGGCGCTCCTGGAGGAGCTCGCCGGCGACTACGGGCGGTTCCTGGTGCCGGTGGTCATGGCGCACGAGTTCGGGCACGCGATGCAGAGCCGGTTCGGCTTCGCCGAGCGCGGCATCCAGGACGAGACGCAGGCCGACTGCTTCGCCGGCGCATGGACGGCCTGGGTGGCCGCCGGTGAGGCCGCGCACGTCTCCATCCGGACGCCGGAGCTCGACGACGTCATCCGCGGGTTCCTGCTCCTGCGCGACGACGTGGGCAGCGACCCCGACGACGTCCAGGCGCACGGCTCCTACTTCGACCGGGTGTCGGCCTTCTACGAGGGCTTCGACGGCGGGCTGGCACCGTGCCGGGACGCCTTCGGGCCCGACCGCCTCTTCACGGCCGCGGAGTTCACCCGGGAGCAGGAGTACGCGACCCAGGGCGACGCGCCGTTCGACGAGGCGGTCGGCTTCGTCACCGACACCCTCCCGCTGTTCTACGGCGAGGTGTTCCCCGCCGCGTTCGGCACCGAGTTCGAGCCGCCGGCGATCGAGGGCTTCCAGGGCGACGCCCCCGACTGCGAGGGGCTCGACGGCCGCGACCTGGGGTACTGCGCGGACGACGGCACGGTCTACGTCGACGAGACCGACCTGGTCACGCCGGCCTACGACGACATCGGCGACTTCGCGCTGACGACGGCCATCTCGCTGCCCTACAGCCTGGCCGTCCGCGACCAGGCCGGGCTCTCGACCGACGACGGGGCGGCCACCCGCTCGGCCGTCTGCCTGACCGGCTGGTACGAGGCCCAGTGGTACAACGGCGAGTTCGACGCCTACGCCGTCATCAGCCCCGGTGACATCGACGAGGCGGTGCAGTTCCTGCTGACCTACGGGGTCGAACCGCAGGTCTTCCCGAACCTCGACGCCTCCGGTTTCGAGCTCGTCGGGGCGTTCCGCACCGGGTTCCTCGAGGGCGGGGCGGCCTGCGAGCTGGCGCGCTAGTGGTTTGACGGCTCCCCGGAACGCCGATGCACCGGGGATGCTCCGTCCGCTGCGGCGCCGCCTGCTGCCCGCCGTCCTGGCCGCCACGACCCTCGGGCTGACCGGCTGCGCCACGATCGTGATCGGCCAACCGGAGGCCCAGCGGGACCGGCCGTCCAGCGGCCCCGGCGCGGTGGTGGGAGCCACCGGCGAGGAGGTGGACCAGCTCGCCGGCGACGCGCTCGCCGATCTCGAGGACTACTGGTCGGTGCAGCTGCCCGACGTCTTCGGCACGGAGTTCGTCCCGCCGCAGGGCGGCTACTTCAGCGTCGACCCCGGCGACGTCGACCCGGCGGAGTACCCCGAGGGCGTCGGCTGCGGATCCGATCCGGCCGAGGTCGAGAACAACGCCTTCTACTGCCAGGCGCAGAACGCGCCGAACAGCGACTCGATCACCTACGACCGGGCCTTCCTCGGCGAGCTGGCCGGCGAGTTCGGCCGGTTCATCCCGGCCCTGGTGATGGCGCACGAGTTCGGCCACGCCATGCAGGCGCGGGTGGGCCTGCCCGATGCCTCGATCGCCGTCGAGACGCAGGCGGACTGCCTGGCCGGCAGCTGGACGCGCTGGGTGGCCGACGGCGACGCCGAACGGTCGCAGCTGCGGGAGCCCGAGCTGGACGAGCTGCTGCTGGGGTACTTCCAGCTGCGCGACCCCGTGGGCACCAGCTCGGCAGCGGAGTCCGCCCACGGCTCCTACTTCGACCGCGCCTCGGCGTTCCAGGAGGGCTTCGACGACGGGCCGACCGCCTGCCGCGACAACTTCGGCCCCGAGCGGGTCTTCACCCAGGGCCCCTTCACCTCCGACGAGGACTTCCGGCAGCAGGGCAACGCCCCGTACGCGGACCTGATCGGCTACGTGGAGGCGTCGCTGCCGGCGTTCTGGCAGCGCGTGTTCACCGAGCTCCTGGACGAGCCGTTCGACCCGCCGGCGATCGAGGCGTTCGACGGCACCGCCCCGGACTGCGCACCCGACGACCGCGACCTCGTGTACTGCGAGGAGCGCAACCTCGTCGGCTACGACGAGCAGGACCTGACGCCGGGCGCCTACGAGCTCGGGGACTACGCCGTCGCCACCGGGATCGCGGTGCCCTACGCCCTCGCCGCCCGCAGCCAGCTGGGCCTGGACCCGGCGGACCCCGACGCCCTGCGGTCCGCGGTCTGCCTCGCCGGCTGGTACAGCGCGGCGGTCACGTCCGGCGAGGTGCCGGGGGTGCTGATCTCGCCCGGGGACCTGGACGAGAGCGTGCTGTTCCTGCTGGTCTACGGCGTCGAGGACGACGTGCTGGGCGCGGCCGACCTCTCCGGGTTCCAGCTCGTCGACCTGTTCCGGACCGGCTTCGTGGAGGGCGGCAGCGCCTGTGGCCTGGCGGGTTAGAAGAGGGCAGCCATGAGCTGACGCCGGGCGACGCCGACCCGCGGGTCCTCGTCACCGACCACGGCGAACAGCTCCACCAGGTGGGTGCGCGCCCGGTCGCGGTCCTCCCCGGCCGTGCGGCGGACGACGTCGAGCAGCCGCGCGAACGCCTCGTCGATGTTGCCGGTGCCCAGCAGGAAGTCCGCGGCCCGCGTCTGCGCGGCGACGTCGTCGGGTGCGGCGTCCGCGGCCGCCAGGGCGTCCGGTCCCGCCTCGTCGGCCCGGCGGAACAGCTGCACCTGGCGCAGCGCGAGCGAGGCCTCGGGGTGGTCGGGCTCGGCGTCCAGGATCGACCGGTAGGCCGCCTCGGCCGCCGCGAGGTCGCCGCGCTCGAGCGCCGCCTCGGCCGCGTCCAGGCGCGGGTCGTCGTCGTCCGGCTCCTGCTCGGCCGGCTCCCCGCCCGGGACGGCGCCCCCGGTGGTGGCGCTCACCAGCTCGGTGACGAACTGCCGGGCCTGCTCCTCCGGGATGGCGCCGCTGAACTCGGCGACCAGCTGGCCCTGCCAGACCGCCTTGACCGCCGGGATGCCCTGCACCCGCAGGCCCTGGGCCAGCGCGGGGTTGGCGTCGACGTCGACCTTGGCCAGCACCCAGCTGCCGCCCCCCTCGGCGGCCAGTCGCTCCAGCACCGGCGACAGCTGCTTGCACGGCCCGCACCACTCGGCCCACAGGTCGAGCACGACCGGCACCTGGAAGGACCGGTCGAGCACCTCGGCCTGGAAGGTCGCCTCGGTGACGTCGACGACGGCCGAGCCCGGTGCGCCGGCCGGCGCCTCGGCGCTCGGGGGCGGCGCCGCGGCGGCACGGGCGGCGGCCTCCGACCGGGCCTTGACGGCGGCCAGGTCGACGGCGCCGGACATGGCGGCCGCCAGCTGGGCCTGCCGCGGGTCGGGACGTCCGGGACGGGTGGGCTGCATGGACGTCATGATCCCACCGCGCCGCCCGGCGTGTCGGGACGGGGTCGGCGGCCGGGCCGCCGGCTGCTGGGGTCAGAAGCGGGCGGGCTCGGTGTAGGTCCCCCACTCGGCCCGCAGGGCGTCGCAGATCTCGCCCAGCGTCGCCTCGGCGCGGACCGCGTCGAGCATGGCCGGCACCATGTTCTGCTCCGTCCGGCCCACCTCGACCATCCGTGCGACGGCGGCGCGGGCGGCCTCGTCGTCGCGGCCCGTCCGCCGGGCGGCGAGCTCTGCCTTCTGGTCGATCTCCACCTGGTGGCTCACGCGGAGGATGTCGAGCTTGTCGTGCGCGTCGACCGAGCCGGCCAGGGTGTTCACGCCGACGACCTTCTTCTCGCCCTTCTCGAGCGCGCGCTGGTAGACGAAGGCCGCCTCGGCGATCTCGCCGGTGAACCAGCCGTCCTCGATGCCGCGCAGGATGCCGCTGGTCATCGTCCCGTCGGTGCCCATGTCCTTGATGCGGGCGAAGATCTCCTCCGCCTGGCGCTCGAGCTCGTCGGTGAGCGCCTCGACGTACCAGGAGCCGCCGAGCGGGTCCGCGACGTTCATGACGCCGGTCTCCTCGGCGATCACCTGCTGGGTGCGCAGCGCGATCTGGGCCGCCTTGGCGCTGGGCAGGGCGAGCACCTCGTCGAGAGCGTTGGTGTGCAGGCTCTGGGTGCCGCCGAGGACCGCGGACAGCGCCTCGATCGCCGTCCGGACGATGTTGTTGTCCGGCTGCTGGGCGGTGAGGCTCACCCCCGCGGTCTGGGTGTGGAACCGCAGCTGCTGCGCCTTGTCCGTCGTCGCGCCGTAGACGTCGCGCAGCCAGCGCGCCCAGATGCGGCGCGCGGCGCGGAACTTGGCGATCTCCTCGAAGAAGTCGATGTGCGCGTCGAAGAAGAAGGAGAGGCCGGGGGCGAACTGCTCGATGTCCAGCCCCCGGGACAGGCCCAGCTCCACGTAGGCGAAACCGTCGGCCAACGTGTAGGCCAGCTCCTGCGCGGCGGTCGAGCCGGCCTCGCGGATGTGGTAGCCGGAGACGCTGATCGGCTTGTACGCCGGGATCTTCTCGGCGCAGTACTCCATGAGGTCGCCGATCAGGCGCAGGTGCGGCTCGGGGGCGAACAGCCACTCCTTCTGCGCGATGTACTCCTTGAAGATGTCGGTCTGCAGGGTGCCGTTGAGCTTCCCGAGGTCGGCCCCCTGGCGTTCGGCGGCGACCAGGTACATGCAGAACACCGGGACGGCGGGGCCGCTGATCGTCATCGACGTCGTCGTGGCCTCGAGGTCGATCCCGTCGAAGAGGACGTCCATGTCGGCGGCGGTGTCGATCGCCACGCCGCAGTGGCCGACCTCGCCGAGCGCGCGCGGGTCGTCGGAGTCCCGGCCCATCAGGGTGGGCATGTCGAAGGCCACGGAGAGCCCGCCGCCGCCCTCGGCCAGGATCATGCGGTAGCGCTCGTTGGTCTGCTTCGCGTTCCCGAAACCGGCGAACTGGCGGATGGTCCACGCCCGGCCGCGGTAGCCGGTGGCGTGCAGCCCCCGGGTGAACGGGAACTCCCCCGGATAGCCGATCCGCTCGAAGTTCTCGACGGTCGACTCGTCAGCCGGTCCGTAGGCCGGGGCCACCTCCACGCCCGAGAGCGTCGTGAAGTCCGCGTCCCGCACCCGCCCCGCTACCAGTGCTGCGTCGTACCGCTGCTGCCACCGCTGCCCGGCGTCGGTTCCCATGACCAGATACTAGGACGTCCAACTATTCGGCGTCGATCATCCGGCCGGGGCCGTCCCCACGTCGCCGGCCCCCAGCCGGATCCGGCGCAGGATGTCGAACAGGACGGCCCGCTCGTCCTCGGGCAGGTCGCCGAGACCGAAGTCGAGGTCGGTGAGCGCCGCCGTCGCCGTCGGCACCACCACCCGGCCCTCCTCGGTGATCCCGGCCAGCACTCCCCGCCCGTCGTCGGGGTTGGGGCGCCGGCGCACGTAGCCGGCGGCGACCAGCCGGTCGATGGCGTTCGTGACGCTCGTCGGGTGGACCATCAACCGGCTGCCGATGACCTTGAGCGGCAGCTCGCCGGAACGGCTGAAGGTGAGCAGGACCAGCACCTCGTAGCGGGCGAAGGTCAGCGCGCACGGCTTCAGCGCCTCGTCGAAGCGGGCGAGCAGGATCTGCTGGACGCGGAACACCGAGGTGGCCGCGCGCATCGCCGACGCCGGGCCGAACTGCTGCTCCCACGTCTGCCCCGCGCGCTCGATCGGGTCGAAGGGCAGCCCCAGCGGTCGGACCATGCCCGGAACGCTACCGGTGGCCGTCGCGCCGAGATGCGCCCGAGGCCGCAGTCGCCGCCCGCGGACACCGGCTCCCGACGCTTCTCGGCGAGGGGCTGTGGACAGCGGCGGTCACTGCCCACCGCAGCCGACACAGTTCCGGGGTGCCCCCGCCGCCGCACCGACCGCCGCCCCTCGTCGGCGCCGTCTTCCGCGGGTCCTCCGCCGTCCGCGACGGGCTGCTCACCCGGCATCAGCTGCACAGTTCGGCCTGGCAGCGGCTCTTTCCCGATGTGTACGCGTGCGCCGACCTGCCGGTCACCCACGAGCTCCGCACCGCGGCGGTGACGCAGCTGCTGCTCCCGGGCTCGGTCGCGACGGCGAGGAGCGCCGCCGTGCTGTGGGACGTCGGACCGGCCGGCGCCACCGATGACGTGGAGGTGATCGTGCCGGCCCGGAGCCGGGCGGGAGCGGTCGCGGGCGTGCGCGTGACCCGTCGCACGGTGGCGGCGGAGGACACGACCGCGCGACGGGGCGTTCGGCTCACGACACCCCTCCGGACGGCGCTCGACCTCGGCCGGATCCACCCCCTCGACGACGCCGTCATCGCGCTCGATCGCTTCCTCAGCACGGGTCTGGTGTTCCTCGACGAGGTGCGCAGCGCTGCGCTGGGAGCCACAGGTCGCGACTGCCGCAGGATCCGCGCCGCGGTCCACCTCGCCGACGGGCTCGCGGGGAGCCCTCAGGAGACCCGGCTACGGCTGCTGCTGCACCGCGCCGGCCTGCCCCGGCCGGTCGCCCAGTACCGGATCCGCGTCGGGGGGCGGTTCGTGGCCCGTCCGGACTTCGCCTGGCCGGAGCACCGCCTCGCCCTGGAGTACGACGGAGCGTGGCACGGCGAGCCAGGGCAGTTCCGGCGCGACCGTCAGCGGCTGAACCGGCTGACGGCGGCGGGCTGGCGCGTGCTCTTCGTGACGGCGGGCGACCTGCGAGATCCGGCCGGACTCGTCGCTCGCATCACCAAGGCGCTCGCACCGGCACCGACATTCGCCTGAGGCCGGTGTCGAGGGGCATCGACACCGGCCCCGGGCGCGTCTCGATGCAGGTCACCCGAGGGCGGGCTTGAGCGGCGGGACCTTCCGGACGCCGAAGACCTCACGCAGGGCGACCTGTGCGGCGTTGTCCCCGCAGGCGCCGTGCACCGCCGGCCCCGGCGGGGTCGCCGACGAGGCCAGGTAGACGCCCGTCACCGGCGTCTTGTAGGTGTTCCACCGGGGCACCGGCCGGGCCAGCATCTGCCGCAGCGTCGCCTGGCCGTTGGAGATGTCCCCGCCCAGGTAGCTGGGGTTCCACTGCTCCATCTGGACGGCGTTCTTCGTGTACCGCTCCACGACGGTGTCCTTGAAGCCGGGCGCGAACCGCTCGACCTGGTTCTCGATGGCGCCGGTCATGTCGACGTCGGCACCGTGCGGCACGTGCACGTAGGCCCAGAAGATGTGCCCCCCGTCCGGCGCCCGCGTCGGGTCCGGCACCGTGGGCTGCACCGCGAGCACGTAGGGCTCGTCGGTCAGGCGGCCCTGGTTGGGCGCCCGCTCCCCGGCGATCGTCTCCGCCAGGTTGCCGGCGACGTGGATCGTGCCGGCCCGCCGGACGTCGGGGTTGGTCCAGGGCACCGGCTCGGACAGGATCCAGTCGATCTTGAAGACGCCGGCGCCGTGGTGGTACCGCGACACCCAGCGGCGGTAGCCCTCGTGCACCCGGTCGCCGGCCATCGAGACGAAGGCCTCGGGCGTGGTGTCCAGCAGCACCGCCGGCACCCCGTCGAACTCGCCCAGGTCGGTGACGTGGTGCCCGGTCACCACCTCACCGCCCTGCTCCTCGAGCGCGGTCACCATCGCGTCGGCGAGCTGCTGCGACCCGCCCTCGATCAGCGGCCACCCGACGTGGTGGGACAGCATCGTCAGGAGCATCCCCAGCGCCGAGGTCAGCGGCTGGCTGAGGTCGAGCATCCCGTGCGCCGCCGCGCCGCCCAGGAGCGCCTGGGCCTCCTCGGTGTCGAAGTACCGCCGGGCCAGCCAGCTCACGTTCGGCAGTCCGGTGAGCCCGAACCTCGCGATCTGCAGCGGGCTCCGGGTGGGCAGCCGGCGCAACCGGCTGGTGAGGAAGAAGTCGACGACGTCGGTGCCGTGCTCGACCAGTGGCTCGAACAGCCGGCGGTAGGCCTCCGCGTCCTGGCCCAGACCGGCCGCCGTCAGCTCCAGCGAGCGGTGCGAGAGCGCTGCCCGCCCGCCGTCGAGCGGATGGGCGTAGTTGATCTCCGGGTGCACCAGGCGGACGCCACGGCTCTCGGCGTCGAACTCGCGGAAGAACGGCGCGGCCGCGGCCATGGGCTGCACGATCGAGCAGACGTCGTGGAAGTAGCCGGGGCGCATCAGCTCCTCGGTGCGCATCCCGCCGCCGGGCCGGTCCGCCGACTCGACGACCCGCACCCGCAGTCCGGCCGCGGACAGCCGCAGCGCGGCGGCCAGCCCGTTGGGCCCCGCTCCGACGACGACGGCGTCCGGGGTGCCATTCACCCGTCCATCCTGGCCGCGGGAGGACGGACCTGCCCGTTCAGAGCTGGTCGAGCAGCTCGTCCGCGGCGCGGTAGGGGTCGGACTCCCCCGCGACCACCTTGCCGGCCAGCGCCCCGAGCGCGGCCGAGCCGTGCACGTCGCCCATCCGCTCGCGCAGCGCCGCCAGCGCGATCGCCTCGATCTCCCGGGCGGCCCGCTCCCCGCGCCGGCGCCGGCCCTCGCCGGAGGACTCGAGCCACTCCCGGTGCGCCTCGACCGCCTCGAGCACCCGGTCGATCCCGTTGTCGGTGCCGCGGCTGGCCACGGTCTTCACGATCGGCGGGCGCCAGTGACCCGCCTCGGAGTGCCGGCCACCCAGGGACAGCATGTAGCGCAGGTCGCGGACGGTGGTGTCGGCACCGTCCCGGTCGGCCTTGTTGACGACGAACAGGTCGGCGACCTCGAGGATGCCCGCCTTGGCCGCCTGGATCCCGTCGCCCATGCCCGGCGCCACCAGCACCAGCGTGGTGTCGGCCAGCGACGCGATCTCCAGCTCCGACTGGCCGACGCCGACGGTCTCGACGAGGACGACGTCGCACCCGGCGGCGTCGAGGACCCGCATCGCCTGCGGCGTGGACCAGGAGAGCCCGCCCAGGTGCCCGCGGGACGCCATCGAGCGGATGTAGACGCCGCTGTCGCCGGCGTGGTCCTGCATCCGCACGCGGTCGCCGAGCAGGGCGCCGCCGGAGAACGGCGACGACGGGTCGACGGCGAGGACACCCACCCGCTTGCCGGTCGCGCGCAGCGCCCGCACCAGCGCCGTGGTCGTCGTGGACTTGCCGACGCCGGGCGACCCGGTCAGGCCGAGCACCTGCGCCTGCCCGGTGTGCGGTGCGAGCGCTTCGGCCACCTCGCGCAGGGCAGGGCTGGCGTCCTCGACCAGGGAGATCAGCCGGGCAACCGAACGGGCGTCCCCCTCGCGGGCGCGCTCGACCAGAACGGGGACGTCGACTGCACGGCGGGAGCGGCGGGTAACCCGTTGCCCGGCCGGGGCGGCGGTCTGGACCGCGAGTCCGTCCGGGCTCACGCCTTGGCGGGCACGTGCAGGATCAGGGCGTCGCCCTGGCCACCGCCGCCGCACAGCGCCGCAGCAGCGACGCCGCCGCCGCGGCGGCCGAGCTCGAGCGCCGCGTGCAGCACGATGCGGGCGCCGCTCATGCCGATCGGATGCCCCAGGGCGATGGCGCCACCGTTGACGTTCACCCGCTCCGGATCGATGCCGAGCTCGCGGGTGGAGACGATCCCCACGGCGGCGAAGGCCTCGTTGAGCTCGACGAGGTCGAGGTCCTTGGGGTCGATGCCCTCGCGCTCGCAGGCCTTGGCGATCGCCCGGGACGGCTGGCTCTGCAGGGTGGCGTCCGGACCGGCGACGACGCCGTGGGCGCCGATCTCGGCGATCGGGGTCAGCCCCAGCTCGGCGGCCTTCTCCGCGCTCATCACCACGACCGCGCACGCGCCGTCGGAGATCTGCGAGGCGGTGCCGGCGGTGATCGTGCCGTCCTTGCCGAACGCCGGCTTCAGCCTGGACAGGGTCTCCGTCGTCGTGTCGGCGCGGATGCCCTCGTCGTCACGGAACTCGATCGGGTCACCCTTGCGCTGCGGGATGAGGACCGGGGTGATCTCGTCGTCGAACAGCCCGTTCTTCGCCGCGGCAGCCGCGCGCTGGTGCGACGTGGCGGCGAAGGCGTCCTGCTCCTCGCGGGTCAGGTCGTAGCGGGAGTTCGCCTGCTCGGTGAGCACCCCCATCGCCACCTGGTCGAAGGTGTCGGACAGGCCGTCGTACGCCATGGAGTCGACCAGCTTGGTGTCGCCGTACTTCGTGCCGGTGCGCGAGTTGGCGAGCAGGTGCGGCGCCTGGGTCATCGACTCCATGCCGCCGGCGACGACGACGTCGAACTCGCCGGCCCGGATGAGCTGGTCGGCCAGCGCGATCGCGTCGATGCCCGACAGGCACACCTTGTTGAGGGTGAACGACGGAACCGACATCGGGATGCCGCCGGCGACCGCGGCCGGGCGGGCGGGGTTCTGCCCGGCGCCGGCCTGGATGACGTGTCCCATGATCACGTAGTCGACCTGGTCCCCGGAGATGCCGGCTCGCTCGAGCGCCGCCTTGATGGCGATGCCGCCGAGGTCGGCCGCGGAGAAGTCCTTCAGCGAGCCGAGCAGCCGGCCCATCGGAGTGCGGGCGCCGCTGACGATGACCGAGCGGGACATGAGGGGCCTCCAGTGCCGGGTCGCCGACGCCGGCGACCGTCTCAACAGAGCAGACCGCGCTGACGGCGCGGGTAGGGCTGTCCGACCAGGATAGGACTGCGCCCCTGCGCAGGTCCTGACGAGCCCCTCGCGCCGGATCGTGGGGGCACCGGTCGTGAACCTCGACACATTGGTGTGACGTCTGAGACGTCTTGGCGCAGGATGCCCGGGTGGCCACTCACGCGCACACCGGTCTGCCGGGCGAGCTGTTCACCACGATCGACCACGTCGGCATCGCCGTCCCCGACCTGGACGAGGCGATCGCCTTCTACGCACAGGCCTTCGGCATGCACTCGGTGCACGAGGAGACCAACGAGGAGCAGGGCGTCCGCGAGGCGATGCTCGCCGTCGGAGACGGGGACACCCGCATCCAGCTGCTGGCCCCGCTGACGCCCGAGTCCACCATCGCGAAGTTCATCGGCCGGTCCGGGCCCGGACTGCAGCAGCTCGCGTTCCGCGTCGCCGACGTCGAGGCGGTCAGCGCGACGCTCCGCGAGCGCGGCCTGCGGCTGCTCTACGACGTCCCCAGACGCGGGACCGCGGACAGCCGGGTCAACTTCGTCCACCCGAAGGATGCCGGGGGCGTCCTGGTGGAGCTCGTGCAGCCGGCGGATCCCGGCTCCTGAAGAGACTCGACCATCGAGTTACTGATCGGTAACATTGCGCTACCCGCACCGCCCCGCACCGCGACAGCCCACCCGCCCGCCGACACCCCGAGCCGGCCGACGGCGGCCAGACCCCACCTGGGAGCCCGCGTGAACGAGATCAGGGACGCCATCCTCAGCAACTCGCTGGACGCCATCGGAGGGCTGGCCGTACCGGAGTCCTACCGCGCGGTGCTGGTGCGCAAGGACGAGCAGGACATGTTCCAGGGCCTGGCCACCAAGGAGAAGGACCCGCGCAAGTCCCTGCACGTGGAGGAGGTGCCCACCCCCGAGCTCGGCCCGGGCGAGGCGATCGTCGCCGTCATGGCGTCCTCGGTGAACTACAACACCGTCTGGACGTCGATCTTCGAGCCGGTGTCGACCTTCGGGTTCCTCGAGCGCTACGGCCGGGTCTCCGAGCTGACCCGCAAGCACGACCTGCCCTACCACGTGGTCGGCTCCGACCTCGCCGGCGTGGTCCTCAAGGTCGGCCCGGGCGTGAACAGGTGGAAGCCCGGCGACCAGGTCGTCGCCCACTGCCTCTCGGTGGAGCTGGAGGACCCGGCCGGCCACGACGACACGATGATGGACCCGCAGCAGCGGATCTGGGGCTTCGAGACGAACTTCGGCGGCCTGGCGGAGCTGGCCCTGGTGAAGAGCAACCAGCTCATGCCCAAGCCCGGCCACCTCTCCTGGGAGGAGGCGGCGGCGCCCGGGCTGGTCAACTCCACCGCCTACCGTCAGCTGGTCAGCCGCAACGGCGCCAACATGAAGCAGGGCGACACGGTGCTCATCTGGGGCGCCTCGGGCGGCCTGGGGTCCTACGCCACCCAGATGGCCCTCAACGGCGGCGCCATCCCGGTCTGCGTGGTGAGCAGCCCGGAGAAGGCCGAGATCGTCCGGCGGATGGGGGCTGAGCTGGTCATCGACCGCTCGGCCGAGCAGTACGCGTTCTGGAAGGACGAGCACACCCAGGACCCCAGGGAGTGGCAGCGCCTGGGCAAGAAGATCCGCGAGCTCACCGGCGGCGAGGACGTCGACATCGTCTTCGAGCACCCGGGCCGGGAGACCTTCGGAGCCAGCGTCTACGTGGCCAAGAAGGGCGGGACGATCGTCACCTGCGCCTCGACCACCGGCTACATGCACTCCTACGACAACCGCTACCTGTGGATGAACCTCAAGCGCATCGTCAGCTCCCACTTCGCCAACTACAAGGAGGCGTGGGAGGCCAACCGGCTGATCGAGAAGGGCCTCATCCACCCGACCCTGTCCAAGGTGTACCCGATGGCGGAAGTCGGCCAGGCCGCTCTCGACGTCCACCGCAACGCCCATCAGGGCAAGGTCGGCGTGCTCACCCTCGCTCCCGAGGAGGGGCTGGGCGTGCGCGACCCGGAGAAGCGCGAGCAGCACCTCGAGGCCATCAACCGATTCCGCGGGGCATAGCCGGCCAGCGCGGCTCAGTCGTCCCACTGGCACCGGATATCCCGCCGACACGCTGACGTGCGTTTGACCTTCTGCGAGGATGGCGAGCATGAACGATCCCCGCCGCGAACTGCTGCCGAACCACGAGGCCCAGCACTCGTTCGACGTGCAACTGCGGGGTTACGACCGCAACCAGGTCGCCGAGGCGATCGAGCGGCTCGAAGCCGACTTCCGCATCGCCCTCGCCGACCGCGACGCCGCTGTGAGCCGATCGGCGGACCTGGCCGGCCAGCTGACGGCGCTGCACGGCGAGATCGAGTCGCTGCGCCGCAAGGCGGCCTCCGCCTCGGCTCCGACCTTCGAGAACATCAGCGAGCGCATCCAGCACATGCTGCAGCTCGCCGAGGAGGAGGCCGGCGAGATCCGGCACGCCGCGGAGCTCGACGCGCAGGCCGTCCGCCAGCAGACCGCGGCCGAGGAGCGCGCCCTGCTCGAGCGGCACGCCGCGGGGCAGGCCGAGGTCGAGCGGATGCTCGCCGAGGCCCGGCAGAACGCCGAGCAGATCATGCAGAAGGCCCAGCAGCGCGCCGACGAGCTCGTGGCCAAGGCCCAGGAGCGGGTGGCCCGGCTCGACGCCGAGTCGCAGGCCCGCCGGGCCAAGGTCGAGGAGGACTTCGACATCGCCCAGCGCGCCCGCCGGGCGGAGGCCGCCGCGGCCGAGGAGGAGCGCGAGCGCGTGTCGACCCAGGCGGCGCGGCAGCGCGTCGCCGGTGCCGAGCAGCACGCCGCCCAGCTCGTCGCCGACGCCGAGGCCAAGGCCGAGGCGATCCGCGACGTCCGGGACGAGCTCACCAACCGACTGCTCATGGCCCGGCAGCTGCTCAGCAGCCTCCCGGACCTGGGCGACCGTCCGCGGCAGGCCGCGCCTCAGCCGGTCCAGGGTCAGCCGGCCCCCGCCGCACCGGGTTCCGGCACGGCAGCGCCCCAGCCCGCGGGGACGGCGGCCGGCGGGTCGACGGCGCAGGGCGCCCCGGCCCGCGAGGCCGAACGGCGTCCGCAGCCCACCCCGCACACCGGATCCCCGACGCAGGCTGCTCCGACGTCCAGCAGCCCAGCGACATCCCCGCAGACCACCCCGCGCGGTGACGGTGAGGCAGCAGCCGCCCGGCAGCCGACCCGTCCCGAGCCGAGCACCCGACAGCTGCCCATGCCACCGCGGCCCGGCGCCGCGCCGGCTCCGGCTCAGGGCCCGCCGACCCAGGCGATCGACCAGCCCGCCCAGACGCGGGGCTGACCACGGGCACGGGCGGCCCCGGAGCTGACGCCACCGACGGGCGACCGTGACCGACCGGAAGGTCGCGCGCGCCGGGGCACATCGGGCCTCCTCCGGTGGGGGGCGCCGGACCGGGATGCTCCTGGCTGCCGCGGCGCTCGTCGCCGTCGCCGGGCTGGTTGCCGGGTTCCTGCTGTGGCCCGACGACCCCGCCGCCTCGCCGGACGGGACCGCGGACGCAACCGTGGCCGCCGTCCGGGACGACCTCCTTGACTGGACCACGGCCGAGCTAACGGCCGACACCCCCGTCGCGGTGCCGACGGCGGTCCGGGCCGGCCTGCTCGACGCGGGGGCGGACCCGGCCCGCTTCGTGGCGCCCGACGACCCGGGCACCGGCGCTCTCCGCCTGCTGGCCGACGGGACGCCACCGCCGGGCGCGGTCGTGCTCGCCCGCTTCGCCGGTCCCGACGGCTCAGCCCTCACCCTGGTCGACCCCGTGCCAGGTGAGCCGACGCCCGAGGAGCTGGACCGTCGCACCCGGCTGGCCGCCGCCGTGCTCGCCAACCCGGCCGCCGGAGCCGGCGACGCCGCCGCCGAGGTCCTGTCGACGGCGGACGTGGACGCGCGGTTGCTGACCCTGCTGTCGGTCCTGGTCGCGAGGCTGCAGGTCGCCGTCGCCGATTTCCCCGCGGCGCCCGCGGAACCGGTCGACGGCCCCCCGGCCCGGCGGATGCTCCTCGACCGGGCCGGCGCAGATCTGCTGCGCCCGGGCTCGGCGGCCGCGGAGGACGTCACCACCTTCCTGGACGCCCAGATGCCGCCCTTCGCACCCGACGTCGTCGAGGTCACCGAGGCCGGCGTCCTGGTGGGCTTCCGTTACGCCTCCGATGCTGATGCACTGGTCACCCGAAGCACTCCCTGAACGGCGGCGCGCCGTTCCGCGACATCCCGTGCGCACAGGTGTGCGCGGGAGCTGACGGGTAGGGGGCTCGGACCTCCGCCGCGCGGCCGGGGACGACAAACGAAGGTGAACAATGCGACGAGTCGTGCGAATGACCGGGGTGGCGCTGCTGGTGGCGGGCGGGGCCCTCGTGGGGAGCCCGGCCCAGGCCGAGGCCCCGGACGGGACCGGGTTGCTCCGGCTGGCCCACCTGTCCCCCGACACCCCGGCGGTCGACGTCTACGTCGACTCCGTGGCCGATCCGACGGCCGGGGTCAGCTTGGAGGGGGTCAGCTACGGCGCCGTCTCGGACTACCAGGACGTCACCACCGGCACCTACACGGTGAGCATGCGGGAGGCCGGGGCCTCCCGCGACACTCCTCCGGTCCTCTCCACGACCGTCGAGGTCACCGGTGACACGGCGCGGACGGTCGCCGGCGTCGGGCTGTTCGCCGATCTCGGCCTGACGATCATCGACGACTCGCTCCAGACGCCGCCCGCCGGGCAGAGCCGCATCCGGGTGCTCGGCGGGGCGGCGAACGCCCCGACCCTGGACGTGACCCTCCCCGGTGGCGCCGCGGTGGCCACCGACCTCGCCTTCGCGGACACGGGCGACTACGTGGACGTCCCCGCCGGCACGACCATGCTCGCGGTGAGCGCCGGCGACCAGGCCCCGAACCAGCTGCCGGTGGACCTGGCGGCCGGGTCCGTCTACAGCCTGGTCGTGCTCGACGGGGACGCCGGTCTGACCGTCCGGCCGGTCCTCGACGCCGCGGGCCCGACCGTGGTGCCTGCCGGCGGGGTGGAGACCGGCGCCGGTGGGGCGGCCGGATCCGCTGCGCCTCCGGGTATCGCCGTCCTGGCCGCCGCGACCGCGACGGCAGGGGCGCTGGTCCTCGCCCGCACCCGGCGCCGTCCCGCCCGGCACGCGCTGCGCCACCGGTGACCCGTCCACCGCAGGGCACACCGCCCGCGGTGGGTCTTCCGGCACTGCCCGGCCGGCACCGCGCGGCACAGCGGACCCGACGGCCCGGCCGGGCCCGGCTCCGCTGGGGTCTGGCCGCCGTCGCCGCCATCGCGGGGACCGTCGCGCTCACCGTGCCTCCCGACGCCGCGCCCCGGAGCGCGGCCGCGGCCTCCGCACCCACCGCGGAGGGGACCGCCGTCCAGCTGCAGAGCCAGGCTCCGCGGACCGGCGCCGCCGCCCCGGTCCGGGTCCGGCTGCCCGCGATCGGGGTGGACAGCACGCTCGTGGATCTCGACGTCGACGGCGCCGGCGTGCTGGTCCCGCCCAGCGACTTCGGATCGGCAGGCTGGTACTCCCGCGGGCCGGTCCCTGGCGAGGTGGGGCCCTCGGTCATCGCGGGCCACGTCGACTCCTACCGCGGACCGGCGGTGTTCTTCCGGCTCGGTGAGCTGGCTCCGGGTGACGACGTGCTGGTGGACCGTGCCGACGGGACCGCGGTGCACTTCATCGTGTCGGACACGCAGCGCTTTCCCAAGGACGCCTTCCCGACCGAAGAGGTCTACGGGCCGACCGCGCAGCCCGTGCTGCGGCTGATCACCTGCGGCGGCCAGTTCGACCGTGATCTGCGCAGCTACCGGGACAACGTGGTGGTCACCGCCGTCCTGGCGTGAGCTCTCAGCGGCGGCGGTCCCGCGCGCGCCAGCAGGCGCTGTGCCAGTGCCGGCGCAGGTCGGCGGCCGAGTCGGTGTCCCACGGGTCGAGGTCGGAGTCGCGGGCGTAGGCCGCCCAGGTCACCACGTGCGGCGTGCCCGGCCGGATCTCCTGGTCGCACCCGGGACACCGGTAGGTCTTGCCGGTCGCCGAGCCGGTGACCGTCCGCACCACCCAGTCACCGTCGGCCGCCTCCTCGACGGCCTCGACGCGACGGACGGGCTCCCCACCACGCGGTCGGGAACCCGCCCGTGGGCGGCGTCGGGGCACCCCTCAGCGACTGGCGTAGTCCCGGAACCCGCGGCCGGTCTTGCGGCCCAGGTAGCCGGCGGTCACCAGGTGCTCGAGCAGCGGAGCGGGGGCGAAGCCCGGTTCCCGGAACTCGGTGTAGAGCTCGCGCTCGATGGCCAGGGACACGTCGAGGCCGACGACGTCCAGCAGCTCGAACGGGCCCATCGGGTAGCCGCAGCCGACCTTCATGGCGGCGTCGATGTCGTCGGCGGTCGCGTAGTGCGCCTCCAGCATCTTCACCGCGTCGTTCAGGTAGGGGAAGAGCAGCGCGTTCACGATGAACCCGGCGCGGTCGGTGCAGGACACCGCGCGCTTGCCCAGCTGTGCGCTGACGGCGTGCGCCGTGGCCGCGACGTCGGGGGCGGTCGAGATGGTCGAGACGACCTCGACGAGCTTCATGACCTGCGCCGGGTTGAAGAAGTGCATGCCGACGACGTCGGCCGGGCGTCCACTGGCCTTGGCGCACTCGATCACCGGCAGGCTCGACGTCGTCGTGGCGAGCACGGCCCCGGGCTTGGCGATCTCGCCCAGGTTGGCGAACAGCGCCTCCTTGACCGACAGCGACTCGACGACGGCCTCGATGATGAGGTCGCGGTCGGCCAGCTCGTCCAGCGACGTCGTGCCGGTGACGCGGGCCAGGATCTCGTCCCGGTCACCTTCCGCGAGGCGGCCCCGCACGACCTGCTTGTCGAGGGACTTGGTGAGCGCCGTGGTGACCGCCTCCACCTTCTCGGGCGCGCGGGCGACGAAGCGGACGTCGTAGCCGCCCTTGGCGACCACCTCGATGATGCCGATCGCCATCGTCCCCGAGCCGATGACGCCGACGGTCCGCACCGGACGGGCGCCCTCGGCGGCGCCGCCGGCGGCAGGGGTGGCCGCGTCGTCGACGACCTCGGCGGAGCCCGGCTCCGCGTAGCTGTAGAAGCCGCGGCCGGACTTCCGGCCGAGCATCCCCGCGGTCATCATCTGCTTGATCACCGGGCTCGGCGCGTGCAGCCGGTTGCGCGACTGCTTGTACATCGTGTCGAGGATCTCGTAGGCGGTGTCGATGCCGATGAGGTCCATGAGCGAGAGCGGGCCCATCGGCAGGCCGCAGCCCAGCCGCATGGCGGCGTCGATGTCCTCGCGGGTGGCGTAGCGGTTCTCGAACATCGAGACGGCGTGGTTGAGGTAGCCGAAGAGCAGGGCGTTGGCGATGAAGCCGGCCTTGTCTCCGATGGTCACGTCGACCTTGCCCAGGCGAGCGGCCAGCGCCTCGACGTCGTCCACCACCGACGGCTCGGTGACGACGGTGCGCACGACCTCGACGAGCTTCATGACCGGCGCCGGGTTGAAGAAGTGCATCCCGATGACCTTGCTCGGCCGGCCGGTGACCACGGAGAGCTCGGTGACCGAGAGGCTCGAGGTGTTGGTCGCCAGGATGGTGTCCGGCGGGCAGATCTTGTCCAGCGCGGCGAAGACCTCGGCCTTGAGCTCCATGCGCTCGGGCACTGCCTCGATGACCAGCTCCGCGGACGCGAGGTCCTCCAGCGACGTCCTGAACCGGATCCGCTCGAAGATCGCGTCCCGGTCCGCCGGATCGAGCTTGCCGCGGCTGACGGCGCGGTCGGTGGACTGCTCGACGTGCGCGCGACCCCGGGCCAGCGCGTCGTCGGTGACCTCAACCGCGGTGACCGACAGCCCCGCCCGGGCGAGCACCTCCACGATGCCGGCACCCATGGTGCCCAGCCCCACGACGCCGACCTCGTTCAGTTCCCTGGCCACGTTGCCATCTCCTCCCGCTGCCGGTATCGCGGGAAGTCTCTCACCTGCGCCCGACGCCGCTCCGGGGACTACCGGCAGGTGACGTCAGAAGAGGCGCTGCGACGGGTCGTCGGTGCCCTTGAGGACGGCGTAGTCGACGGTGAGGCAGTCGATCCCCCGGTCGGCGGCCAGGACCCGCGCCTGCGGCTTGATCTCCTGCGCGGCGAACACGCCCTTGACCGGCGCCAGCAGCGGGTCCCGGTTGAGCAGCTCCAGGTACCGGGTGAGCTGCTCGACGCCGTCGATCTCCCCGCGCCGCTTGATCTCCACGGCCACCACGGCGCCCGCGGCGTCGCGGCAGAGCAGGTCGACCGGTCCGATCGCGGTCGGGTACTCCCGGCGGACGAGCGACCAGCCCGCGCCGAAGGTCTCCACGTGCAGCGCGAGCAGCCGCTGCAGCTCGGCCTCGACGCCGTCCTTCTGCAGGCCCGGGTCGACGCCGAGGTCCTGGGAGTGGTCGTGCTCGACGGTCTCGATCGTGATGATCAGCTGCTCGCCGGCCTTGTTGGTGACCGTCCAGGTCCCCGCCCTGCCGCCCGGGGTGTCGACGAGCTCGTCCTTGAGGGTGCAGGGCGGGCTCATCCAGTTCAGCGGCTTGTAGGCGCGGTCGTCGGCGTGGATGGACACCGACCCGTCGGCCTTGACCAGCAGCAGGCGGGTCGCCATGGGCAGGTGGGCGGTGAGCCGTCCGATGTAATCGACGGAGCAGCGGGCGAGGACCAGGCGCACGGGCAGCGACGCTACCGGGCGCGGGAACCCAACCCGAGGCCCCGTCGTGGTGGGGGCATGACGATCATGCGGGCGGCCCGGCCGGCGATCGCGATCACCCTGGCCCTGGGGCTCGCGGCCTGCGCGGAACGCGGCGGCACCGGCACCGGCGGCCCCGGGGACCCGTCCGAGCCCTCCCAGGCCGCCGCGACGGAGGGCCTGGTGCTGCGGGCGGAGGAGACCGGCGGCTTCGTGACCCCGTCGATGCTCGCCGGCCGGTTGCCGAGGGCGAGCGTCTACGCCGACGGCCGGGTGATCACCGAGGGGCCGGTGCCGGCGATCTATCCGGGCCCGGCGCTGCCCAACCTCCAGGTGGCCCAGATCGGCCGGGAGGCCGTGCAGGAGCTCGTCGACCGGGCGCTGGCCGCCGGGGTCGACGAGACCTCGGACCTCGGCACGCCGCCGATCGCCGATGCGCCCTCGAGCCGGTTCACCGTCGTCACCGCCGAGGACACCTACGTGCGCGAGGTCTACGCGCTCTGGGAGACAACGGAGGAGGCCGGCCTGACAGCCGGTCAGGCGGCGGCCCGCGAGGCGCTCGCGGACCTCCTGGGCGCGCTGACCGATCCCGGTGCGGCAGCCACCACCCCCTTCGCGACGCAGTCCCTCGCCGCGATCGCCGCACCCTGGGTCGACCCGGGCGACGCACTCGTGCAGCCCGAGCTGGCGTGGCCGGGTCCCGCACTGCCGGGTGAGCCGACCGGCGGGCCGCCGGACGTCACCTGCGTGACCGCCACCGGGGTGGAGGCGCAGGCCTTGCTGCAGGCGGCCGGTGCCGCCAACGCCGCCACCCCGTGGACGACTCCCGACGGCGCGCGGTGGTCGGTCACCTTCCGCCCGCTCCTGCCCGACGAGACCGGCTGCGCCGACCTCACGGACTGACGACGGACGGCCCGGACCTCCGGGGGAGGTCCGGGCCGTCCGGTGTCCTGGAGCTAGACCGTCGCGGGCTCCGGGCGACCCAGGTCGGCGTCGACGCCACCCTTCTCCTCGACCCGGGCGAGCGGGTCGATGGTGGAGGTGGACCGGTACCGATCGAGGTCGAGGATGCCCTCGCGCTTGGCCACGATCGTCGGCACCAGGGCCTGACCCGCGACGTTCACCGCGGTGCGGCCCATGTCGAGGATCGGGTCGATCGCCAGCAGCAGCCCGACGCCGGCCAGCGGCAGGCCCAGGGTCGACAGCGTCAGGGTCAGCATGACGACCGCGCCGGTGACGCCGGCGGTGGCGGCCGAGCCGATCACCGAGACCAACGCGATGAGCAGGTAGTCGGTGATCGCCAGGTCCACGCCGAAGAACTGGGCCACGAAGATCGCCGCCAGCGCCGGGTAGATCGCCGCGCAGCCGTCCATCTTGGTCGTCGCCCCCAGCGGGACGGCGAAGGAGGCGTAGGACCGCGGGACGCCGAGGTTCTGCTCGGTCACGCGCTCGGTCACCGGCAGGGTGCCGATCGAGGAGCGGGAGACGAAGGCGAGCTGGATGGCCGGCCACGCGCCCGCGAAGTACCGCAGCGGCGAGAGGCCGTGCAGGCGCAGGAGCACCGGGTAGACGACGAACAGCACGAGCGCGAGGCCGGCGTAGACAGCGCCGGCGAAGACGCCGAGCGAGCTCAGCGACTCCCAGCCGTAGCTGGCGACGGCATTGCCGATGAGGCCGACCGTGCCCAGCGGCGCGAGCAGGATGACCCACCACAGGACCTTCTGGACGATCGCCAGGGCCGAGCGGACGAAGCCGACGAACGGCTCGGCGGCCTCGCCGACCTTGAGCGCGGCGATGCCGACGGCGGCGGAGACGACGATCAGCTGCAGGACGTTGAACGACAGGCTGCCGTCGGGCGAGCCCTGCAGGCCGAACACGTTGCCGGGCACGATGCCGGTCAGGAAGTCGAACCAGGACCCGGCGCTCTCGGGGGCCTCCTGGTCGGCGGCGTCGACGGAGCTGTTGCGGCCGGGCTCGGTCAGCAGCCCGAGGCCGATGCCGATGCCGACGGCGATCAGCGCGGTGATGGCGAACCAGAGCAGCGTCTGGCCGGCCAGGCGGGCGGCGTTGGAGACCTGCTTGAGGTTGGCGATGCTGACGATGACGGCCGTGACGATCAGCGGCGGCACCAGCGTCTTCAGCAGGGTCACGAAGGTGCCGCCGACGGTCTGCAGGGTGCTGGTCAGCCAGTTGGGCGAGCCGTCGGAGACGGTGCCCAGCTCGCGGGCGATGAAGCCGAGGACGACGCCCACGACGAGGGCGAGGAGGACCTGCGCCGCGAAGGGCACGCGGCGGAGACGAGCGAGCACGAGGAGGAGAGCCTTTCGGGATTCGGAGACGGGACGACGAGCGCGGCCGACGTCAACAGCCGGCGGTCGTCATCCGTCCGAAGTCCAGGGCACGCCGACGCGTGAGCCCCCACAGGTTCTGCACGGAGAGCGCAATGCGCGCAGGCGCAGCGGTCATCCCACTGTGCCCGATCTCACGACTCAGTCGTTCCAGGCCGGCGGCCGCTTCTCCAGGAACGCGGCCATGCCCTCCCGGGCCCCGTCGAGCTGGCTCGCGGCGGCCATGACCTCGACGGCGGTCGCGTAGGCATCCCGCTCGGGACGGTCCAGTTGCGCGTACATCGTCTGCTTGCCCCAGGCCTTGCTGGCCCGCGAGCCGCGGGTGGCCCGGCCCATCAGGTCGTCGACGGCGGCGTCCAGCTCGTCGTCGGGCACGACCCGGTTGACCAGGCCCCAGTCCAGCGCCGTCCGCGCGTCGATCGCGTCGCCGGTGAGCGCCAGCTCCATGGCGCGCTTGCGGCCGACGTTCCGCGCGATCGCGACCATCGGCGTGTGGCAGAACCAGCCACCCTTGCCCCCGGGGGCGGCGAACCCCGCGGACTCCGCGGCGACGGCGAGGTCGCAGGAGGCGACCAGCTGGCAGCCGGCCGCGGTGGCCAGTGCGTGCACCCGGGCCAGGACCACCTGCGGCACGTCCTGGACGGTCTCCATCAGCTCGGTGCACAGCAGCAGGAGGCTGCGCACCTCGGCCACCGGCTTCCCCGCGACGTCGGTGAAGTCGTGCCCGGCACTGAACACCGGGCCCTCGCCCGCGAGGACGATGCCCGTCGCGTCGCTGGAGCCGGCCTCGGTGACCGCGGCCAGCAGCTGGGTCAGGTGTTCGCGCGACAGCGCGTTCCGGCGCGCCGCCCGCACCATCGTGATGCGGACGACGTCGCCGTCGCGCTCGACCCGGGGTGCACCGTCGCTGCTCATGGGCCGACCTCATCACGGCGGCGCGCACCCGGGCAACCGTCAGTGCCCGGCCGGTCGGATCAGGACGGAGCGGGGACCTGGTCGTCGAGGCCGTTCGCCTCGCGGATGACGTCGACGACCGAGCCCATGATCTCGGTGAGCCCGAAGTCCTTGGGCGTGAACACCCGGGCGACGCCCTGCTCGCGCAGCCGGCGTGCGTCGCTGTCGGGGATGATCCCGCCGACGACCACGGGGACGTCGTCCAGACCGGCGTCCCGGAGGCCCCGGAGCACGCTCGGCACCACCTGCAGGTGCGAGCCCGACAGCACGGACAAGCCGACGACGTGCACGTCCTCCTCGACCGCCGCGGAGACGATCTGCGCGGGGGTCAGCCGGATGCCCTGGTAGACCACCTCGAAGCCGGCGTCGCGGGCCCGCACGGCGATCTGCTCGGCGCCGTTGGAGTGGCCGTCGAGACCGGGCTTGCCGACCAGGAACCGCAGCCGGCCGCCCAGCTCCTCGCCGGTCGCCCGGACCCGCTCGCGGACGTCGACGAGCGTCTCGTCGGCCGCACCTCCACCGCCGGCCGCGGCGACCCCGGTGGGCGCGCGGTACTCGCCGAAGATCTCACGCAGCACCCCGGCCCACTCCCCCGTCGTCACGCCGGCTCGGGCGCAGTCGAGCGTCGCGGGCATGAGGTTCACGTCGGAGGACGCGGCCACCCGCAGCGCGTCGAGGGCCTTGTCGGCTGCCTCCTGGTCGCGCTCGGAGCGCCACTTCCGCACGGCCTCCTGCGCCGCGTTCTCCACGGCCGGGTCGACGACCATGATCGCGGTGTCGAGGTCGGCGGTGAGCGGGTTGGGCTCGGTGGTCTGGAACTTGTTGACGCCGACGACGACGTCCTCACCGCTCTCGATGCGGCGCCGGCGCTCGGCCAGCGACCCCACCATGGCGCTCTTCATGTAACCGGACTCGACGGCCGCGACGGCACCGCCCAGCTTCTCCACGCGGGCCATCTCGGCCCTGGCGCCCTCGACCAGTTCGGCGACCTTCCGCTCGACCACGACGGAGCCGGTGAACAGGTCCTCGTACTCCAGCAGGTCGGTCTCGTAGGCCAGCACCTGCTGCAGCCGCAGCGACCACTGCTGGTCCCACGGCCGGGGCAGCCCCAGCGCCTCGTTCCAGGCGGGCAGCTGCACCGCGCGGGCGCGGGAGTCCCGGGACAGCGTGACCGCGAGCATCTCGAGCACGATCCGCTGGACGTTGTTCTCCGGCTGCGCCTCGGTCAGGCCGAGCGAGTTGACCTGCACGCCGTAGCGGAACCGGCGG
Source organism: uncultured Blastococcus sp. (assembly GCA_902805535.1). Lineage (GTDB taxonomy): Bacteria > Actinomycetota > Actinomycetes > Mycobacteriales > Geodermatophilaceae > Blastococcus_B. The sequence goes on along the minus strand of CADCTN010000218.1, from coordinate 304 downwards.
TGCTTGGGGTCCTCGACGCCGTAGCGCTCCTTCGTCAGCTCGTCCCAGAGCGAGGTGAAGGCCCGCATCTTGCACATCTCCTCGACGAAGCGGACCCCCGCGTTGACGAAGAAGGAGATGCGCGCGACGACCTCGGGGAACTTCTCCTGCGGCACCTGACCGGAGTCGCGGACGGAGTCCAGGACGGCGATCGCGGTGCTGATGGCGTAGGCGATCTCCTGCTCCGGCGTCGCCCCGGCCTCCTGCAGGTGGTAGCTGCAGATGTTGATCGGGTTCCACTTCGGCATGGTCGTGACCGTGTAGG
>CADCTN010000217.1 GCA_902805535.1 uncultured Blastococcus sp. | reverse complement strand
CCGACGTGGGTGACCTCCTCGAGCCGGTTGAAGGCGAGGAACCCGCTGGTGCCCTTGATCGTGTGGATCGTCCGGAAGATGCTGGAGAGCCGCTCGCGGGAGTCCGGGTCCTGCTCCAGCGCGACGAGGTCCGAGTCCAGCTGGTCGAGGTTCTCGTGGCTCTCCACCAGGAACTCTTCGACGATGTCGTCCAGACCGTCCACCGTTGTTGCCTTCTCTCTCGCGTTGCGGACCGGCTGGGAGCCGGTCCGGTTGGGTCATCGGCGGGCCGCCGGTGGAGTCAAGGTGAATCCGCCGGCGGCCCGGCCGTCGTGCCGGTTATCGGCACCCGCGGGGCGGGTGCGGAACCCCCCGCCGCTGCGGGGACTGCTCAGTAGGTGAAGGTCCCGACCGTGGTGCGCAGGTCAGCTGCCATCCGGGACAGCTCGTCGACGGCGGTGCGGGTCTGGGCCAGCGCCTGGGTGGTGGAGCCGGCGGCGGTGGAGACGCCGGTGATGTTGGTGGCGATCTCGGTGGTGCCGCTGGCGGCCTCCTGCACGGAGCGGGACATCTCGTTGGTGGTGGCGGTCTGCTCCTCCACCGCGGAGGCGATGGTGGTCTGCCGGTCGGAGATCTGCGCGACGATCGCGCTGATCTCCTCGATCGCGGCCACCGCGGCGGTGGTGTCCCCTTGGATGGCAAGCACCCGGCGGGCGATGTCCTCGGTCGCCTTCGCGGTCTCCTGGGCCAGTTCCTTGACCTCGTTGGCCACCACCGCGAAGCCCTTGCCCGCCTCACCGGCGCGGGCGGCCTCGATCGTGGCGTTGAGCGCCAGCAGGTTCGTCTGCCCGGCGATGCTGGTGATCACCTTCACCACGTTGCCGATCTCCGCCGAGCTCTCCCCGAGCCTGGCGACGGTGGCCGTCGTGGTCTCCGCGGCGACCACCGCACGCGCGGCGACCTCGCTGGCCTCCGCGGCGTTGGAGGCGATCTCCCGGATCGAGGCGCCCATCTCCTCCGCACCCGCGGCCACGGTGGCCACGTTGCGGGAGACCTCCTCCGCCGACGACGCGACGACACCGGACTGCGCCGCGGTCTCCTCCGCCGACGCCGAGATCTGCGCCGAGGACGCCGACAGCTCCTCCGACGACGCCGCGACCGCATCGGCCGAGCCCGCCATGGCCGAGAGCACCTGCCGGAGGTTGGTCTGCGCGAGGGACAGCGAGGCAGCCATCCGGCCCACCTCGTCGGTGGACGTCACCCCCGTGTCCGCGGTCAGGTCGCCCGCGGCCAGCGCGTCGAGAGCGGCCTTGACCTTGCCCACCGGCACGGTGATCGACCGCAGCGTCAGGGCACTGACAACGCCGACCAGGGCCAGAGCCAGGGCGGCCACGATCCAGCTGCCGGTCCGGGCACGGTCGAGGGCGTCGCCCAACTCGGTCTCGGCGGCCACCGTGGCCTCGTGCAGCGCGTCCTTGGCCGCACCGACGGCGCCGTCAGTGATGTCGTTGGCCAGCTGGATCTCCTCCCAGCGGGCCACCATCCCGCTCTGGTCGGCGACGGCGCCGTCGACGAACGCGGTGATGGCGTCCATGTAGGGCACGTAGCTGGCGCCCAGGTCGGCGACCGCAGCGGCGTTCTCCCCGTCCAGCTCGATCTCGGTCAGCTCGGCCATCAGCTCGGTCGGGGTCGCGATGTCGTCCGCGAGCTCGGCGAGCTGCTCCTCGGGGTTCTCCCGCACCAGGGACTTGAAGCCGTCGACCTTGAGCTCGCTGGCCCGGGTGTCGAGCTGCAGGACGAGCCCGTACGCGTGCTCGTAGCTCGCCATGCGCTGGCTGACCTCACGCACCTCCGAGTTGCCGGTCACCATCGTGAACAGCACGCCGCCGAACGCCACCACGACAACGCCGGTCAGGGTGCCGAACTTCACGGCGAGGGGACGGTTGGCGAACCAGCCGGCCTTCTTCGGCCCGGCAGGGGGCAGGGGTGGGGTGCTCACGAGGACCATCCAGACGAGAGGTGAAGATTGCGGCACCGGGGCTTGGTGTGACCCGAATTGTGGCGAGCGCACATCTCACCGAATGGCTCGCGGCCCTCTGGTTCGACGGATCGTGATGTAAGTGCGCGGCCATCGGATCGGCGCTGCGGATGTGTCGACAGTCGGCTCGGAATGGCCGTCCACTCCGACGGGACGTCGATCGGGAAATCGCAGGCTGAGTCCGGGGAGAGCGCGAATGTCGACAACCCGGGAACGCTGAGCAGCACGGCCGCGTGCGGTCATCCCCGTCGCGGCGGCGACACGGGGAGAGTGCTGGAGATCAGGCGAGCAGATCAGCCAGCCGGTTCAGCACCGCCAGGGCCCCGGCTGTGTCCGGGACCCGGTGCCGGGCGTCGGTGGGACCTTCGCCGATCTTGACGGTCACGTCGGCCGGGCCCGCGAGCGCGCGGAATCCGTCCTCGTCGGTCACGTCGTCGCCGAGGTAGATCGTCGCGGCGACCCCCAGTCCGCGGACGAGCCGGACGAGGGCGCTGCCCTTGTCGGCGTCGGTCACCGCGAGTTCAAGCACGTCCTTGCCCGGCTTCAACGTCAGTGACGAATCGGCGCGCGACCGCACGTCCTCCAGCAGCGCCGCGGCGGCGGCGCGGTCGGTGACCTGTCGAACGTGCACCGCCACGCTCGCCGGCTTGATCTCGAGCCGGGCTCCGGCGGTGCCTCCGACGACGGGCGACAGCAGCTCGGCCAGCGCATCGCGCCGGGCGGCCAATTGCCCCGTGAGCGGCCCGTCGAACTCGGCGCCGTGGCTGCCCACCCACCGGTAGGGCCCGACCAGCCCGCTCGTCGTCCGCAGGTCGGCGACGCCGCGGCCGCTGACCAGCGCCACGGTCACCGCCTCGACCGCCGCCAGGCGGGCGAGCGCCTCGGCGACCCCCTCCTCGGGAACCGCATCCGACGGGTCGTCCCGGAGCCGGGCGAGCACGCCGTCGTAGTCGCTGGCGATCAGGAGCGGCCGCCGCCCGGCCAGTGCGGTCAGCGCGGCGTCGAGCTCGGCCGCCGGCGGAGTCACCCCTGCGCCCCTCCCCGGCCGTCGGAGAGCGGCGCGGCCGTCCGCCCGGCGGCGCGCTCGCCGGACTGCACCGCGTCCTGCGCCTTCAGCGCGTCGAAGAACGAGGTCGCCCAGTGCTCCAGGTCGTTCTTGGCCAGGTGCCGGCGCATGGCCCGCATGCGCGATGCGGCCTCCCGCGGGTCGACGCGCAGCGCCCGCACCAGCTGGTTCTTCACACCCGCGATGTCGTGCGGGTTGACCAGGAACGCCTGCTTGAGCTCCGCGGCGGCGCCGGCGAACTCCGACAGCACCAGCGCCCCGCCCAGGTCGGAACGGGCGGCGACGTACTCCTTGGCCACCAGGTTCATCCCGTCGCGGTACGGAGTCACCAGCATGACGTCGGCCACCCGGTACAGGGCAGCGAGCTCCTCACGGGGCATCGACTGGTTGAAGTAGTGCACCGCCGGGCCGGCGATCGAACCGAAGACGCCGTTGATGTGGCCGACCTGCTGCTCGATGGTCTCGCGCATGTGCACGTAGTGCTCGACCCGCTCGCGGCTCGGCGTGGCCACCTGGACCAGCACGGTGCCCGGCGCCTCGACGGCGCCGTCCTCGAGCAGCTCCTCGAAGGCGTTGAGCCGGAGGCCGATGCCCTTGGTGTAGTCGAGCCGGTCGACGCCCAGGATGATCTTCTCCGGGTTGCCGAGCTCCTTACGGATCTCCTCGGCGCGGGCCAGCACCTCGGGCGAGCGGGCCAGCTCGTCGAAGGCTGCGACGTCGATGGAGATGGGGAAGGCCTTCGCCGACACCGTGCGGCCGTCGTACTCGATGGCGCTCTTGCGGGCCGGCAGGTCGTGCAGGCGGCGGGCCAGCTGGACGAAGTTCGTCGCTGCCGAGGGCCGCTGGAAGCCGACGAGGTCCGCGCCGAGCAGCCCCTCGACGATCGCCGAGCGCCAGGGCAGCTGGGTGAACAGCTCGTAGGGCGGGAACGGGATGTGCAGGAAGAACCCGATGGTCAGGTCGGGTCGCTGCTGGCGCAGGAGCGCGGGGACCAGCTGCAGCTGGTAGTCGTGCACCCACACGATGGCGTTCTCGGCGGCCACCGCCGCCGTCCGCTCGGCGAAGCGCTTGTTGACCTGAACGTAGGTGTCCCACCAGGTCCGGTGGTACTCCGGCTTCTCGACGACGTCGTGGTAGAGCGGCCACAGCGAGGCGTTGGACATGCCCTCGTAGTAGCGGTCGACCTCGTCCTCGGTGAGCTCCACCGGGATCAGCGACATGCCCCCGGACTCGAACGGCTCGGGAGCCGCGCCGGCCGAGCCCGACCAGCCCACCCAGGCGCCGCCGCGACCGGCGACGAAGGGCTCGAGCGCGGTCACCAGTCCGCCCGGGCTGCGCTGCCACCGGGTGCTGCCGTCGGGATCGGTGACCTGGTCGACCGGTAGCCGGTTGGCCACCACGACCACCGGACTGTTCGCGCCGACGTCGTCATTCGTGTCGTTTCCCGTGTTCTCCGCCATACTGCGCCCGACCCTATCCGGCCAGCACGAACCCGGCTGCCGCAGCACACGGACCGAGCACCACGGTGGCGCACAGGTAGCCCAGCGCACGGCCCAGCGTGCGCTCCTCGAGCAGCCGGACGACGTCGGCGCCGAAGGCCGAGAAGGTGGTCAGCGCCCCGCAGAACCCGGTCCCGACCAGGGCGAGCACCGCGGGCGGGACGTCGGCCAGGCCGAGCAGGAGGCCCAGCAGCGCGCTCCCGGCGACGTTGACCGCCAGGGTGCCCCGCGCCGGGTCGCCGCCCCGGCGGGCGCCCAGCCGGGTCGCCAGCAGCCGCAGCGGCGCGCCCACCGCGGCGCCGAGGACCACCAGCACCGGAGTCACCGGGTGGCCCGCCGGACGGCCGGACGCACGGCCATGGCACCGATCACCACCGCGACGATCCCGCCGACGACCGAGGCGAGCACGTAGCCGGCGGCGAGGACGGCCGCGCCGCGCTGCACGAGCCCGACGACCTCGACGGCGAAGGTGGAGTACGTCGTGTACCCACCGAGGACTCCGACCCCGAGGAACGGACGCGCCCAGGACGGTTCGGGTTCGCGGGCGGCCAGGGCGGCGATCAGCCCGCCGACCAGCAGGCACCCGGTGAGGTTCACCAGCAGCGTGGCCCAGGGCCAGCCGCCGGGGGAGGGGAGGGCCTCGGCCACCGCCCACCGGGCCAGCGCGCCCAGGGCGCCGCCCAGGGCCGCCAGCAGATAGGGCACCGCGCTGCCTCCCCGACCGGCCGTCCCGCCCGCGTAGGGCAGCATGCGCACAGAGGGTCGCACGGGCGCGACCCCCGGCAGAGGGGTGCCGCCGTGGGGCCGCTGACGGGTGTGCGGGTCGTCGAGTTCGCCGGGCTGGGACCGGGTCCGTTCGCCGGCATGCTCCTGGCCGACCTGGGCGCCGACGTCGTCCGGATCGACCGACCAGGCGGCCGCGGCGGGCTGATCGGCGCCCTGGGCGCGACCTCGCTGCTCGACCGCGGGAAGCGCTCGATCGCCCTGGACCTCAAGGACGCCGACGACCTGGCCGTCGTCCGTGCGCTGGTGGAGCGGGCCGACGTCCTCCTCGAGGGGTTCCGGCCCGGCGTCATGGAGCGCCTGGGCCTGGGGCCGGACGACCTGCTGGCCCTCCGGCCGTCGCTGGTCTACGGGCGGATGACCGGCTGGGGGCAGACGGGGCCGCTGGCGAGCTCCGCCGGGCACGACATCGGCTACGTCGCCCTCACCGGAGCGCTGGGTGCCTCCGGCCGCCCCGACGAGCGTCCCGCGCCACCGCTGAACCTGCTGGGCGACTTCGGCGGCGGGGGAGTGTTCCTCGCCCTCGGGGCCCTGGCTGCGCTGGTGCACGCGCGGGCCACGGGGGAGGGGCAGGTGGTGGACGCCGCGATCGTCGACGGGACCGCCGTCCTCACCACGATGATCCACGGCATGCTCGACGCCGGCACCTGGCGCGACCGCCGCGGGGTGAACCTGCTGGACACCGGAGCGCCGTTCTACGACGTGTACCGCTGCGCCGACGGGCAGTTCCTCGCCGTGGGAGCGCTGGAGGAGCAGTTCTACGCCGCGCTGCTCGACGGCCTCGGCCTCGCGGGGGACGAGACGGTGCCCGACCGCGACGACCCCCGCCAGTGGGCCGCGTTGCGGGACCGGTTCACCGACGTCTTCCAGAGCCGCACCCGCGACGAGTGGTGGGCGGTCTTCGCCGGGACCGACGCCTGCGTGGCGCCGGTCTGGTCGCTGCTCGAGGCGACCCGGGACGAGCACAACCGCGAGCGAGGTGTGTTCACCGAGGTCGACGGCGTGCTGCAGCCCGGGGTGGCCCCGCGCTTCTCCGTCACACCGGGCGCCGTCGGCTCCGTGCCGCGGCCCGGCCAGCACGACGACGAGATCCGCGCCGAACTCGGGCTGTAGCCCGCTTCAGCTGCGGCGGGTCTCGGGGAAGATCAGGTCGACGAACCGCTCGGCGACCGGCTGGGGCTCGTGGTTGGCCAGGCCGGGGCGCTCGTTGGCCTCGATGAACACGTAGTCCGGCCCGTCGACGGCCGGGACGAGGAAGTCGATGCCCGTGACCGGGATGCCCAGCGCCTCGGCGGCGCGGACCGCCGCCTCGGCGATCTCCGGGTGCAGCCGGCCGGTGACGTCCTCGATGGTCCCGCCGGTGTGCAGGTTGGCCGTCCGCCGCACCGGCACCCGCGCGCCGGAGGGCGGGACGTCGTCCATGGCGTAGCCGGCCTCGGCGACCACCTCGGCGGTCGTGTCGTCCAGGGGGATGCGCGACTCGCCGCCCGTGGCCCGTTCCCGCCGCCGGCTGGTCGCCGCCACCAGGTCGACGACCGCGTGCCGCCCGTCGCCGACCACCTCGGCCGGGCGCCGGACCGCCGCGGCGACGACCTGCCGGTCGATGACGACGACCCGCAGGTCCTCGCCCGCGACCAGCTCCTCGACCAGCACGTCGGGGCAGAACTGCAGGGCGTGGGCGACGGCCCGCTCCAGCCCCGGCTCGTCCTGCACGCCGACGGTGATGCCCCGCCCCTGCTCGCCCCGGGCGGGCTTGACGACGACCGCGCCGACGTCGTGCAGCAGGGCGACCGCGTCGGCGGGGTCGCCGTCACCCGCGGCCGCCCCGCGGGCCACGCGGACGCCGGCCCGGCGCATGATCCGGCGGGTGACGCGCTTGTCGTCGCAGCGGCTCATCGCCACCGCGGTGGTGAACTCCGACAGCGACTCACGGGTGAGCACCGTCCGCCCGCCGACGGTCAGCCGCAGCTCGCCCCAGTCCGCGTCGGTGACCTCGACCCGGATCCCTCGCCGCAGCGCCTCCTCGGCGATGATCAGCGCGTACGGGTTGAGCTGCTCCAGCCCCGGCGGCCGGGAGGCGAACAGCGGCGTGTTGATCGGGTTCTTGCGCTTGACGCAGACGGCGGCCACGCGCGTGAAGCCCAGCTTGCGGTAGAGCGTGATCGCCGGGGTGTTGTCGTGCAGCACCGAGAGGTCGAGGTAGGCGCGGCCGCGCGCGACGTAGCGCTCGGCCAGCACCCGCACGAGCGCCTCGCCCGTTCCCGGGGGCGCGTCCTGCTTGTCGGCGACCAGGCACCACAGGCTGGTCCCGCCCTCCGGGTCGCCGAAGGCGAGCACGTGGTCGACGCCGGTGACGGTGCCGACGATCGTCCCGGTGCGGGTGTCCTCGGCGACCAGGTGGCTGAAGGTGCGGGTGCGGTGGTTGGCCCACATGGTCGCGGCGTCGCCGGTCACCATGCCGTTGCGGGCGTAGAGGTCGTTGATCCGGTCCATCTCGGCCGCGGACGTCACCGTGCGCACGAAGACGCCTCGGGTGACCTCGGGCCGCGACCGGTAGCGGTGCAGGTCGAGCCGGTAGGTCAGGGACGGATCGATGAACAGCTCGTCGGGCGCCATGCCGACGAGCACCTGCGGGTCACGCGGGTAGACGCAGATGTCGCGCCGCCCGGTCTCCTCGCCCCGGAGCGCGGACACGATGTCGCCCATGTCGCGGAACGTCTGGCCGAAGACCAGCCGTCCCCAGCCGAGGTCGAGGACGACGTCGGACCCCATGCCCTCGATCTCGCGCGCCGTGGGCTCGTGCCACGAACGGCTGGTCAGCGATGGCGTCGTCCGGACGGGAGTGCGGCGCCGGTGGCCGGCGACGCGCATCGGTGTCACGCCGATCCTCCTCGGACGCCGTGGGACTGCAGCCAGAGCTCGAGCAGGCCCAGCTGCCAGAGCTTGTTCCCCTTGAGCGGGGTCAGCTCGCCGTTGGGGTCGGCCAGCAGCCCGTCGACGTGCTCGGGACGGAACAGACCGCGCTCGCGGGCGGCGTCCGAGGACAGCGCGTCGCGCACCAGCCCGAGCACCTTGCCCTCCAGGTGGGTGATCGCCGGGACGGGGAAGTAGCCCTTCGGCCGGTCGATGACCTCCGGCGGGATGATCCGGCGGCCGATCGCCTTGAGGACCCCCTTGCCACCGTCGGCGAGCTTCAGCTCCGGCGGGCACAGGGCGGCCAGTTCGACCAGGTCGTGGTCCAGGAAGGGGACCCGGGCCTCCAGCCCCCAGGCCATGGACATGTTGTCCACCCGCTTGACCGGGTCGTCGACCAGCATGACCTCGCTGTCCAGGCGCAGCGCGGCGTCCACGGCCGTCTCGGCTCCGGCCCGCGACATGTGGTCGCGGACGAAGGCGAGGCTCGGGTCCTCGGCCAGCGCGTACCGGTCGGAGACGACCGAGCTCAGCTGCGCGTGGTTCCGGTCGAAGAACGCCCTCGCGTACCGCTCCACGGCCTCCTCGCGGCCGGCGCCGGCCAGTGGGGGATACCAGTGGTAGCCGGCGAAGACCTCGTCCGCGCCCTGGCCCGACTGGACGACCCGGATGGTCTCGCTCACCCGCTCGCTGAGCAGGTCGAAGGCGACCACGTCGTGGCTGACCATCGGCTCGGCCATCGCCCCGATGGCGTGGCCGAGGGCGGCCGACAGCTCGTCGGAGGTCACCCGGATCCGGTGGTGGTCGGTGCCGAAGTGCTCGGCGATCACGTCGGAGTAGGCGAACTCGTCGCCCTCCCGGCCGCCGACGGACTCGAAGCCGATCGAGTACGTGGCGAGGTCCGCCTGCCCCTCCTGCGCCAGCAGGCCGACGATCAGGCTGGAGTCCAGGCCGCCGGACAGCAGCACACCCACCGGGATGTCGGCCACCAGGCGCCGGCGGACGGCGACCCGCAGGGCCTCCTCGACGGCGTCCTCCCAGTCACGGGCCGACCAGCCCGCGTGCTCGGGACGGCGCTCGTAGCGCGGCTCCCAGTAGCGGTGCTCGGTGCCGGTGCCGTCGGGCTCGATCACCCGCACCGTCGCCGGGGGGAGCTTCCGGACGCCGTTCAGGATGGTCCGCGGCGCGGGGACGACGGCGTGCCAGGTGAGGTAGTGGTGCAGCGCGACCGGGTCGATCGAGGTGTCGACGTCGCCCGCCCGCAGCAGCGCGGGCAGCGTGGAGGCGAACCGGAGCCGGCTCGGCGTCTCGGCGAGGTACAGCGGCTTGATGCCCAGCCGGTCGCGGGCCAGGACGACGCGGCCGGTGTCCCGCTCGTGGATGACGAACGCGAACATGCCGTGCAGGTGGGAGACCACGTCGGTGCCCCAGCGGTGGTAGCCCTTGAGGATCACCTCGGTGTCGCTGGAGGAGAAGAAGCGGTAGCCGTGGCCCTCCAGCTCCGCGCGCAGCTCCCGGTGGTCGTAGATGCAGCCGTTGAAGACCGCCGTCAGCCCGAGCTCGTCGTCCACCATCGGCTGGGAGCCGCAGGCGGAGAGATCGATGACCGAGAGCCGGCGGTGACCGAAGGCCACCCGGCCGTTGCTCCAGGTCCCCTGGCCGTCCGGACCACGGGGGACGAGGGACTCGACCATGCGGGCGACCGCGGTCGTGTCGGCCAGGGACCCGTCGAACGTGATCTCGCCACAGAGGCCGCACACAGGGCCATCCAACTCGCGGGTGCGGGGGGCCGCGAATCGAGATCCGCCCGCGGATGGGCGCGCCGTCCCGGGCCGGTGTTCCACGTGGAACGGACTGCATGGTCGGGCCGGGCCACCGCGGCCACGACGTCGACCGGCCCCGGAGCCGGGCCCGAGCGGGGCGCGCGGCAGGATGTCTGCGTGCCAGTCGTCGTCCCGGGCGGACCTCTCTCGTCGGAGCCGCAGCGGTGACGCCGGCGCTGGTCGTCACGATCTCGGTGGCCGCGGCCGTGGTCGCCCTCCTCGGTGTCCTGTCCACCCTCACCCGGCGCCGGATCGGCCTGGTGCACCTGGTCGCCGTCGGCCTGCTGCAGGCCCTGCTGCTCGTCCAGGCCGGGGTCGCCGTCGTCGCGCTGGCCGGTGGCGAGCGTCCCGAGGACACCCCGACGTTCCTCAGCTACCTGCTGGGGGTCACCCTCGTCCCGGTCGCCGGCACGCTGTGGGCCCGCGCCGAGCCGACGCGCTGGGCGGGCACGGTGCTCGCCGTGGCCGGTGCCGTCGTCGGGGTCATGGTGTGGCGGCTGCTCCAGCTCTGGGAGGCCACCGGTGCGTGAGCAGCCCGCCCTGGGCGCTCCCGCCGAGCCGGGGAGCTCCGGGCCGGGTCGGGTGCTCGTGGCGGTCTACGGCACGTTCGCGCTCGCGGCCGGCGCCCGCGCGGCGGTGCAGCTGGCCACCCGTTTCGACGAGGCGCCCGTCGCCTACCTGCTGTCGGCGTTCGCGGCCGTCGTCTACGTCGTCGCCACGGTCGGACTGGCCCGCGGCGGGGTGCTCGGCCGCCGGACGGCGCTGGCCGCGATCACGGTGGAGCTGGTGGGGGTGCTGGTCGTCGGGACGCTCTCGCTGGCCGACCCGGCCGCCTTCCCCGACGAGACCGTCTGGTCGGCCTACGGGCGCGGCTACTACTTCGTGCCGCTGGTGCTGCCGGTGCTCGGCCTGCTCCTGCTGCGCCGCCGCACGGCTCAGAAGTCGCCGCCGAAGTCCCCACCGCCGAAGTCCCCGCCGCCGATGTCCCCACCGCCCGAGTCGCCGCCGCCGTAGTCGCCACCGTCAGCGCCCGCGCCGTCCTGGTAGCCCTCGGCGTAGGCCTCCTCGTCGCCACCCCCGAACAGCCCCCCGTCGCCGAGCCCGGTGTCGAACAGCGCGTCCGCGACCGCGGTGCCGATCACCAGCCCGCCGATCGTCCCGAGCAGGCTGCCGCCGATCATGCTGCCCATGCCGGGACCGCCGAACCCCCCGCCGCCGTATGCACCGCCGCGGTACCCACCGCCGTAACCGGGCCCGGAGCCGCCGAACGCCCGCTCGAGGGTGCCCGGCC
>CADCTN010000216.1:7015-11446 GCA_902805535.1 uncultured Blastococcus sp. | reverse complement strand
CGCCTGGTAGAGCGCCAGCAGCCACATGGCGCTCGCGTTGATCGTCATCGACGTGTTCATCTCGTCGAGCGGGATGCCGTCGAACAGGGCGCGCATGTCCCCGATGTGCGTGACGGGGACGCCCACCTTGCCGACCTCACCGACGGCGAGCTCGTCGTCGGGGTCGTAGCCGGTCTGCGTGGGCAGATCGAAGGCGACCGAGAGACCGGTCTGTCCCTTGGCCAGGTTCCGCCGGTAGAGGGCGTTGGACTCGACCGGCGAGGAGTGGCCGGCGTAGGTGCGCATGACCCAGGGGCGGTCGCGCTCCAACGGCTTTGAAGGGAACGGCATACCGGCGGAGTGTAGGGCGGTTACCCGCCGGTAACGGCTCCCGCAGGAAAGCGTGACCGGTGGCACACTCGAAAGGCCGACGGACAGGAGGACGGACATGCCCATCGGCGCCGGGAGCAGCCTGCACTTCCTCGTGGGGCCGACCATCGCCTTCCTCGCCCTCGGGCTGCTGGCGCTGTTCATGCGCTGGGCCTTCGGCACCGGCCAGGGCACCGGTCAGGGCCGCTCGACTCCGGCGACGGAGGCCGACGACGGTCTGCTCACCCGGGTGGCCACGCTGTCGCGCCGGGAGTCCGCGCTCGCGCTCCGGGCGGTTCTCTCCGACGCCGGGATCCGGTCCACCGTGCGCTGCCCGGGACCGCACCGCGCCGACGTCCTGGTCTTCCCCGAGGACGCCCAGCGGGCCCGCTCCCTCGCCGCCACCTTTCCCGGTGGCTAGTCAGCCGGGACGCTCGCTGCGCTCCACCCGGGCGCCGAGGCCGCGCAGCTGCTCGACGAAGTCGGGGTAGCCGCGGTCGACGTGGTAGGCGTCCTGCACCTCGGTGACGCCGTCGGACACGAGTCCGGCGAGGACCAGCCCCGCCCCGGCGCGGATGTCGGTGGCCACCACCGGAGCGCTGGACAGCCGCTCCCGCCCGCGGACGACGGCGTGGTGGCCGTCGATGCGGATGTCGGCACCCAGCCGGACGAGCTCGTTGACGAACATGAACCGGCCGTCGTAGACGTTCTCGGTGATCAGTGCGGTGCCGGTCGAGACGGCGGCCAGCGCCACGGCCATCGGCTGCAGGTCGGTCGGGAAGCCGGGGAAGGGCAGGGTCACGACGTCGATGCAGCGCGGCCGGTCCGCCATGGCCACCCGGAGACCCTCCGGGAGCACCTCGACGGTGGCGCCGGCGTCGGCGAGCTTGTCCAGCGCCACGGTCAGGTGGGCGGCCACCGCCCGCTCGATGACGACGTCACCCCGCGTCATCACCGCGCCGATGGCCCACGTGCCGGCGACGATCCGGTCGGGCACGGTGGTGTAGTTCACCGGCGACAGGAACTCGACTCCCTCGACGGTGATCGTCGAGGTGCCGGCGCCGTCGATGTGCGCGCCCATCGCCACGAGCATCGAGCAGAGGTCGACGATCTCGGGCTCGCGGGCGGCGTTGTCGATGACCGTGGTCCCGCTGGCGAGCACCGCCGCCGTGACCAGGTTCTCCGTGGCCCCGACCGACGGGAAGTCCAACCAGAGAGAGGTGCCCGACAACCGCGGCGCCGTCGCGACGAGGAAGCCGTGCTCGCTGACGATCGTCGCGCCGAGCCGTTCCAGACCGGAGATGTGCATGTCCAGGCCGCGGGACCCGATCGCGTCGCCACCGGGCAGCGCGACCCGGGCGCTGCCACAACGTGCCACCAGCGGTCCCAGCACGTTGATGGAGGCGCGCATCTTGCGGACCAGGTCGTAGTCGGTCTCCGTCGACGGCTTGTCGGGGACGTCGATGCGGACCCGGCCACCCCCGCCGCCGTCCCCCGTGCGCTCGTACTCCACGTCGCAGCCGAGCCGGCGCAGGACCTCGCTCATGATCGCGACGTCGAGGATGTCGGGGACCTCGTCGATCACCGACTGCCCGGGGGCCAGCAGCGTCGCCGCCATGAGCTTCAGCGCGCTGTTCTTGGCGCCCGTGACCCGCACCCGGCCGGTCAGGGCCGTCCCGCCGGTCACCTGGAAGCACTCCACCGGTGCAGCCTACGGTGGCCCCCCGCTCGCGCCCGGAGCCCGGGAGGCGAGGTCCTACGCTGGGGGCATGACCGTCCGGCTGACCCGCATCTACACCAAGACCGGCGACGCCGGTCAGACCCACCTCGGCGACATGAGCCGGGTGTCGAAGACCGATCCGCGCCTGGCCGCCTACGCCGACGTGGACGAGGCCAACAGCGCGATCGGGACGGCCCTCGCCCTGGATGCGCCGGACGCGGCGGTGGCCGACCTCCTGCGGAGCATCCAGAACGACCTGTTCGACGTCGGCGCCGACCTCAGCACGCCGATCGCCCAGGACCCGGAGTACCCGCCGCTGCGGATCACCCCCGCCTACACCGAACGGCTGGAGGCGGCCTGCGACGAGTACAACGCCGGGCTGCCCAAGCTGGCGAGCTTCATCCTTCCCGGCGGGACGCCGGCGGCGGCCCTGCTGCACCAGGCGCGGGTCGTGGCCCGGCGCGCGGAACGCAGCGTGTGGGCCCTGCTGGAGGTGGACGGCGAGCGGACGAACGCCGAGACCGCGCGCTACCTCAACCGGCTCTCGGACCTGCTGTTCATCCTGTCGCGGGTGGCCAATCCGGGGGGTGACGTCCTGTGGGAGCCCGGTGCGCACAGCGGCGCCCACGCCCAGCGGGCGGCGGCCACCGCGACCGACTGAGTCCCTAACCGCCCGGCGGGGCCGACTCCACCCAGGACAGGAAGCCGGTCACCGTCGAGGCGTCCATGGCCAGTTCTCGCGAGCCTTCCGGGGTGGCGATGGCCAGCACGACGACGTCCGACGGCAGGGCCAGGTCGTCCCGTCCGGCGATGCGGCGGGACTCCACCCGCAGCTCGGACCGGCAGAGCCGTTCCTGGGGACGGACCGCCAGGGACAGCCCGCGGTACCAGAGCAGCATGTCACCGCCGTACCAGGCGACGCCCACGGACCAGCGGGGCGAACCGGCCGGGCGCCGCCACACGGTGACCGCCCCGAGCCCCGACAGCAGGAACCGCCGGCGGATCAGGAAGGCGACCGCCAGCACCACGAGCAGGACGCCGAGGAGGACCAGCAGGACCGTGGTCACGGTGCGCCCGGGCTCGGCGGTAGAGGGCTGACGGGAAGGGCAGGCGGGTCAGACGCTCTCGCCGGCGGCACGCAACCGGGACTGGGCGCGGCGGGCCGCCTCGAGGGCCTCGGGCTCCTCGCCTTCGCTCTCGGCGCGACGCAGGGCCTCGCGGGCGCGCTCCACGTCGATCTCGGTGGCGAGCTCGGCGGTCTCGGCCAGGATGGAGACCCCACGCTCGGTGACCGACAGGAAGCCGCCGTGGGCAGCGACGACGACGTCGTCACCGCTCTCGGTGCGGATGGTGACCACCCCGCCCCCGGCCAGCTCGCCGAGCAGGGGCGCGTGCCCGGGCAGCACGCCCAGCTCGCCCTCTGTCGTGCGGGCGATGACCATCGTCGCCTCGCCGGACCAGATCTTCCGCTCGACGGCCACCAACTCGACCTGCAGGGTCGCCACGACACTCCTCGGGATCCACGGACGGGCCCTCACTCTACAAGCGCCCCTGTCCCCCACCCCCTCGCGGGCCCGGAGGCGCCTGGAGGGTGGCCGCTTCAGGTGGAGCGGCGGTAGAGCAGGGTCCAGCGGCCCAGCCGCACCCAGGGGTGGCGGACGGTGGAGGCCGGCGCCCAGTCGTCGACGCCGAAGGGCTCGCCGTCGGTCGGCTCCCACGGCGCGTACGGGGGCCACGTCCAGCCGGGCTCGGCGGCACCGGGCAGCGCGTCGTTCGCGTCCACGTCGTTCCTCGTCCTCGCCCGCGGATCGGGCTCCTTCGGTCGAATGGTCGGCACCCGAGGGGCCGACCAGCACCGACAGTAGTACCGATCCACCCACACGGGTGACCCGAGTTTCCCCATTCGTGCCCACGGGGCCGCTGCCGGCCCCGGGATGCCGACGGCCGGGCCCTCCGAAGAGGACCCGGCCGTCGATCAGGCCGTGGTTCAGCCCTTCTTGAGGCGCTCCGCGTTCTTCTCGAGGTCCTCGAGCCCGCCCTGCATGAAGAAGGCCTGCTCGGGGAGGTGGTCGTAGGTGCCCTCGGTCAGCGCCTTGAACGACTCCAGCGTCTCCGACAGCGGGACGAAGGAACCCGGCTGCCCGGTGAATGCCTCGGCCACGAACATGTTCTGCGAGAGGAAGCGCTCGATGCGCCGGGCCCGGTTGACCGTGACCTTGTCCTCCTCGCCGAGCTCGTCGATGCCGAGGATCGCGATGATGTCCTGCAGCTCCTGGTAGCGCTGCAGGATCCGCTTCACCGTCTGGGCGATGTCGTAGTGCTCCTGGCCCACGTACTGCGGGTCGAGGATCCGGCTGGTGGAG
>CADCTN010000216.1:0-7005 GCA_902805535.1 uncultured Blastococcus sp. | reverse complement strand
GGCCGCGAGAGCACGGTCGTCGCGTCGAGGTGGGCGAACGTGGTGTGCGGCGCCGGGTCGGTGATGTCGTCGGCGGGCACGTAGATCGCCTGCAGCGAGGTGATCGAGCGGCCACGGGTGGAGGTGATCCGCTCCTGCAGCTCGCCCATCTCGTCGGCCAGCGTCGGCTGGTAGCCCACCGCCGACGGCATGCGGCCCAGCAGCGTCGACACCTCGGACCCGGCCTGCGTGAACCGGAAGATGTTGTCGATGAAGAGCAGCACGTCCTGGTTCTTCTCGTCGCGGAAGTACTCCGCCATCGTCAGCGCCGACAGCGCCACGCGCAGCCGGGTGCCCGGCGGCTCGTCCATCTGGCCGAACACGAGTGCGGTGGACTCGATGACGCCGGACTCGGTCATCTCGGTGATGAGGTCGTTGCCCTCACGGGTGCGCTCGCCGACGCCGGCGAACACCGACACGCCACCGAACTCCTGCGCGACCCGGCGGATCATCTCCTGGATCAGGACGGTCTTGCCCACGCCGGCCCCGCCGAACAGGCCGATCTTCCCACCGGCCACGTACGGGGTCAGCAGGTCGATGACCTTGATGCCGGTCTCCAGCAGCTCCGTGCGTCCCTCGAGCTGGTCGAAGCGCGGCGCGTGCCGGTGGATCGTCCAGCGCTCGGCGTCGTCGCCGTAGCCGGGCTGGTCCAGGCACTCGCCCAGGGCGTTCCACACGTGCCCCGTGACGACGTCACCGACCGGCACGCTGATCGCGGATCCCGTGTCGGTGACCTGGGCGCCACGGACGAGGCCGTCGGTCGGCGCCATGGAGATGGTGCGGACGACGCCCTCACCGAGGTGCTGGGCGACCTCGAGGGTCAGGGTCTTGCCGAGGTCGGCGAGCGTGACCTCGACCTTCAGGGCGTTGAACAGGTCGGGTATCGCGTCGCGCGGGAACTCGACGTCGACGACCGGCCCGGTGACGCGCACGACCCGGCCGGCGGCCGCGGTCTGCTGGTTGGTCGGACGGTCCTCGGTGACGGTCATCTGTACTGCTCTCCTGCCCTCGGGCTGCGTGCTCTGTGGGTTTCGTCTCGCGCGTTCCGGTGGAACATGTCAGTCGCCCTGCTCTCAGTCAGCAGAGCCCGCCGAGACCAGCGCATCGGCTCCACCGACGATCTCGCTGATCTCCTGGGTGATCTCGGCCTGGCGGGCCTGGTTGGCCTGCCGGGAGAGGTTCTTCGCCAGCTCCTCGGCGTTGTCCGACGCCGACTTCATCGCCCTGCGGCGCGACGCCGACTCCGAAGCCGCCGCCTCGAGCATCGCCGCGTAGATCCGGGTGGTGACGTACTTCGGCAGCAGCGCGTCGAGCAGCCCCTCGGCGGACGGCTCGAACTCGTAGGAGGTCGGGACCCCCGAGTCGCCGGCGGTGCCGCTCTCGCGATCCTCGCGCTCGTAGTCGAACTCCTCGACCTCCTCGACCTCCAGCGGTGCCATCCGCTTGGCGACGGGGACCTGGGAGAGGAGCGAGCGGAACTCCGTGTAGACGATGTGCAGCTCGTCCACGCCGAGGATGCCGTCAGCCCCGGCACCGCCGTCCTCGTCGTCCTCACCGGCGACGAAGACGTCGATGAGGGCGCTGCCGACGCCCTGCGCGTCCTCGTAGCCGGGCTGCTCGGAGAAGCCGGTGAAGGTCGCGGCCATCTCGCGGTCGCGGAAGGAGTAGTAGGTCTCCCCCTTCCGGCCGACCACGTACAGCACCGGCTCCTTGCCCTCCTGGCGCAGCAGCGCGAGCAGCTCCTCGGTCCGCCGGAGGACGTTCACGTTGTACGAGCCGGCGAACCCACGGTCGGAGGTGATCACGAGGACCGCCGCCCGGCGCGGGTTCTCCCGCTCGGTCAGCAGCGGGTGGTCGAGGGAGGCCGACGACGCCAGGGCCGAGAGCACCCGGGTGATCTCCCGGGCGTAGGGCTTGGACGCCTCGACCCGGGCCTGGGCGCGCACGATGCGGGCACCGGCGATCAGCTCCTGGGCCGAGAAGATCTTCTTCGTCGACTGGGTGGAGCGGATGCGGCGCCGCAGCGCGCGGAGAGAGGCGGCCATGGGTCAGGCCTTCTTCTTGACCTGGACGCGCTCCTGGCCACGCTCGGACGCGTCCATCGCCTCGGCCTCGGCCTCGTTCACCTTGAGGGACTCGCCCTCACCGGTGGTGAACTGGCCGTAGAACGCCTCGACCGCCTTCTCCAGGCTCTGCACCGCGTCGTCACCGAGCACCTTCGACGTGCGGATCTCGTCGTAGACGCCGTTGTCGCCCCGGGCGATGTAGTCGAGGAACTCCGACTCGAAGCGGCGCACGTCGCTCACCGGCACGACGTCGAGCTTGCCGGTGGTTCCCAGCCACAGCGAGACGACCTCGCGCTCGACGGGGAACGGCGAGTACTGGCCCTGCTTGAGCAGCTCGACCAGGCGCTGACCACGGTCCAGCGTCGCACGGCTGGAGGCGTCGAGGTCCGACGAGAAGGAGGCGAAGGCCTCGAGCTCGCGGAACTGGGCCAGGTCCAGGCGCAGGCGGCCGGCGACCGACCGCATGGCCTTGATCTGCGCCGAGCCGCCGACGCGGGACACCGAGATGCCGACGTTGATGGCCGGGCGGACACCGGAGTTGAACAGACCGGTCTCGAGGAAGATCTGGCCGTCGGTGATCGAGATGACGTTGGTCGGGATGTAGGCCGACACGTCGTTCCCCTTGGTCTCCACGAGCGGCAGGCCCGTCATCGACCCCGCACCCAGCTCGTCGGAGAGCTTCGCGCAGCGCTCCAGCAGGCGGGAGTGCAGGTAGAAGACGTCACCCGGGTAGGCCTCGCGGCCCGGCGGGCGGCGCAGCAGCAGCGAGACCGCACGGTAGGCCTCGGCCTGCTTGGAGAGGTCGTCGAACACGATCAGGACGTGCTTGCCCTCGTACATCCAGTGCTGGCCGATGGCCGAGCCGGTGTAGGGAGCGATGTACTTGAAGCCTGCGGCCTCGGACGCGGGAGCCGCGACGATCGTCGTGTACTCCATCGCGCCGGCCTCCTCGAGCGCCGTGCGGATCGCGGCGATCGTCGAGCCCTTCTGGCCGACGGCGACGTAGACGCAGCGGACCTGCTGCTCCGGGTCGCCGGTCGCCCAGGCTTCCTTCTGGTTGATGATCGTGTCGGTGACGATCGCCGTCTTGCCGGTCTGGCGGTCACCGATGACCAGCTGGCGCTGGCCGCGGCCGATCGGCGTCATGGCGTCGATCGCCTTGATGCCGGTCTGCAGGGGCTCCTTGACCGACTGGCGCTGCACCACCGTGGGCGCCTGCAGCTCCAGGGCGCGACGGCCGGTCGAGACGATCTCGCCGCCGCCGTCGATCGGGTTGCCCAGCGGGTCGACGACGCGGCCGAGGTAGCCGTCGCCGACCGGCACCGAGAGAACCTCGCCGGTGCGGCGGACCTGCTGGCCCTCCTCGATGTCGGAGAAGTCACCCAGGACCACGACGCCGACCTCGCGCACGTCGAGGTTCAGCGCCAGACCACGCACACCGCTCTCGAACTCGAGCAGCTCGTTGGTCATGACCGACGGCAGACCCTCGACACGGGCGATGCCGTCGCCGGCCTCGGTGACCGTGCCGACCTCCTCGCGGGAGATGTCGGGGCTGTACTCGGTGACGTAGTTCTGGATGGCACTGCGGATCTCGTCTGCGGAGATCGTCAGCTCGGCCATGGGTCGCGTCCTCTTCCCTGCGGTGGTGTCTGGGGTGGGTCGGTCGGTGGGGGCGGTCAGCCGGCCAGCCGCCGTTCGGCGGCTTCCAGGCGGTGGGCGATGCTGCCGTCGATGACCTCGTCGCCCACCTGGACGATCAGGCCGCCGAGCACGCCCGGGTCGACCGTGACCTGCAGGCCGACGGTCCGCCCGTAGATCCGCCGCAGCACGTCGGCGAGGCGCTGCTCCTGGGCGGCGGTCAGCGGGGCGGCGGTGGTCACGCGGGCGATGGACTGGCCGCGGCGCCGGCTGGCCACCTCCGAGAGCCGCTCGACGGCGTTCTCGGCGGTGCCGACGTGCGGGCCGGTCAGCAGGTTGCGCATCAGCTGCTCGGTGACCGGGCTGACCCGGCCGGAGAGGAGCTGGTCCAGCAGCGCGGTCTTGCCCTCGACCGAGGCCTTGCGGTCGCTGAGGACCCGGCCCAGCTCACGGTCGCCGCCGACGATGCGCCCGAAGCGGAACAGCTCGTCCTCGACGCTGTCGAGCTCGCCGCGGATGTCCGCCGCGTCCAGCGACGCCTCGGTCGCCAGCGCGGAGAAGGCGTCGACGAGGTCGATCGGGTGCGACCACCGCAGCCGCGCGACGGTCTGGATCAGGTCGAGTGCGGTGTCGGACACCTTCGAGGCGAAGAGGCGCTGGGCCAGGGCAGCCCGGTCCTCCGGCCGGCCCGCGGGGTCCGACAGTGCCCGGCGCAGCGTGAGCTGGCCGTTCAGCACCCGGCCGACGGAGAAGAGCTCGTCGGCGAGCGCCAGCAGCTCCGGCCCGGTCGCGGCGCGCGACGGCTGCCGGGTCAGGCGGTCCTTCGCCTTCTCCAGCACGCCGGCAGCAGGACGGCTGAGCTGGTCCAGGCGCTCGCGCGCCTGGACCAGGGACGCCCGGCTCGATGCCTCCATCAACGGCTGCTCCCGCCTACGCGGGTCGCGCCGCCGGCACCGTCACCGGCGGCCGTCATGCCGTCGAGCTCGTCGAGGAAGCGGTCGACGGTCCCGCTGCGGCGGGCGTCGTCGGCGAGGGACTCGCCCACCACCTGGCCGGCCAGCTGCACGGCGAGCGTGCCGATCTGGCCGCGCAGCTCGTTGACGACCTGCTGCCGGGCGGTGGCCAGCTGCTCCTCGCCCCGGGCGACGATGCGCGCGGACTCGGCCTGCGCCTGCGTCCGCAGCTCCTCGAGGATCTGCTGGCCCTCGGCGCGAGCTTGGTCGCGGATCTGCGCGGCCTCGTTGCGCGCGTCGGCCAGCTGGGCGCGGTACTGCTCCAGCGCGGCCTTGGCCTCGGCCTGCATGGCCTCGGCCCGCTCGATGCCGCCCTCGATGGTGCGCTGGCGCTCGGCCAGCATCGTCTCCAGGCGCGGCACCACGACGCGCTTGTAGAGGACGTAGAGGATGGCGAAGGAGATGATGCCGACGATCAGCTCACCCGGGTGCGGGATGACGGGGTAGGCGTCCTCCCAGAAGCCGCCACCGCCGCCACCCTCGACCGCCAGAACGCCGGCCGTGTTGTCGATCGCGCCCATCACGTGTGCTCCTTCCCGGTCCTCGGTCAGCCCGAGAAGACGAAGGCCAGTGCGATGCCGAAGATGGCCAGCTGCTCACAGAGCACGAAGCCGAGGATCGCGATGGTCTGCAGCACGCCGCGGGTCTCGGGCTGACGCGCCACGCCGCTCACGTAGGCCGCGAAGATCAGGCCGATGCCCACGCCCGGGCCGATGGCCGACAGGCCGTAGCCGATGATCGCGAGGTTGCCTTCCATTGGGTGTGTCCGTTCCTCTCGGTGGTTCGGTGCGGCCGGGGTGGGCGCACGCGGGTGGTGCGGGGCGGTGCGGTCAGCGCACGGACGTCAGTGCTCGTCCGCGTAGACCTCGGCGATGTACACCGAGGCGAGCAGGATGAAGACGTAGGCCTGCAGGAACGCGATCAGGATCTCGAACGCGCTGAACAGGAAGAACATCAGGAACGCCGGGATCGCGACGAGCTTGAGCAGGCCCTCGCCCGACAGCAGCAGGTACTCCCCGCCGAGGGCGAACAGCAGCAGCAGGATGTGGCCGGCGAACATGTTGCCGAAGAGCCGCAGCGTCAGCGTCACCGGACGGGTGACCAGGAACGTCACCAGCTCGAGGACGAACACGACCGGCACGACCCAGAACGGCAGCCCACCGGGCACCAGGTTCTTGAGGAAACCGACAAGGCCGCGACGCCGGACGCCGGCCACCAGGTAGACGACGTAGACCCCGAGCGCGAGGGCGAGCGGGAAGCCGATCCGGCTCATCGTCGGGAACTGGACGGGCGGGACGATGCCCATCAGGTTGTTCACCAGGATCAGCGTGAACAGCGTCAGCAGCAGCGGGATGTACGGCTTGAAGTGCGCCGACCCGATGACGTCCCGGCCGACCGAGTTGCGGACCAGGCCGTACACGCCCTCCAGCCGGAACTGCCCGCGTCCGGGGACGACCCCGAGCCGGCGGGTGGCCAGCATCATGACGACGGCGAGGCCGATGGTGACCAGCACCATGACGACCATCGTGCGGGTGATGGCGAAGGCGCCGTCCCCCACCAGCGGCTGCCAGAAGTCCGGCGCGCTCGGCGGGACGAACTCCTCGGCGGCCGAGACCACGATCGTCACTACTCAGCCTCCGTGTGGAACTGCTCGGGGTGGATGCGTACCGCGGCCCGGAGGACTGCCGCGCTCAGCTTCGGCGTGGCGCTCCTCACGGGCCGCGGTCAGCGTAACGGACCCAGATCGTGGCGATCGCAGTGGCCATCCCCAGGACCAGGGCCACCGGCAGGACCCACACCTGATCCAGCGTCTCGCTCAGCCACCAGGCCGGCAGCCCGAAGACCAGCATCGCCGAGAGCAGGGTGCCGAGTGCGTCCCATCCCTCGCGCAGGTGCGCCCCGGCGACCATCTGGTGGTGCACCGGCGAGGGACCTTCGGGCCCGTCGGTCACGACCGCACGTCCGCGGCCGGTTCGTCGTAGATGTAGGTGCGGACCCGCATGAAGGCGACGATCTCGCCGGTCGTGCCGGCCAGCGACACCAGGATCGCCGTGACCGCGAAAGCCATCGGCGAGAGCCAGTCGGCACTGCGGAAGACGAGCAGGAAGACGCCCAGCAGGCCGACCTTGAAGAAGTAGGCGACCATCGCGCCGAGGAAGACCACCCGGGGATCCAGGCCCGCCATGCGGCGCAGGAAGAGCATGGTCGAGGCGGAGCTCACCACGACGAGCACGGCGGCCAGGGCGCTG
>CADCTN010000215.1 GCA_902805535.1 uncultured Blastococcus sp. | reverse complement strand
CCTCGTCGGTGCGCTCGATGCCGGTGCGGTAGTTCTTCGTCCAGTAGCTGATGCCGCGCTCGCGGTCGTACTCGGCGACCTGGTGCACCCAGCGCTTGCCGACGTAGGGCACGTCGCAGACGATCCGCGGCGTCGCGAAGCCGGGCAGGTAGCCCATGATGTCGTGCTGCAGGGTCTGCGCCTGGGCCAGCGACACCCGCCAGTGCTCGGCGCTGGGGATCATGTCGCACATGTAGAAGTAGTACGGCGTGATCGAGGCGCCGTCCTGGAGCGCGAAGCACAGGTCGAGCAGCTGGCCGGCGGTCGCGTTGACGCCCTCGAGCAGCACGCCCTGGTTGCGCACGTCGCGCACGCCGGCGGCCAGCATGGCCTTGGCCGCCTCGGCGACCAGCGGGGTGACCGACTGCGCGGAGTTCACGTGGGTGTGCACGGCGAGGGACACCCCGCGCTCCCGGGCCGTGGTGGCCAGCCGGGTCATCCCCGCGAGCACGTCGTCCTGCAGCCAGTGCTGGGGAAGCCCCATCAGTGCCTTCGTCGCCAGCCGGATGTCGCGGACCGACTCGATCTCCAGCAGGCCGGCGACGAACGCCTCGAGGTTCTTGAACGGCAGGTTGGCGACGTCGCCGCCGGACACGACCACGTCGCGGACGCCGGGCGTGGCCCGCAGGTACTCCAGCATCGCCGTCTGCCGGTCCACCGGCTTGAGCTCGAACTTCAGCTTCGGGACGGCGGGCGTCGAGTTGCCCACCAGGTCCATGCGGGTGCAGTGGCCGCAGTACTGCGGGCAGGTCGAGAGCAGCTCGGCGAGCACCTTGGTGGGATAGCGGTGGGTCAGCCCCTCGACGGCCCACATCTCGTGCTCGTGCAGCGAGTCGCGGGCGGCGTACGGGTGGCTCGCGGCCGCACCGGGAAGGCGGTCGGAGGCGACCGGGAGCATGTAGCGGCGCACCGGGTCGGCCAGCATCGCCGCGGTCGAGGGCACCTCGGTGGGCACCATCGTGTTGAGCATCTGCGGCGGCAGCAGCAGCGACATGGTCGCCCGGCCGGCCTGGTCGGCCTCGACGCCGGAGTAGAAGGACTCGTCGAGCAGGTCGCCGTACACCCCGCGCAGCTGCCGTAGGTTCTTCACGCAGTTGACCCGCTGCCACTGGGCGCTGCGCCACTGCTCCTCGGTGACGTCCGCGAAGCCGGGCAGCCGCCGCCAGTCGGGCTCGACGAGCTCTCGGGCCGAGTACTGGTAGGGCTGTTCGAGCACGGTGGCGCCTCCTGTTCGACTGCGGCTTCCCGCAACATGGGTGAGCCTACGGGAGAATCTTCGGCACAACGCGCCCGGCACGATAGGTTCTTCTGCGACCAACGGGTGAGACAGGAGAGACGCGTGCTTCGATCGACTGACCGCGCACTGGGCGTGCACCGGGTGCTCGAGCCCCGCGGCACGCTGCCGCAGGCCGCGCTCCGGCTCGACGCCGACCCGGCGGTCGGCCCCGACGAGGTGCGGATCGCGGTGCAGCGGCTGAACCTCGACGCCGCGTCGTTCCGCCAGCTCTCGGAGTCCTGCGCCGGGGACGGCGAGGCCGTCCGGACCGCCGTCCTGGACATCGTCGCCGCCCGCGGCAAGATGCAGAACCCGGTCACCGGATCCGGCGGCATGCTCATCGGGACGGTCGACGCCGTCGGCCCGGAGTCGCCCCTCGGCCTGACGGTGGGGCAGCGGGTGGCCACGCTGGTGTCCCTCACCCTCACCCCGCTGCGGATCACCGACGGCCTGGCGGGCTGGGACGGCCGCAGCGAGCAGGTGCCCGCCGCCGGAACGGCGATCCTGTTCGCGCGGTCCATCGCGGCCGTGCTGCCCGACGACCTGCCCGACGCCGTCGCCCTCGCGGTGCTGGACGTGTGCGGCGCTCCCGCCGCCACCGCCCGCGTCGTCGAGCGCAGCGGCGCCCGGTCGGTCGTCGTCCTGGGCGCGGCGGGCAAGTCCGGTTCGCTGTCCCTCGCCGCCGCGCGGGCCGCGGGGGCCACGAACCTGATCGGCCTGGTGCGCGACGACCACGAGGCCGCCGCCCTGTCAGCCGCCGGGCTGGCCGACCGCGTCGTGGTCGCCGATGCGACCGATCCACTGGCCGTGGCCGCCGCGGTCGGCGCCCCGGCCGACGTCACCGTGGTCTGCGTGGACGTTCCCGGCGCCGAGCACGGGGCGGTCCTGGCGACGGCCGACGGCGGCACCGTGGTCTTCTTCTCCATGGCCACGTCCTTCTCGGCGGCGGCCCTGGGTGCGGAGGGGATGGCGGCGGACGTGACGATGCTGGTGGGCAACGGCTACACGCCCGGGCACGCGGCCCTGGCGCTGGACCTCTACCGGCACCAGCAGGGTGTCCGCTCGCTCATCGACCCCCGCGTCGAGGCATGAGTCTGCTGCTGACCGACGTCACCGTCGGGGACCGGCCCGGACGGGCGGTGTCCGTCGTCGACGGTCGCATCGCCTGGCTCGGGGATGCCGCCGACGCCCCGTCCGCCGCCCGCGTGGTGGCGGGGGACGGGGCACTGCTGACCTCGGCCTTCGTGGATGCGCACGTCCACGCGACCGCCACCGGCCTGTCGCTCCTCGGCCTCGACCTCCACTCGAGCCTGAGCCTTGCCGAGGCGATGGCCGCCTTCCGGTCGCATGCCCAGCGCACGCCGGCCGGCACCGTCCTCGGCACCGGATGGGACGAGACCGGGTGGCCCGAGGGCCGCGGCCTGACCCGGCAGGACCTGGACGCCGTGGTGGGGGACCGGCCCGCCTACCTCGCCCGGGTCGACGTGCACTCCGCGACGGTGTCCACGGCGCTGCTCGACCGCATTCCGGGGATCACCGGGATGCCCGGCTACCACCCTGACGGGCAGCTGCGGCTCGACGCCCACCACGCGGCCCGCCAGGCGGCCTACGGGGCGGTCGGGGCCGATCAGCGGCGCGCCGCCCAGCGGGCCACCCTGGCGGCCGCGGCCGCCCTGGGCATCGGCAGCTTCCACGAGATGGGCGGCCCCGAGATCGCCGGCGCCGAGGACCTCGCCGGGCTGCTGGCCCTCGCGGCAGAGGAGCCCGGCCCGCGGGTGCTCGGCTACTGGGGCGAGCTGGCCGAGCGCGGCGGCCTGGACCTCGTCCGGGAGCTCGGCCTGGCCGGGGCCGGCGGCGACCTCTTCTGCGACGGCGCGTTCGGCTCCCACACCGCGGCGCTCACCGAGCCCTACACCGACCGCCCGGACACGCGCGGAGCCCTCCGCTTCGAGACCTCCTCGCTGGTCCACCACGTGCGCGCCTGCACCGAGGCGGGCATCCAGGCCGGCTTCCACTGCATCGGCGACGCCGCGGTGCACCAGGTGCTGGAGGCCGTGGGGCTCGTCGTCGAGGAGCTGGGGGCCCCGGCCGTCCGTGCCTGCCGGCACCGGCTCGAGCACCTGGAGATGTGCGACCGCACGGTCCTGGACCGCATGCGCGCCTGGGGGATGGTGGCCAGCGTCCAGCCGGCCTTCGACGCCGCCTGGGGAGGCGAGGCCGGCATGTACGTCGAGCGGCTCGGCCGGGACCGCGCCCTCGCGACCAACCCGTTCGCCGACCTCGCCGACGCCGGGGTCGCGCTCGCGCTGGGGAGCGACGCCCCGGTCACGCCCCTGGACCCGTGGGGGAGCGTGCACGCCGCCGTGGACCACCGGACGCCGGGCTCGGGCCTGCGCCCCTTCGACGCGTTCGACGCGCACACCCACGGCGGCTGGTACGCCGCCCGTGCCGAGCACGGCGCCGGCCCGCTGGCCGTCGGCGCCCCCGCGCACCTGGCGCTGTGGGCCACCGGCCACCCCCTCTCCACCGTCCTGTCCGAGGGGGCCCGGCCGAGCTGCCGTGGCCTGCTCGTCGACGGCATCCCGATCGGAGACCTTGCATGAGCACCCTCACCCTCGATCAGAGCCTGATGGCCCGGGCCCGCGAGCTGGCCGCCCTCGCCGCCCAGCCGGTGATCGACCTGGCCCACCGGCACACCACCGTCTCCGTCGAGCGGGCCGTCCTGCGGCTGGCCGGGCTCACGGGCACCGACCCGGTGACGGGGGAGGGCCGGACGGAGGATCGCGTGCCGTGGGCCAACCGCGTCGTCGACGCCGTCCGCGACCAGGTGGGCCTGGAGTCCGGCGTCGCCCTGCCGGTCTGGCACGCGCTCGCCTCCGGGCGATCCCTCCAGCAGCTGGCGGAGGAGGTCGGCGCCGGGACCGCCCGGTTCGAGATCCCGTCGGGCACCGCCGCCGACCGCGCGCGCCAGGCGGCCCGCGCTGCCGCAGCCACCGGGATCGCCCGGATCGACGCCAACCGCCGGCGCCGCGAGGAGCTCGTCGCGACGCACGGCGACCCGCCGCGCCGGCCGTGGATCTACCTGATCGTCGCGACCGGCGACATCCACGAGGACATCCCGCAGGCCCAGGCCGCGGCCCGAGCGGGTGCCGACGTCATCGCCGTCATCCGGTCCACCGGCCAGTCGCTGCTGGACTACGTGCCCGAGGGCGCCACGCGCACCGGCTACGCCGGCACGTACGCGACCCAGGAGAACTTCCGGCTCATGCGGGCCGCCCTGGACGACGTCAGCGCTGAGCTCGGCCGCTACGTGCGGCTGACCAACTACGCGTCCGGGCTGTGCATGCCGGAGATCGCCGTCCTGGCCGGGCTGGAGCGGCTGGACATGATGCTCAACGACGCGATGTACGGGATCCTCTTCCGCGACATCAACCCGCGGCGCACCTTCGTCGACCAGCGGTTCAGCCGGATGGTGCACGCCCGCGCCGGGATCATCATCAACACCGGCGAGGACAACTACCTCACCACCGCCGACGCCGTCGACGAGGCGCACACGGTCACCGTGAGCCAGCTGCTCAACGAGACGCTGGCCAAGGAGGCCGGACTCGAGGACTGGCAGCTGGGCCTCGGGCACGCGTTCGAGATCGACCCCGACGTCCCCGAGTCGTTCCGGCTGGAGCTGGCGCACGCGCTGCTGGCCCGCACCCTCTTCCCGGACGCTCCGCTGAAGTGGATGCCGCCGACCAAGCACATGACCGGCGACGTGTTCCGCGGCTACCTGCTCGACGGGTTCTTCAACCTGGCCGGGGCGCTCACCGGTCAGGGCATCCTGCTGGTCGGGATGATGACCGAGGCGGTCGTGACGCCGTGGCTGTCCGACCGCGACCTGGCGCTGCGCAACGTCCGCTACGTGCTCGACGCCGCCGGCAACCTGGCCGAGGACTTCGCCCCGCCGCCCGGCGGGTTCATCGCCCGCCGCGCCGACACCGTGCTGCGCGAGGCCGTCGACCTGCTGGGCCGGATCGCCGAGCACCCCGACGGGCTGATCCAGGCGATCGCCGACGGCACGTTCGGCATCACCAAGCGCCCCGCGGACGGCGGCAAGGGCCTGGACGGCGTCGTGG
Organism: uncultured Blastococcus sp.; assembly: GCA_902805535.1. Classification (GTDB taxonomy): domain Bacteria; phylum Actinomycetota; class Actinomycetes; order Mycobacteriales; family Geodermatophilaceae; genus Blastococcus_B. The sequence goes on along the minus strand of CADCTN010000215.1, from coordinate 6,033 downwards.
CCACGGGCCCGGACGCCTACAACCCCGCGCTGGAACTGCTGGCCGAGAAGGAGGTGTCCCATGCCTGACGGCACGATCGTGCGCCCCTACGGCGACACCACCGGCGACGGGATGGTGCAGACGTCCTTCACGCTGCCCGTCCCCGCCGGGCCCAGGGCGGAGGGGGCGGCGCTGCAGCTGGCCACCAAGATGGGCATCCAGCCGGCGATGGTCGTGCACAGCCACGCCATCGACAGCGGATACACGTTCTTCGTCGTCTACGGGAGCGTGCAGCACCTCGTCGACCTCGACGCCGTGGTCGTCGAGGAGCGCGCCTACCCGCTGCTGTCGTCGTCGGAGATCAACGGTGCGATCCGCAGTCGGCTCAACCGCAAGCTCGTCGTCCTGGGCGCCTGCATCGGCACCGACGCGCACACCGTCGGCATCGACGCGATCCTCAACGTGAAGGGCTTCGCGGGGGAGAAGGGCCTGGAGTACCTGCGCGAGATGGCCGTGACGAATCTCGGCGCCCAGGTCACCGTCCCGGAGCTGGTGGCCAGGGCCCGCACCGCCCGCGCCGACGCCGTCCTCGTGTCGCAGGTCGTCACCCAGAAGGACGCGCACCTGCGGAACACCCGGGAGCTCGCCGCCGCCTTCCGCGAGGCGATGGGGGAGTCCCGCCCGCTGCTCGTCGTGGGCGGCCCGCGCTTCGACCCGGCCATGGCGGCCGACCTCGGCGTCGACAAGGTCTTCGGCCGGGGGACGACGCCCGGCGAGGTCGCCAGCTACCTGATCCACGCCCTCGTCAAGGAGCCCGCATGAGCGACACCGACCCCCGCCTCGGCCTGACCGTCACCCACCGCCGGTACGTCCCGTACGCGCACGCCCACTACGGCGGCGCTCTCGTGGACGGCGCCTACACGCTGGGACTCTTCGGCGACGTGGCCACCGAGGTGGCGATCGTGATGGACGGCGACGAGGGGCTCCTCGCCGGCTACTCGGAGGTGCGCTTCCTGGGGCCGGTTCGTGCCGGCGACGTCCTGGAGGCCACCTGCGAGGTCGTCCGCGTCGGCCGTCGCAGCCGGGAACTGCGCTGCACCGCCCGGGTGGTGGCGCGCGCCGAGCCGGAGCGCGGCCCGTCCGCCGCTCGGGTGCTCGACCCGCCGCTCCCGGTGGTCGAGGCCACGGCGGCCCTCGTCGTCCCCGAGCCGTGATCGCATAACGTTTCCGTCTCAGTAGCTCCCGCAGTCCCCGGAGGTCCGCGCACCGGCGCGCGCAGTTCCTACAGTCGCTGCAGTTCCATCCGGGAGCACCGCGATGCGCTCCTCCGGATCGAGCCGTGACGCTTGCCGACCACGCCCGGTCGAGCGGCCGCGCGGCAGGCCGGGGGCGGGCTGACCGGCCACCCCGGCGGGGGCCTGCACGGATCCGCGTCATCAGACAACGGTCGAGCCGATCGCGCCCAGCGACCGGCCGTCCGGCCCGAAGACGCGGATGCGGCGCGGAGCACCTGCCGGCCGCAGACCCGGTCGGGGGACGACCGGGCTGCACGCGCGGCCCGGGATGGGATGCTGGGTCGGGACCGCGGCCGACGGCGCGGCGGTCCGGACCCCGTCCGACCGGCCGGGGGAGCCACCGGTGCCGTCCCGGGAGGCTGTGCGTGCCGGCAGGAGCAGGGGAGCCGGCGGTCGGCACGCTGTCACGGCCGGCCCCGCCCACCACGCAGACCGTCCGGCCCGCCGCACCGTCGCGGTGGCCCTGGCGCACGCTGCTCGCGGCCGCCGGCGGCCTCGTACTCGTCCTGGCGTTCCCGGGGTACGACCTCGTCGCCCTGGCGGTCGTCGGGCCGGCCGCTCTCGCGCTCGCCGTCCACGGGCAGCGGGTGCGCTCCGGGCTGTGGCTCGGCCTCGTGTTCGGGCTCGCCTTCTTCGTCCCCCTGCTCTCCTGGACCGGCATCTACGTCGGCTCCTTCCCGTGGCTGGCGCTGGCCGGGTGGGAGGCCGTGCACCTGGCCCTGCTGGGCGGCGCCACGGCGCTGACCTCCCGGCTGCGGTTCTGGCCGGTCTGGACGGCGGCCCTCTGGGTCGCCGACGAGGCCCTGCGCGGCAGGCTCGTCCTGGGCGGCTTCCCGTGGGGGCGGCTGGGCTTCAGCCAGACCGAGGGCCCGCTGCTGGCGCTGGCCGCGTACGGCGGCGTCCCGCTGGTCAGCTTCGCCGTCGCTCTGACCGGCGCCCTGCTGGCCGCGGCCGGCCTCGCGCTGAGCCGCGCCTTGCGCGCCTGGCGAGAGCCTGGAACGGCCGCGCTGCAGGGGCCCGCCGCGAGCCTGCGAGTGGTGGGGGGCAGCGTGGTCCTTCTGCTGGCTGTCCCGCTGGCCGGCGCGCTCGCCTGGCTGCCGCTGGCCGGCCCGTCGCTGACCGCGGGCGGCCCGACCTCGACGGTCGCGGTCATCCAGGGCGACGTCCCCCGTGCCGGACTGGACTTCAACGCCCAGCGGCGCGCGGTCCTGGACAACCACGTGCAGCGCACCGTCGAGCTCGCCGAGGCCGTCGCGGCGGGGGAGGAGCAGCAGCCCGACGTCGTGGTCTGGCCGGAGAACAGCTCCGACATCGACCCGTACACCAACGTCGACGCCGCCCGGCAGATCGACCGGGCCGCCGACGCGATCGACGCGCCGATCCTGGTCGGCGCGGTGGTCGAGGGGCCGGGGGAGTACGTCAGCAACACCGCCATCGTCTGGGATCCCGAGGACGGTCCCGGGGACACCTACGTCAAGCGGCACCCCGTGCCGCTGGCCGAGTACGTGCCGGCCCGCAGCTTCTTCCGGTTCTTCAGCGACAAGGTCGATCTGGTGCGCCGCGACTTCATCGCCGGCGACGAGGTCGGCGTGCTCGACGTCGGCGGCGTCGCGCTGGGGGACCTGATCTGCTTCGAGGTGGTCTACGACGGCCTGGTCGACGACGTGGTCGACGGCGGCGCCGGGATGATCGTCGTCCAGACGAACAACGCGACGTTCGGGCGCACCGACGAGAGCGCCCAGCAGCTGGCGATGAGCCGGCTGCGGGCCGTCGAGTTCGGGCGGACCGTCCTCGTCGCCGCGACCAGCGGCATCTCCGCCGTCGTCGCGCCGGACGGCTCGATCGTGCGCTCCTCGGAGCTGTTCACCCCCGACGTGTTCGTCGAGGCGATCGCTCAGCGGAGCGCGTCCACGGTCGCGCAGCGGGTCGGCGCCGCACCGGAGTGGGCACTGACCGCGGTGGGCGCCGGAGCACTGGTCGCCGCCCTCGTGCTGCGGCGGCGGGCGGCGCGGTGATCGAGCGCGTCCTGGTCGTCGTCCCGACCTACGACGAGGCGGACAACCTCGAGGCGATCCTGGAGCGGCTGCACGCGAGCGTCCCCGGGGCGCACGCCCTCGTCGTCGACGACGGCTCGCCCGACGGCACCGGTGAGCTCGCCGAGAAGCTGGCCGCCCGGGACGACCGCGTGCACGTCCTGCGGCGCACCGCCAAGCTCGGTCTGGGCCGGGCGTACGTGGCCGGCTTCGCGTGGGGCCGGCAGCGGGGCTACGACGTCCTGGTCGAGATGGACGCCGACGGCTCGCACGCTCCCGAGCAGCTGCCCGACCTGCTCGCCGCGCTGGCCACGGCCGATCTGGTCCTCGGCTCCCGGTACGTGACCGGGGGGAAGGTGACCGACTGGCCCGTGCACCGCCTGCTCCTCTCGCGGCTGGGCAACCGCTACACCCGCTGGGCGCTGCGGCTGCCGCTCAGCGACGCCACCGGCGGCTACCGCGCCGCGCGGGCCGACCTGATCGACCGGCTGCCCTTCGGGGACGTGGCCAGCCAGGGCTACTGCTTCCAGGTCGACTGGGCCTGGCGGGCCGTGCGCGCCGGGGCCCGCGTCGTCGAGGTGCCGATCACGTTCACCGAACGTGCGCTCGGCAGGAGCAAGATGAGCGGCTGGATCGTTAGGGAGGCATTGATACGGGTCACCGTGTGGGGCGTGCGGGACCGGCTGGCCGACCGGCTGCCCGGTCGTGTGCTCCGGCCGGTTCCGGCGCGAGCCGGGCGCAGAGAGGCAGGACAGCATGAGTGACGCCGTCGGGCGCAGGATCCGCATGGTGGCCGGGCTGCTGGTGCTGGCCGAGCTGGTCGTCTACGTGCTGGTCGTCAACTGGATCGGGCTGGCGTGGACGATCCTGGCGACCCTGGCCACCAGCGCCCTGGGCATGGCACTGCTGGCCCGGCAGGGCACCCGCGCCCTGACCGAGCTGCGCGACCGGGCCCGGTCCCGGCGGTCGGCCGGCCGCGAGCTCGGCGACGCCGGCCTGGTCGCCGCCGGCGGCCTGCTGATGGTCCTGCCGGGCTTCATCGGTGACCTGGTCGGCCTGCTCTGCCTGCTGCCCGGCACCCGGGGCCTCGTCCGGGCGCTGCTGACCCGCTTCGTGCTGGCCCGGGTGCCCGGGATGCGCGGAGCGGTCCGGGTCCGGAGCGTGCGCACCGCCGAGGTGCCCCGCACCGACGAGCCCCGCACCGACGGACCCCGCACCCGGCCCCTGGTCATCGAGGGCGAGGTCGTGCGGGACCCCGACGGGCGGCCGCTGCGCTGAGCCGGCCAGAGACCAGCAGGCTCGGTAAGCCTCATCAGTCGCTGCGGACGCAGAACGGCCCCGGTGGATCGCTCCACCGGGGCCGTTCTGGTTGCGCTGGGTTCAGCTGGCGCGGGTACGCCGACCGCGGAGCACGTCGAGCCGCTCGGCGAGGACCTCTTCGAGGTCCTCCACGGAACGACGCTCGAGAAGCATGTCCCAGTGGGTCCGCGGGGGCTTGACCTTCTTCGGCGCCGGCTCGGCACCGCCGACCAGCTTGGCGGCAGCGCCGTCGAACTTGCACTCCCACGTGTCGGGGAGCTCGGCGTCGTCGGCGAAGGGCACCGTGAACAGGTGGCCCGACGGGCACCGGTACTCGGCGTACTGCCGATCGATCGGTGCAGTGTTCCGCTCGGTCTCGTAGCTGACGCTGCCCAATCGGCTGCCGCGCAGGGAACGCTCGCCCATGGCACACCGTCCTCTCGTTCGTGGTGTCGGTCGCGACTCGTTGTCCAGCTGCCAGGGAGGCATACCCACGGATCAAGGAGTCACTGAGATGAACGACAGAAATCGCGGAAGGATTCCGTCGAATCAGTGCCCGATCATCGCATAGGGTCAGATCCGCGGCAGGACTGCCCCTCGGAGGGGTGAGGTCCCCGGGCTCGGCGCGCTCAGGGCAGCGCCAGCTGGCCCGGTCCGGCCGGTGTCGGGCCCAGTTCCCCGCGCACGTAGTGCCTCCGGCACAGCACCTGGTAGCGGACGGTGGGGGAGGAGCCGTCCCCGCCGCCGGGCGGTTCGGGCGGCGCGGTGTCGGCGACCACGACCGTCTCGCCCGACCGCACCATCGCCCCGTCGACCACACGGGCGTTGAGCAGCCCCGGCAGCCCGCACCAGCAGAGCACCTCCACCTGCACCCGCTGGACGTCGTCGGCGACCTCCAGCAGCCGCTGGGTGCCCGGGAAGAGCCGGGTGCGGAAGTCGGTGGTCAGGCCGAAGGCGTACACGTCGACGTGCCACTCGTCGACGAGCTGGGCGAGCTGGTCGACCTGCGCGGAGGTGAGGAACTGCGCCTCGTCGACGATCAGGTAGTCCACCCGCACACCGGTCCGCCAGCGGTCGCGGACCAGCCGGCGCAGGTCCGTGTCCTCGTCGATCTCGGTCGCCTCCCGGGACAGCCCCACCCGCGAGCTGATCTGCGGCGACGCCGACCGGTCGCCCTGGGTCACCAGGAGCCCGTGCCGGCCCTGACGGCTGTGGTTGTGGTCGACCTGCAGCGCCAGCGTGGACTTGCCGCAGTCCATGGGCCCGTGGAAGAAGCGCAGGTGCGCCGGCGCCGGGTGCCGCCGCCGGTCGCCGGACGCCGGCACCGAGGCGAGAGCCGGCAGGGGCGGGAGGGCGTCCGCGAGATGGTCGGCGGACACGGTCACAGGCGCTCCGGAGGGGTGTTGCCGGCCGCCAGGACGGCGCGC
>CADCTN010000214.1 GCA_902805535.1 uncultured Blastococcus sp. | reverse complement strand
ACCGCCCGGCGGAACGAGCCGGCCAGCAGCGACAGCGCCTTCTCCGACCACATGTCCGAGATCGGGTTGGAGCCGCAGTAGGGCACCCGCTGCTCCGGCGTCTTGCGCTCGTAGGTCGAGTACCAGCGCGCCGTGTAGCTCTCCAGCGCGTGGCAGAGGATGTCCATGCCCGATGCCGCCGTGACGCCGGGCGGCTGCGTGAGCGTGAGCGCCGGGTCGATCACCGCCAGCGTCGGCCGCAGCCGGGCGTGGCTGATCCCGGTCTTCACGCGCGCCGAGATCACGTCCATCACGCAGATCGTGGTGCTCTCCGCGCCGGTGCCCGTGGTCGTCGGGACGGCGACCAGCGGCTTGAGCGGCTGCGGCGGCGCCTCGCCCTTGCCGACCGGCGCGTTGACGTAGTCCATCAGCTCACCGGGGTTGGTGGTGAGCAGGTTGATCGCCTTGGCGGTGTCGATGGTCGATCCGCCGCCGACCGCGACGAAGGCGTCCCACGGTCCGGTCGAGCGGGCCTCCTCGATAGCGGCGATCATGCTCTGGTCGGTCGGCTCGACGTGCACGCCGTCGTAGACCTGCGCCTCGATGCCGAACTGCGCCATCTGGTCGGCCACCCGCTGCGGGATCCCGGTGGCCGCCAGGCCAGCATCGGTGACCACCAGCACGCGCCGCACCCCGTAGCGGCTGAGGTCGAAGCCGATCTCGTCGGAGGCCCCGACGCCGAACTTCAGCTGCGGCGCGCCGTAGGTGAAGACGGACTCGGGATCGGCGGGCGTGGCGGTGCTCATGGTGTGCCTCTCGACGGTCGGACGGCGGGTCCCGGCGGCGGTGGCACCGAATGTTGCACGCGGTCGTGGTGGGGGCTACCGGCGAGCCGGTGCAGGACGCCTATGACCTCACCGGGACGACCTCGCCCCTGCGGTCATGCCGTTCGGATCGCCGTCACCGGTCGATCCGACGCCGGGAGCTGCGGGTCCACCCGTCAGACCGGGACGGCCCGGTCGAACTCGGCGAAGACGACGATGTTGTCGACGTAGCTGCGGGCGGTGCTGTCGAACGAGCCGCCACAGGTGATCAGCCGCAGGCCGGCGTGGTCGATGTCGCCGTAGACGGTCTGCGTGGGGAACTCGTCCTTGGCGAACTGCTCGACGCCGGTCACCACGAAGACGGCCGTCGTGCCGTCCTCGCGCAGCACGCTGATCTCCTCGCCCGGCCGCACGTCGCGCAACCGGTAGAAGACGCCGGGCTGCCCGTCCCAGTCGACGTGGGCGGCGATCACGGCGGGTCCGAGCTCACCGGGGGTCGGCGCATCGACGTACCAGCCGGCCGAAGTGCCGTCCGGGGGCACCTCCAGCGTGCCGTCGTCCTGCAACCCCAGGTCCAGGAGGCCGGAGTCGACGCCGATCGAGGGAACCTGCACCCGGACGGGTGCCGACGCCGGCAGCACGAGGGACGGGGCCGGTTCCTCCTGCTGGATCTTCAGACCCGCCGGCGACTCCGCGGAGCCCGCCGAAGCCGGCGCGGGCGCGTCGGCACCCGCGCATCCGGTGATCGCGATCGTGGCGAGCACCAGGAGCGCGAGCCATCGCCGGTTCACGCGGACGGCAAGCCGCCGCCGCGGGACCAGAACCGCGCAGCGGCCGCGTTGGTGCCGTCCCCGGTGTCGACCGATCCGACGGGAACGCGCCGGACCTGACCCGAGCTGCCGCGGTCGGCGGCCCCGTCGCCGGACGTGACGGCCGGACCACCGGGGACCGAGGGCGGCGAGACGACCACGGGCGGGGTGACCACGGGCGGCGCGCAGGCCGGCACCGTGATGGTGTTGGCCTGCAGGGTGACCGCGCCGTTGCGGGCCAGCAGCCGGCCCTCGACCGTGGCACCGGTGACGAGGTCGATGCTGGTGAGGGCGGCGATCGTGCCCACGAAGTCGGTGGTCGAGCCGAGCGTCGCCGAACTGGTGACCTGCCAGAACACGTTGCAGGCCTGGGCGCCGTTGGTCAGGGTCACCGAGCTGCCCGAAGCCGTGGTGAGCGCGGAGCCCGCCTGGAAGATGAAGGTGGCGTCGGGGTCCCCGCCGCCGTCGAGCGTGAGCGAGCCGACGAGGTCGATCGTGGAGCCGGAGTCGTAGACGCCGGCCGTCCGGGTCTCCCCGTTGCCGAGCACCCCACCGGCGATGGGCGTCGACGGGCCCGCCTGCTCGAGGTCGTCGTAGACGCCGATCAGGTCGGTCTGCGCATCCTGGGAGACCCCGTCGTTGCCGTGGTTGGTGCCGGTGAGCACTATCGTCCCGGCGCCGACGATCGCCGCGGTCGGATAGCTGCCGATGTCCCCGTTGATCGTCGTCGTCCCGGTGTTGGTGATGCCGGTACCGGCCAGGACGGCGAAGTCCTCGGTCCCGCCCAGCGAGATGGCCGCCGCCGCGCGGGCGCCGCCGGCCACCGTGAGCGTGAGACCGACGGCGAGGACGGCGGCCAGGGCGCTGGTCGCCGCTGCCCGACGGCGCAGGCGGCGCGGAGCCGGAGGCAGATTGGTGGCGGTCGAGAATGCGGATTCCGGCGTCACGCCGGCGCTCCCGTCTCCGACGCACGGCGTCGGACTGGGCGTGCAGTGAGGACGACGCGGACCCGGGTGGCCGCGTTTCGACGTGCCTGCACTCGCGAACGACGCTATCACTGGCAGTAGCTGATCCGTGACCATTAGTACGGGTGTCGCTCGTGGGAGTGCCTCGTCGACCGCGCGGGGATCGACCGCCCTGCGGACGATGCGGTCCCGCGGCGGGCTCGTCCCCATGACCACCGGCCCGCGAGGACCGGCAGTCCCGCGACGTCGCACTCCAGCAGGAGACCGCGGAACTCGAGGCCGATCTGGAGGCGCGAAGCGACCCGGACGAGTCCTGAGCGCCCCGGAGGGGTACGAAGAACGGCATGAGTGCTGACACCGGTCCACAGACCCGCGTGGTCGGCGGGCGGTACGCGCTCGGCCAGATGCTGGGCAAGGGCGGCATGGGCACCGTCTGGCTGGCGACCGACAAGGTCCTGGACCGGAAGGTGGCCCTCAAGGAGCTGACGTTCTCCGTCCACCTCACCGACGAGGAGCGCGCGATCCTGCGGGAACGCACGATGCGCGAGGCCCGCGCCGCCGCCCAGCTCGACCACCCGCACGTCGCCACCGTCTACGACGTCGTCGAGCAGGACGGCAAGCCCTGGCTGGTGATGAAGCACGTCTCCGCCCGAAGCCTGCAGGAGGTGCTCGAGGAGCAGGGCCCCCTCCCGCCCGCGGCGGTCGCCCGCATCGGCTTGGACCTGCTCGAGGCGCTGGAGGCCGCGCACGCGCTCGGCATCGTGCACCGCGACGTCAAGCCGGCCAACGTGCTCGTGGACGCCCACGGCCGCGCCTGCCTGACCGACTTCGGCATCGCCACCAGCACCGGCGACTCCAGCCTGACCACGCAGGGTGCCCTGATCGGCTCGCCCTCCTACATGGCCCCCGAGCGGGCCCACGGCGAGGACCCGCGACCGCCCGTGGACCTCTGGTCGCTGGGGGCGACGCTCTACGCCGCCGTCGAGGGACGTCCGCCCTTCGATCGCGGCGAGGCGATGGCGACCCTCATGTCGGTCGTCTCCGACCACCCGGCGCCGGTGCTGCGGGCCGGTCCTCTGGAGCCGGTGCTCCAGGGCCTGCTGACCAAGGACCCCG
>CADCTN010000213.1 GCA_902805535.1 uncultured Blastococcus sp. | reverse complement strand
GATCCCCACCGCCTCGCGCGGGTCCAGGGCGCCTGCCCGGTCCAGTGCCCGCACGACCGCGTGCACCGATCCGTCGCCGCCCACGACCACGACCCGCCGTCCGTCGCGCGCCGCCACGGCGTCGAGGAGGTCGTCGTGGCCGGCGGTCGCGGCCACGGTCACGTCGGCGCCCGCCCGCAGCACCGCCAGGGCGGCGCCGACCGCGTCGTCGTCGGCGGTCCCCGCCGCCCGGTTCACCACGACCAAGATCCCTGCCATACCGCGCACGGTGCCATCCCCGGGGCGGTCAGGCCCGCACCGGGGCTGCCGTAGGGCCCCGGCGAGCCGTCGGCTCGCGCGCGGTCAGGAACCCGGGCCCCGCCCCGACCAGGACCAGGCGTAGACCCCGTCGTCGACGGCCGAGCCGGCCTCGCCGAGCGCGAGCGGGCGGAAGGTGTCGACCATGACGGCGAGCTCGTCGAAGAACTCCGCGCCGAGGGAGTTCTCGACCGCGCCGGGCTGGGGGCCGTGCGAGTGCCCGCCGGGGTGCAGGGAGATCGAACCCTTGCCGATGCCCGAGCCCTTGCGCGCCTCGTAGTCGCCGTCGACGTAGAACATGACCTCGTCGGAGTCGACGTTCGAGTGGTAGTAGGGCACCGGGACGGCCAGCGGGTGGTAGTCGACCTTGCGCGGCACGAAGTTGCAGATGACGAAGTTGGTGCCCTCGAAGACCTGGTGCACCGGCGGCGGCTGGTGCACGCGGCCGGTGATCGGCTCGAAGTCGGCGATGTCGAGGACGTAGGGGTAGAGGCAGCCGTCCCAGCCGACCACGTCGAAGGGGTGCTCCGGGACGACGTGGATCGTGCCGGCGAGCCCGCCCGGTCCGTCGCCCCGGTGCTTGACGTAGACCTCGACGTCCCCACCCTCGGCGAGCAGCGGCTCGGTGGGGCCGCGCAGGTCGCGCTCGCTGTACGGCGAGTGCTCCAGCAGCTGCCCGTAGCGGGAGAGGTAGCGCTTCGGCGGCGCGATGTGGCTGTTCGCCTCGATCGCGTAGGTGCGCAGCGGCTCGTCGCCGCTGGGCACCCAGCGGTGCGTGGTGGCCCGCGGCACGATCACGTAGTCGCCCGGGCCCGCGGTCAGCGCCCCGAAGACGGTCTCGACGGTGGCGTGGCCGCCCTCCACGAACACGCACTCGTCGCCGGTGGCGTTGCGGTAGTACGGGCTGGTCCGGGAGGACACGGCGTAGGAGATGCGGACGTCGGCGTTGCCCAGCACCAGCCGCCGGCCGGTGACCGGGTCGGTCTCGTGCTCCTCGCCCGGGAACAGGTCGTGCAGCTTCAGGTGCCGCGGCATCAGCGGCGCGTTCGGGGTGAGCGACTGGTCGGGCAGCTGCCACGGCCGGGCGTCGACCAGCGCCGAAGGGATGCCGCGGTGGTAGAGCAGGGACGAGTCGGAGGAGAACCCCTCCTCACCCATCAGCTCCTCGGAGTACAGCCCGCCGTCGGGACGGCGGAACTGCGTGTGCCGCTTCGGCGGAACCTCGCCCACCTGCCGGTAGTGCGCCATCTGTGGTGACCTTCTTCGTCAGAAGTTGCCGCGCCTGGCCTGCTCGCGCTCGATCGCCTCGAAGAGCGCCTTGAAGTTCCCGATCCCGAAGCCCAGCGAGCCGTGCCGCTCGATCAGCTCGAAGAAGACGGTGGGGCGGTCGCCGATCGGCTTGGTGAAGATCTGCAGCAGGTAGCCGTCCTCGTCGCGGTCGACCAGGATGCCGCGCCGCTGCAGCTCTTCGACGGGGGCCCGCACGTTGCCGATCCGGGCCCGCAGCTCCGGGTCCTCGTAGTAGGAGTCCGGCGTGGCGAGGAACTCGATCCCGGCGGCGCGCAGCGCGTCGACGGTGCCGAGGATGTCGTTGGTGGCCAGGGCGACGTGCTGGGCGCCCGGCCCACCGTAGAACTCCAGGTACTCGTCGATCTGCGACTTCTTCTTCCCCACCGCCGGCTCGTTGAGCGGGAACTTGACCCGGTGGTTGCCGTTGGCGACCACCTTGCTCATCAGCGCCGAGTAGTCGGTGGCGATGTCGGCGCCGACGAACTCCGCCATGTTGGTGAACCCCATGACCCGGTTGTAGAACTCGACCCAGTGGTCCATCGCGCCGAGCTCGACGTTGCCGACGACGTGGTCGACCGCCTGGAACAGGCGCCTGGGCGCACCGTCCCGCTGCACGATGGACGACGTGCGCGCGACGTGGCCCGGGAGATAGGGGCCGGTGTAGCGCGACCGGTCGACCAGCGTGTGCCGGGTGTCGCCGTAGGCGGCGATCGCCGCCAGCCGGACGGTGCCGTGCTCGTCGGAGAGGTCGTGCGGCTCGTCGAGAACCGTCGCGCCCTGGGCCCGCGCATGGGCGATGCAGCGGTCGACGTCGGGCACCGACAACGCGATGTCCACGATGCCGTCGCCATGGGCGCGGTGGTGGTCGGCCAGCGGACTCGCCGGGTCGTAGGCGCCCTGGATGACGAACCGGGCGGCGCCGGACCGCAGGACGTAGGCGTGGTGGTCGCGGTTGCCGGTCTCCGGACCGGAGTAGGCCACGAGCTCCATGCCGAAGGCCGACTGGAAGAAGTGCGCGGTCTGCAGGGCGTTGCCGACGACCCAGACCAGGGCGTCCCAGCCCGACACCGGGAAGGGGTCGCCCGACCCGTCGTACTCGACCAGTCCGACGAGCTCGGTGAGCTGGGCGAGGTCGAGGTCGGCCAGGCGCTCCTCGTCGTTGAGGGTCCGTTCGAGGCTCATGCGCACACACCTGACACCCCGACAGCCTGCTGCACAAGCAGTCCCGGTCGGTCTGGGCGGTCTGCACGTCCGGGTCAAGCACATGTCGTTCCGGCTGTGCACTGTGCATAGTTGATCCGTGACCGACAAGCGAACGATCGACGCCCTGGACGTCGCCCTGCTCCAGGCGCTGCGGACCCATCCCCGCGCCGGGGCGCTGGAGCTCTCACGGATCACCGGCGTGGCCCGGGCGACGGTGTCGGCCCGCCTGCAGCGGCTCGAGGACACCGGGGTGGTCACCGGCTACGGCCCGGACGTCGACGTGTCCGCCGCCGGGTTCGGCGTGCAGGCCTTCGTCACGCTCGAGATCGCGCAGGGCGCCATCGAGGACGTGCGGCGCGACCTGGAGGACATCCCGGGCCTGCTGGAGGCACACGCCACCACGGGGAGCGGTGACGTCCTCTGCCGCGTGGCGGCCGGCTCGCACGAGGCACTGCAGCAGGTCCTGGTCGACCTCAACCGGTCCCCGGCGGTGGTCCGCTCCACCAGCGTCGTCGCGCTGTCGCAGCTGGTGCCCTTCCGGACCCTCCCACTGCTCGCGTCCGAGGCCGCCCCGGGCGCCGGGCGTTCGGCGATGAACCGGCGCTAGCAAGCCCCCCAGCGGGTCGGCGCGGACCTCGGCGGGGCAGCGATGGCGCGGGGAGGACACTGGCGGCGTGGCAGCGGGCGCGTACGAGCCGAGCCCGGTGCCCTGGGTGCGCGAGGAGGTCGAGCATCTCGAACGGACCGGGGCGGGGCTGCGGGAGCGATCGGTGGTCCTGCTCACCACGGTCGGCGCGCGCAGCGGCCTGGTCCGCAAGACCCCGCTGATGCGGGTCGAGCACGCCGGGACGTATGCGGCCGTCGCGTCGACCAGGGGCGCCGACCGCCACCCGGACTGGTACGGGAACGCGCTGGCCCACCCACAGGTGACCCTGCGCGACGGGAACCGGGTCCTGGACCTGGTGGCCCGGGAGGCGACGGGGGCGGAGCGGTCCCGGTGGTGGTCCCTGGCGTGCACGGTCTTCCCGTCCTACGTGGACTACCAGCGACGGACCCGGCGGCGGATTCCCGTCCTCCTGCTGGAACCGGCGCCGGTCACTGCACCGCCGCGTCCGGCGGTGGCAGCCGGTGGGTGAGCTGGGCGTCGACCGAGGCGACGCCCTCGACGCCCCGCAGGGCATCGAGGGCGCCGTCCGGGGCGGACCCGGTGACGATGCCGAGCGTGCCCAGGACCTGGTCCACCTGCAGCCCCGACGCGCGCAGGTTCGCGACCACGCCGTCCAGGCTTCCCCGGTGGTCGTCCCCGACGGTCACGCTCACGTGCGTCATGGCGCGGAACCTACGCGCCTTCCTGCGGCGCCAGGCAGAGTCCGCTCCCGACGTCGACCGACGGCAGCAGCAGCCGGTCGCTCTCCCGGCAGAGGGTGGCCCACAGCTCCAGGCCCCGGCGGCCGGTGGCCTCGGCCCACAGCGCCGCGATCCCGGCGACGTGCGGCGTGGCCATGCTCGTCCCGCTGATCGACCGGTAGCGCGTGGGCATCGGCCAGGCCGACAGCACCTGGTACCCGGGTCCGGCGATGTCGACCTGCCCGCCGCGGCCCGGCAGGCTGCGCGCGGAGAAGTAGGCCATCGCCAGCTCCTGGTCCAGGGCGCCGACGGCCATGATCTCGGGGCTGTTGGCCGGCGCGCCGACGAACCCCGGGCGGCCGGCCCGCCGGTCGGCGTTGTTGCCGGCCGCGGCGATGATCAGCGACCCCTGCTCCAGCGCCCGGGCCCCCGCGGCCGAGTACGGCGGGTGCGCCTGCATGACGTCGGCGCCCAGCGACATCGAGATGACCGGGCAGGCGTTGGAGACCGCCCAGTCGATGCCGGCCAGGATGCCGCCGTCGGTGCCGCTGCCGGCGTCGCTCAGCACCTTGCCGACGAAGATGTCCGCCTCGTAGGCGACGCCGTAGCGCGGGCCGGTGGACGGGGACCGGGGCCCGCACGAGGTCCCGACGCAGTGCGTGCCGTGCCCGTGGCCGTCCTGGGCCTGCTCCCCCGGCACGAAGGACTGCGCCGTCACGGTGCGCCCGGCGAAGTCGGGGTGCTCGAGGTCGAGACCGGTGTCGAGGACGGCCACGCCGATCCCCCGGCCCGAGCAGGAGGACGAGTCGGCCCGGACGGCCTGGATGCCCCACGTGGCCTGGGCGGTGTCCTCGAAGCGGGCGGCGGCGCGCAGCCCGGGGCCGTCGGCGTTCCGGTCGCGGGCGTGCAGCATCCGCTCCACCGCGTCGTCCACGCCGTCGCGGTAGGCCCGGGCGTAGTCGAGCACGTCCTGCAGCACGTGGTGGACCAACTCCGGCGACACCGACAGGACCCGCCGCCCCGGGCTCTCCGCGGACTGGAGCACGGCCACCTGGCCGGGATCGGCGGTGACGACGGCGATGCCGAGCTGGGCGAACACTGTGGCCTGGGCCTCGTCGAGCGTCTCGGGCGGCACCCCACCGGCCGCGAAGTCACGGGAATCGGCCACCTCGCGGATGCCCGCTCGGCCCCACTCGACGCCGGCGTCGTCGTCGGCGTCGGCCAGGACGACGATCTGACGCCCGGTGGTCTCCGCCTGCCGCACGGCCGCCGGCCCGTCGTCACCCGGGTGACCCGGTACGGCCGGGAAGCTCGGATCGATCACTGTTCCCCCTCTGTCCGGGCGCGGCAGCCGGAAAAGGGCACGACCGGCTGCGCTCCCTTCGGGCCGGCAGGACTGCTCGGCAGGGGTGAGCGTTCCCGCGGAGCGCCGGCGGTGCCAGCGCGTCGCGTGCCCGTCACGCTCCGCTCGAAGCCGTACCGCGCTCCGTCACACACCGTCTCCGGTCGACCGCGCACCGCGCGACAGGCCACCCGGGATCGGCTCCGCTCGTCCCTCCTCGCTTCAGCGGCTCCGGTAGAGCCGCGTCGTGATCGGCAGGAAGATCGCGGCCAGCCCCGCGGCGACCAGCAGGGAGACGGTGATCGCCTCGCCGTCGGGAGTGCCGTCCATCAGCGACCGGCAGGCGGTCGCGAGGATCGAGACCGGGTTGACGTCGACGAACGCCTGCAGCGGCCCGGGAAGCGTGGCCGGGTCGACGAACACGTTGGACAGGAACGTCAGCGGGAAGATGCCCATGAAGCCGGCGTTCATCACCGCGTTCGGGGAGCGGAGCAGCAGGCCCAGCACCGAGAAGACCCACGACAGCCCGAACGAGAACACGACGACCATCGCCAGGGCGCCCAGCGCGCCGACCACTCCGGCGTCCGGGCGGTAGCCGAGGGCCACGCCCACCACGATGATCACCGTGCCGGCGATGACGTAGCGGACGCTGTCGCCCAGCAGGGATCCCAGCAACGGCGCAGGCCGCCAGATGGGCAGCGAGCGGAACCGGTCGACGACGCCCTTGGTGAGGTCGGTGTTCAGCGAGATACCGGAGTAGACGGTGGTGAACAGCACCGACATGACCAGCAGCCCCGGCAGCGTGTAGTCCAGGTAGGCACTGGTCGACCCCGCGATGGCACCGCCGAACAGGTAGGTGAACATCAGCAGGAACATCACGGGGGTGACGGTCACGTCCAGCAGCTGCTCCGGGACGTGCTTGACCTTGAGCATGCCGCGCCAGCCGAAGGTCAGCGCCGCCGACAGCGGTCCCGGGCGGGGCGGCCGGGCGGTGGTCGCGATGGCCTGGCGGACGGCCGCGGTGTCCGCGCCGTCGGTCACCGAGGTGGCCGAACTCATGACTGCTGCTCGCTCATGACGACTGCTCCTCCAGGGTCGGGTCCGACGCCTCGGCCAGGTGACCGGTGAGCGCCAGGAAGACCTCGTCCAGGCTGGGCTGACCGAGGGAGAACTCCGCGATGCCCAGCCCCGCGCGGGCCAGCGCGGACACGCCGTCCGCGGCTCGGGCGGCATCGGCGGAGGAGACCGACAGCGCGGCCGGATCGGCGTCGAGGACGACGGCGCCCACGGCGCGCTCCAGGATCCCGGCCGCCTCGGCGCGCTGCCCGGCGTCCAGCAGCCGGACCTTGAGCCCACCGGTGCCGACCGAGGCCTTGAGCTGACCGGGCGTCCCCTCCGCGATCACCCGGCCGCGGTCGATCACCGCGATGCCGTCGGCCAGCTGGTCGGCCTCCTCCAGGTACTGGGTGCAGAGCAGGATCGTCGTCCCACCCGCCTGGAGCGCCCTGGCGATCTCCCACACCTGCCCACGTGAGCGGGGGTCCAGGCCGGTGGTCGGCTCGTCGAGGAACATCAGCCGCGGCGTGACCACGATGCTCGCCGCGATGTCCAGCCGGCGGCGCATGCCCCCCGAGTAGTGCTTCACCAGGCGGGCGGCCGCCTCGCTGATGCCGAACGCCTCGAGCAGCTCGTCCGCGCGGGTGCGCGACGCCGACCGCGACAGCCCCAGCAGCCGGCCCAGCAGGATCAGGTTCTCCCGGCCGGTCAGGTCCTCGTCGACCGACGCCAGCTGGCCGGTCAGGCTGACCAGGCTGCGGACCGCGTCGCCCTCGGTGCGGATGTCGTGCCCGAGCACCCGGGCGGTGCCGCCGTCGGGCGGGATCAGCGTGGCCAGCATCCGGATGACCGTGGTCTTCCCCGCCCCGTTGGGTCCGAGGACGCCGTAGATGGAGCCCTCCGGAACGGCCAGGTCGACCCCCGCGACGGCGTGGGTGTCGCCGAAGGACTTCTCCAGCCCCGTCGCCTCGATGGCCAGCGGTGCGTGCGTCGTCATCGGACTCCTCGATTCAGCCCCCGCGAAGCGCGGTCCCTCGTTCAGACGCAGGGTCCGCCCGGAAGTTATCGGTCGCCACCGACTTTTCTGCCCCGCTCCGCGGGGGAGGCGGGCTCCCTCGTCCGGTCGGCCATGTCGTCGGTCAGGGCCGCGCCCCGGCGGAACGCCTCGGCGATGCCCAGGATCACGATGCCCAGCACGGCGGGCAGCACCAGCGACGACGACGCGGCGAGCACGATCTGACCGTCCAGCCCGGCGAGGTGGTTCAGGGCCAGGCCGGCGCCGTGGTCCCCGACCACCGGCGCGATGCCGCCGCCCACGACGACGGCGACGGCGACCGCGACGAGGCACCTGGCGTTGCGCCGAGCGAACGGCAGTCCCCTCCGGACGGCCCGCAGGACGAGGGCCAGCGCCGTCGCGCCGGCGGCGATCGAGAGGTACAGCAGGACGTCGTCGGCCTGGGCCACCAGGCGCAGGCCCAGGGGCAGGTCGGGAACGTGCAGCCGCACCGGGATCGGACCACCGAGAAGGGTGGCGCCCTCGGGGAGGTCGAGCCGCCCGTTCAGGTCCAGCCGCACCCGGTCGCTCAGGTGCACGGACACGTCCGCGGCGTCCCGGCTCACGGCGACGACGAGGGAGAAGGCTGCCGCGAACGCCGACCCCGCCGCGAGGACGAGCAGCAGGAGGGCGTAGACGCCCGCCGCGCGAGGTCCCAGCAGTGGCTTCGCCGTCGGGTGCATGCGCGGGACGATAGCGACGGTCGACACGTCAGCGGGCCGTCGCCGCGCGCTCCCGCTGGACCGTCGACCGAGCCGGGAGGGTCAGCCGCGGACGGCCCGGACGAGCCTGCGCACCCCCACGGCCGCTCCGCCGGCGGCCGCGAGCCACGGCCCGGCGACGACCACCGGGTCCAGCAGGTGGTGCCGGGCGTCCGAGCGGCCGCGTCGTGACCGCAGCCCGCCATGGGTGAACTCGGTGCGCACCCCGGTCGCGGGCACGTCGGGGCGGGTGGAGGCGAACGAGCGCAGCCGGTGCTCCGCGGCGTCGAGCCGGTCGCCGACGACCAGGAGCATCCAGTGCGCCAGCCGCCCTTCGCTGAACCGGGCGTAGGCGTACTTCCGGACGGCGCCGGACAGGCCCTTCGGCGGCTGGGCGGTGCCGAAGACCGGGGTGAGGAAGGCGTGCTCGACCGACCGTTCCCGCGGCCACTTCTCCGGCTGCCGCTCCGGGAAGTCCCAGTGGGCGCCGGTGTCGGCGGGATACTGCAGCCGCGGATGCGCGGGCCGGTCCGCGGGGTCGAGGTCGACGCCCCAGCCGGGGATCCGGGCCCGGAGCTCCTCCCGGCTCGGCGTCGGGGTGCGCTTGTCCCGGACGTAGGCGCTGGGGACACCGGGGTCGGTCATGGCAGCTCCTCCTCAGGCCGCGCTGGGCACGATCAGCGGCTTGATGCAGCCGTCGAGCTTGCTGGAGAACACGTGGTAGGCCTCCGCGATCTCCTCCAACGGGAACCGGTGCGTGACCATGTCCCGCGGAGTGAGGTGGCCGTTGCGCACGTGCTCGAACATGCGGGGCCACTGCCGCTTCACCGGTGTCTGGTTCATCCGCAGCGTGAGCCCCTTGTTCATCGCGTCGCCGAACTTCACCGCGTTGGGGATCGGGCCGTAGGCGCCGACCACCGAGACGGTGCCGCCCTTGCGGGCGCCGTCGATCGCCCAGTTCAGTGCGGTGGCCGACCCGCCCTGGAGCTTGAGCTTGGGGCCGGTGAGCTGCTGGAGGAAGTTGCCGTCGGCCTCGGCGCCCACCGCCTCGATCACGACGTCGGCGCCGAGGTAGTCGGTCTGCTTCTTCATCTCGACCACGACGTCGTCGTGCTCGTCGTAGTCCAGCGTCTCGGCGTAGGCCATCGTGCGGGCCTTCTCCAGCCGCTCCGGCAGGTGGTCGACGACGATCACCCGGCCGGCTCCCATCAGCCAGGAGGACTGCGCGGCGACCAGGCCCACGGGCCCGGCCCCCAGCACCACGACGGTGTCGCCCTCGGCGATCTCGCCGAGCTGGGCGCCGAAGTAGCCGGTGGCGGCGGCGTCGGTGAGCAGCACGGCGTCCTCGTCGCTCATCCAGTCGGGGATCTTCGCCGGGCCGACGTCGGCGAACGGCACCCGGACGTACTCCGACTGGCCGCCGTCGTAGCCGCCGGTGGTGTGCGAGTAGCCGTAGATGCCGCCCACCGCCGTCGCGTTCGGGTTCACGTTGTGGCAGTTGCTGTAGAGGCCGCGCGCACAGAACCAGCACGACCCGCAGAAGATGTTGAACGGGACCATCACGCGGTCGCCGATCCGGAGGTTCTGCACCGAGGACCCGACCTGCTCCACGACGCCGATGAACTCGTGACCGAAGGTGTGCCCGATCCGGGTGTCCGGCATCATGCCGTGGTAGAGGTGCAGGTCGGAGCCGCAGATCGCGGCCAGCGTCACCCGCACGACAGCGTCGTTCGGGTGCTCGATGACCGGCACCGGCTTCTCCTCGACCCGGACCTTGTACGGGCCGCGATAGACCATCGCGCGCATGGCGTCCTCGGCTCTCCTCGACTGCTCGGCGGCGGTGCTGTTCCCCCGTGATCGGTGTTCCGAACCTCGCGCGCGGTAGGAAGGGCGCATGACAGCGCCCTACGCCCTGACGGATCTGGCCGCCGAGGAGGAGGAGCTGCAGTTCCGCCGCTTCACCCCCGACGAGGCCTGGCGGCTCGGCTCGGCGCTGGTCGCGGCGGGCCGCGAGCGGGACCTGCCGATCGCGGTGGACATCACCCGGAACCGGCACCAGCTCTTCCACGCCGCGCTGCCCGGAGCGACGCCGGACAACGACTCGTGGATCCGGCGCAAGACCCGCGTCGTGAACCGGTTCGGCCACAGCAGCCTGTACGTGCGCCAGGCGAGCATCGAGCGCGGAACGACGTTCGAGGAGGAATTCGGCCTGGACCCCCGGCGCTACGCAGCCCACGGCGGCGCCTTCCCGCTCCTGGTGCGGGACGTCGGGCCGGTCGGCGTGGTCGTGGTGTCCGGACTGCCGCAGGTCGAGGACCACCGCATGGTGGTGGCCGCCCTGCGCTCCCAGCTCCCCGTCTGACCGGAGCGGTGACGGGCGCCACATGGTTGGTGCCCCAATGATTGGTAGGCTCACCATGTGCCTCCCCAGCCGGACCCGCTCGCCCTGGAACACCAGGTCTGCTACGCCCTGAGCGTCGCCGCCCGGAACGTCGTGGCGGTCTACCGCCCGTTCCTGGAGCCGATGGGGCTCACCCATCCCCAGTACCTCGTCATGCTGGCCCTGTGGCAGCACGGGCCGCTCTCGGTCAAGCGGCTCAGCGGCCTGCTGCAGCTCGACCCCGGCACGCTCTCCCCGCTGGTCAAGCGGCTCGAGGCCGGCGGACTGGTCCGGCGCGACCGCGACCCCCGGGACGAACGGGCGCTCGCCATCGCGCTGACCGACGCCGGCCGCGCCCTGCGCGACCGCGCCGAGCAGATCCCGCCGGGCATCGTGGCGCGGCTGGGGATGGAGCTTTCCGAGCTCACGGCACTGCACGGGGCCCTCACCCAGGTCATCGCCGCGGCGCAACGGGCCCTGGAGCAGCCGGCCGACCTGGGCACGGCGAGCTGATGGCCGCCGGGAGCGGGGACGTCCGCCGGCCAGGCCCGTTCTCCTGGCTCTGGTACGCGATGGGGGGCGCGCTGCCCGTGCGGTTCAGCCCCTGGGTGCTGCACGACACGACGACGCGGACCTGGGCGCTGCGCCACGTGCTCCGCTCGATGGTGCAGCTCGCAGTGCCGATCACCCTGGTCCTCCTGCTCGTGCCGGGCGAGTTCTGGATCCGCGGCATGGCCGCGCTCGGCGGCGTCTTCCTGGGCCTGTTCTTCTCGCTGGCGTACATGCCCGAGACCACCGAGAACCGCGTCAAGCGGGCCGGGTACCGGCCCGGCACGGCCACGGCGATCCGCGACCGGGCGGCGCAGGAGCGCCAGGCCCGCGAGAGCGAGCGGCGGCGCACGGCCTCCGCGAAGCGGGCCGCGCGGTACCGGGACCGCCAGGGGCGCTGACCGACCGGCCGACCGGAGCCGCGCCGCGCCCGGCCGGGCCGCCGGTGCGGTGGCGCGCGGCGGGTAGGCTCGTCGGCGATGAAGCGTGACGACCGCCGGGGCTCGACGTTCACCTACGAGGGCGTGGACATCTCCCCCGCCACCGGCGAGGTCACCTCGCGGTACTCCCTCGACGGGCGCTCCTTCCAGGAGGTCGTGCAGCTGCCCGGCGACCTGGACTGGGACTCACCCGGTGTCGCGGCCGCCGCCCGCATCCTGTTCCTGCTCAGCGGCATCTCGTACTACAAGACCGCCGCTCCCCCGGTCATCGACCTCGGCGACACCCCGGTCTCGGCGGCCGAGATCGCGTTCCTGCGCGAGTTCTACGTCCAGGGCCTGGGCGAGTTCAGCTACGTCAACGACCTCTCGATCGACGACCTGCAGATCGTCGGCGGCCGGCCGGACCTCGCCGAGCCGGTTCCGTGGCAGCTCCCCGAGGAGCGCCCGCTCATCCCCTTCGGCGGCGGCATCGACTCCGTCGTGGTGGTCGAGGAGACCCGCAAGAACCACCCCGACAGCAGCCTGTTCATCGTGGGCCGGTTCGACCCCATCGAGGACGCCGCCGCCGTCACCGGCCTGCCGATCGTCCGCGCCGCCCGCACCCTCGATCCCCAGGTGCTGCGCAGCCGGGAGCTGGGCTTCCTCAACGGGCACGTGCCGGTGACCGGGGTGCTGTCCGCGATCGCCGTGCTCGCCGCCGTGCTCGACCGCCGGAGCGCCGTGATCATGAGCAACGAGTGGTCCGCCTCCTCGCCGACCGTGGAGGTCGACGGCCGGGGCATCAACCACCAGTACTCCAAGTCGCTGGACTTCGAGGCCGGGTTCCGCCGGATGCTGGACGCCGCACTGCCGGGCTTGCGCTACTTCTCCGCGCTGCGCCCCTACAGCGAGCTCTGGGTGGCCGAGCGGTTCGCGCAGCTGACCGAGTACCACCCGGTCTTCCGCAGCTGCAACCGGTCCTTCCACGTCGACCCGGCATCGCGCGCCTCGGCGTGGTGCGGCGAGTGCGACAAGTGCGCGTTCATCGACCTGATCCTCGCGCCGTTCATGCCCGCCGACGACCTGCGCGCCGTCTTCGGCGGGCGGGAGCCCCTCGACCGCGCCGAGATGCTCCCCCGGTTCCGGGGGCTGCTCGGTGACACCGCCGCCACCAAGCCGTTCGAGTGCGTCGGCGACGTCGGCGAGAGCCGCGTGGCCCTGGAGCTGGCCGCCGCGCGCCCCGACCGCGCGGGCAACCCGGTGCTCGCCCAGCTGCGGGCCGAGCAGCCGGCCGCACCGGGTCCGACCGACCGGTACTTCGCCCCGCTGGGCGAGCACTTCATCGAGGCGCCGTATGCCGCCGACGATCTCCTGGTCTGACCTGCGCGACCGCCGGGTCGGCGTGTGGGGGCTCGGCGTCGAGGGCCGGGCGAACCTGCGCAAGCTCGCCGCGCTCGGGGTCGCGCCGCAGGTCCTGGTGGACGACCGGCCCGCCACCGACGACGTCGTCGGGACCGAGGCCGGCGGGCTCGAGGCGCTGGCCGATTGCGACGTCGTGGTCAAGTCGCCGGGCATCGCGCGCACCCGGGAGGACCTCCGGGCGCTGGAGGACGCCGGCGTCCCCGTCGCCGGGGGGCTCGGGCTGTGGCTCGCCGAGGCCGACCGCGACCGCGTCCTGTGCATCACCGGGACCAAGGGCAAGAGCACGACCACCGCGATCGCCGGGCACCTGGCCACCGGCCTGGGCCAGCGCGTCCTGCTGGGGGGCAACTTCGGCACCGCCCCGTGGGACCCCGAGGCACCCCAGGACGTCGACTGGTGGGTGGTGGAGACCTCCAGCTACCAGGCGACCGACGTGACCCTGGGGCCGGCCGTCGTGGCGGTCACCTCGCTGAGCCAGGACCACCTCGACTGGCACGGCGGCATCGAGCAGTACTACCGCGACAAGCTCTCGCTGTGCCGCCGTCCGGGCGTGCGCAGCGTCGTCGCCGACGGCGACAGCCCGCTGCTGCGCCAGCACGCCGACCTGCTGGGGCGTTCGGTGACCTGGGTGCATGCCGCCGACGACCCCGGCTGGACCGCCGGGCTTGGCCTCCTCGGCGAGCACAACGTCCGCAACGCGCTGGTGGCCCGCGCCGCCCTGCTCGCGCTCGGCGTCGCCGGCGCGGACGACGAGGACCGGATCACCGCCGCCGCCCGCGACTTCGCGGGCCTGGGCAGCCGGCTGCGTCCCGTGGGCCGGGTCGAGGGCGTGGACTTCGTCGACGACAGCCTGTCCACCAACGTGCTCCCCACGCTCGCCGCGGTCGACGCGTTCCGCGGCCGCAGGGTCGCGCTGCTGGTCGGCGGGCACGACCGGGGGATCGACTACGCGCCGCTGGCCGACGGCCTGAGCGGCCGCGCCGGCCTGCTCGCGCTGTGCCTGCCCGACAGCGGGGCGCGGATCGCCGCGGCCCTCCGGGCGGGGGCTCCGGACATCGACGTGCGCGAGGTGGCCGACCTGCCCGAGGGGGTGCGCGCCGGGTTCGAGTGGGCCCGCCCGGACGGCGTCGTGCTGCTCTCCCCCGCCGCGCCGAGCTTCGGCCGCTACCGGAACTACGAGGAGCGGGCGGCGGACTTCCTGCGGTCGGTGGAGTCGCTCAGCCCGGGCTGACCGGGATCGCCCGCGGCACGGGACGGACCTCCCGCGCCCCGCTGACCTGGTGCCCGGCATCGCAGCGCAGCTCCAGGCGCACCGGCGCCCCGCAGTCGCGATGCTCCAGGGCCAGCGGCGCGACGTCCTCGGCCAGGTGCTTGTCACCCCACTGCATGAGGGCGACGAGCGTCGGATGGAGGTCGACCCCCTTGGGGGTCAACCGGTACTCGTGGCGCCGGCGCTCGCCGTCGGCCTGGTAGGGCTCCCGGCGCAGGATCCCCTGCTCCACCAGCGTGGCCAGGCGGTCGGTGAGCACGGCCTTCGGGGCGCCCAGGTTCCGCTGCAGGTCGGCGAAGCGGCGCACGCCGAGGAACGCCTCCCGCAGCACGAGCAGGCTCCACTTCTCCCCGACCACGGCCAGGGTGCCCGCCACCGAGCAGCGGGACCGGTCCCACGAGGCGTCCGTCACGTCGGAAGTCTAGACCGGGCTGGGTTCACTTGACGAACCGTGCATCGGCGAGCAAGGTTCGCTTTACGAACCCAGGAGGCCGGAATGCACATCGCGGTGACGACGAGGCCGGTGCAGCCCGAGGACGAGGCGCTCTTCCACCGCCTCTGGCCGCGCCTGTCCCGCGAGACCGTCCACCGGCGCTTCCACGCCCCGGTGCGCACCCTCCCGGCCGGCACGGTCCGGTACCTGGTGACCGTCGACCACGACCTGCGCGAGGCCCTCGTGGCGGTCGTCGGGGGCGAGGTCGTCGGCGTCGCCCGCTACGACCGACCCGTCGCCGACCCCTCCACCGCCGAGGTCGCCGTCCTCGTGGAGGACGCCTGGCAGGGCGTCGGCCTGGGCCGGCAGCTGGTGGCCGAGCTCACCTCGCTGGCCGCCCGCCGCGGCGTCCGGACCGTCACCGCGACCGTGCAGCCGGACAACCGGCCGGTCCTGGGCCTGGTGCGCCGGCTGCTCCCCGGCTCGACGGTCACGCCCGACGACGACGTCCTCGTCGTCACGAGCCGGCTCGATCCGGAGCCGGTATCCGAACCGCCGGCACCGGACTCCCCCCTCACGACCGCAAGCCCCTGAGAGAACCCCCTGAGAGCAGGAACCGTCATGTCCCGTCTGTCCACCACGCTCCGCACCCGACGCGATGCCCGCCGGCACCTGCGCGACGAGCGGGCCATCGCCCGCGCCCTGGCATCGGCGCCCACCGTCGAGTCCGCCCACGAGATCGCCGCGCTGTCCGCACGCCGCTGATCCCCCCGGCCGGCGCGCGGAGGTCCGCTCAGATGGCCATCGCCGCGCGCACGGCGCTGGTGGACGCCGCCCCGCCGTTGCCGGTCCCCGTGACCCGGCCGGACTCGACGACGTAGTACGTGGTCGCGGCGCTGAGCGCGAAGCCGACGTGCTGCTCGACCAGCAGCACCGACAGTCCACCGCGGCGGGTGAGCGCCAGGATCGCCTCCTGGATCTCGGTGACGACGCTCGGCTGGATCCCTTCGGTCGGCTCGTCCAGGATGAGCACCCGGGGCGCGGTGACGAGAGCGCGCGCGATGGCCAGCTGCTGACGCTGCCCGCCCGAGAGGAGACCCGCCCGCCGCCCGAGGAGGCTCGTCAGCGCAGGGAAGAGGTCCAGTGCCTCGGCGATCCGGGCCCGCCCGTCCCGGCGACCGTCGGCGACGAGCTGGAGGTTCTCCGCCGTCGTGAGCTGCGGGAAGCTCTGCTGCCCCTGCGGCACGTAGGCGAGGCCGCGGTGGACCCTCTGGTGGGGGCGGAGTGCGGTGACGTCCTCGCCGTCGAGCACGACCTGACCCGACCTCGGCCGCAGCAGTCCGACCGCGGCGCGCAGGAGCGTCGTCTTGCCGGCACCGTTGTGCCCCAGGATCACCGCCACCCCGTCGTGCGGAACGACGACGACGACGCCGTGGACCACCTCCGTCCGGCCGTAGGCGAGGTGGAGGTCGCGGAGTTCGAGCATCAGCGCACCGCCTGGTGTCGGGGGCCCTGCGATCCGGGGCCCTGCGATCCAGGACCCAGGTAGATCTCCTGCACGCGTGGATCGGCCTGCACCTGGGCGTAGGTCCCCTCCGCGAGCACCGTGCCCGCGGCCAGCACGGTCACCGAGTCCGCGTAGGCCCGGAGGAACTCCATGTCGTGCTCGACGACGACGACCACGTGGTCCCGTCGCACGCGGCGCAGCAACTCACCGGTCTGCCGGCGCTCCTCCGCGCTCATCCCGGCGACCGGCTCGTCGAGGAAGAGCACCGTGGCGTTCTGCACGAGCAGCATGCCGATCTCCAGCCACTGCTTCTGGCCGTGCGCCAACTCCCCGGCCGGCCGGTCCTGCAGTCCGGTCAGGCCGGTCGTCTCCATGGCGAGCTGCACGCTGCCGGGCACGGCGCCCCGGGCCCGCAGCAGCGACCGGCGCCGTCGGCGGGCCCCGGCCGCGATGTCGAGGTTCTGCAGGACGGTGAGCTGATCGAAGACGCTCGCGGTCTGGAACGTGCGCCCGACCCCCGCCCGGGCGATCTGGTGCTCCTTCTTGCCCAGGAGCTGGATCCCGTCGAACGTCGCCGAGCCGGTGGCGGGCGCCAGGCCCGTGACGGCGTCGACCAGGGTCGTCTTCCCCGCGCCGTTGGGGCCGATGAGGAACCGCAGGTCGCCCTGCAGCACGGTGAGATCCACGCCGTCCACGGCGACGAACCCGTCGAAGCTGACCCGCAGCCCGCGGATCTCCAGGTAGTCCTCCCGCATCACACGCCTCCGCTGCGCGCACCGGCAGGAGCCCGCTCCGGGCCCCCGCCGTCCACGAGGGGACGTCCCGGCGGCCCGTGCCCGGCACTCCGGCCCGGAACGTCGCCCACGGCGCGCCGTCGTCCCCGCAGGGCGGCACCGAGGGAGCCGATGCCCCCGGGAAGGAAGGCGACGACGAGCACGAAGAGCAGGCCCTGGAGGTAGATCCACAGCGACTCGACATTCTCCGAGAGGGTGCTGCCGGCGTAGGAGACCGCCAGGGAGCCGAGTACCGGTCCGAGCAGGGTCGCCCGTCCTCCGACCGCCACCCCGATCAGGAAGCCGATCGAGGGAACGACCCCGACGTTGCTCGGGGAGATGATGCCGACGATCGGCACGAACAGGGCGCCACCGACCGCAGCGAACACCGCGGCGACCACGTAGGCGAGGACCTTGACCAGTGCCGGGTCGTACCCGAGGAAGCGCACGCGCTCCTCGCCGTCGCGGACCGCCGTCAGCAGCTCGCCGTACCTGCTCCGCCGCAGCTGGTGGACGGCCGCCACCATCGCGATCAGCACCCCCGCAGCGATGAAGTAGAGCATCCGCCGGTTGACCGGATCACTGAGCGCGAAGCCGAAGAACTGCCGGAAGTTGCTCAGCCCGTTGGAGCCACCGACGGTGTTCTGCTGGCTGATCAGCAGCAGGGCGAAGGCCGCCGCCGAGGCCTGGGACAGGATCGCGAAGTAGGCGCCCTTGACCCTCCGGCGGAAGACACCCAGGCCCAGCAGGAGCGCGAGCAAGGCCGGGACCGCGATGATCCCCAGCACGGCGGTCACCGGGTTGCGGAAGAGCTCCCACCACCACGGCAGGCCGCTGCCGGTCACCATGAAGGCCGGCCGGCCAGCCGGTCCCGCATCGCTGAGCTGCAGGTGGATGGCCATGATGTAGGCCCCCAGACCGAAGAAGAGTCCTTGGCCGAGGGTGAGCATGCCGCCGCTCCCCCAGGCCAGCCCGATGCCCACGGCCACCATCGCGACGCAGAGGAACTGCGCCAGCAACCGCAACCGGAAGTCGCTCAGCAGCACCGGGGCCGCCCCGAAGAGGATGACGGCTGCCACGAGATACCCGCTGAGGACCGAGGCGCTGCCCGCCCATCGCCTGGTCACACCAGACTCCTCGTCCGGACGCTGAACAGACCCTGCGGGCGCAGCTGCAGGAATGCGATGACGCAGACCAGCAGCAGCACCTTCGCCGTGCTGACCGACTGGGAGTAGGCGAAGAGTGCCTGGAGGACCCCCAGGCCGAAAGCGGCCAGGACGGCACCACGCACCTGCCCGATCCCGCCGGCCACCACGACGAGGAACGCGTCGACGATGTACGTCTGGCCCATGTAGGGCTGCGTCGACGCGATCAGCGTGAGCGCCACCCCGGCGATCCCCGCCAGTCCCGATCCGACGAAGAAGGTCACCCGGTCCGTCCGCCGGCTGTTGATGCCCGACGTCTCCGCCAGGCCCCGGCTCTGCACGACCGCGCGGATCCGTCGTCCCAGGGAGGTGAACCGCAGGACCGCGCTCAGCACGGCCACCGCCCCTACCGCCAGCACGACGATGAACAGCCGCCCGGTGGTGAAGGGCACCCCCAGGACCTCGATGTTGCCCCGCAGCCATTCGGGGGCGCGTACCTCGACGGCCGGCGCTCCGAAGACGTCGCGCGCCAGCTGCTGGAGCATCAGCGAGACACCCCAGGTCACCAGCAGGGTGTCCAGCGGCCGGTGGTACAGCCGGCTGATCAGGGTCGTCTCCAGGAGCACCCCGAGCAGTCCGCCGACGAGGAAGGCCAGCGGCAGCGCGATCAGCATGGCCGAGCCGGCGCCGCCGATCACCTGCTGCACCACGAAGGCGGTGTACGCCCCGGCCATGAGGAACTCCCCGTGCGCCATGTTGATGACGCCCATCTGCCCGAAGGTCAGGGTCAACCCGAGGGCGATGAGCAGCAGCACCGAGCCGAGACTGAGGCCGGCGTACAGCTGGCCGAGGACGGCGTCCATCCCGTTGACCTCCCGCTCAGCCGGTCAGCAGTAGGTCTCGTCCTTGTCCATGCCGGCGGCCCAGTCGTAGCCCTCCAGGCACGGGTCGGGGTCGATCGGGCCGTCCGAGGACCAGACGGTGTCGATGAGGCCCTCGGCGTTCACCCGGCCGATCAGCGCCGTCTTGGCGATGTGGTGGTTGTCGCCGTTCACCGTGACCGGCCCCTCGGGGGCGTCGAAGCCGACGCCGTCGGCGGCGGCCTGGACGTCCGCGACGTCGAAGGACCCGGCAGCCTCGACCATGCCCTTCCACAGGTAGACGGAGGTGTAGGCGGCCTCCATCGGGTCGCTCGTCACCGCGTCGTCGCCGTAGGCCTCCTTGAAGGCGGCGACGAACTCCTCGTTCTCCGGAGTGTCGACGGTCTGGTAGTAGTTCCAGGCCGTGTACTGGCCCTCGAGCTTCTCGACGCCGATGCCGGGGACCTCCTCCTCGGCGATGGAGACCGACAGCACCGGCATCGCCTCCGCGTCCAGTCCGACGTTCGCGTACTGGGCGAAGAAGCTGACGTTCGAGTCGCCGTTGAGGGTGTTGAACACCGCGTCGGCACCGGATCCCTGGACGCGGTTGACGATCGTCTGGATGCCCTCGGTCGAGCCCAGCGGCTCGTAGTCCTCGCCCACGATCTCGATCCCGTGCTCCTCGGCGTAGGCCTTGATGATGGCGTTCGCCGTCCGTGGGAAGACGTAGTCGCTGCCCACCAGGTGCAGCGACGTCACGCCCAGCTCGTCCTTGAGGTAGTCCAAGGCGGGGATGATCTGCTGGTTGGTCGTCGCGCCGGTGTAGAAGATGTTCTGCGACGCCTCCAGGCCTTCGTACTGGACCGGGTAGAACAGCAGCGCGTCGTTGCTCTCGAAGACCGGGAGCATGGCTTTGCGGCTGCTGGACGTCCAGCCGCCGAAGACCGCGGCCACGCAGTCGCTCTGGATGAGCTTGGTGGCCCGCTCGGCGAAGACCGTCGGCTCCGAGGCGCCGTCCTCGGTGACGACCTCGAGCTGCTTGCCCAGTACCCCGCCGTCGGCGTTGACCTCCTCGACGGCCAGCTCCAGGGACCGGCGCACGGTCGTCTCGCTGATCGACATGGTGCCCGACATGGAGTTCAGCAGGCCGATCCTGACGGAGTCGCCCGACGTGTCCACGCAGGACTCCGCGCGGCCTGCCGCGCTCGCCTCCCCGGTGTCGTCCACCCGGCTCCCGCACGCTGTGGTGCCGAGCACCAGAGCGGCGGCGGTGAGGGTGGCTCCTACGTGACGGCGGCGCAGCTTCGGCATGTCGCTCCCTGGTCCCCGGGTGGCTCCACGGCGCGCGAGGGCCGTGGACCCACCGGTGAACGGCCCGGACGCCCTCGGCGAGAGCGTGGCTCCGTTCGGTGGCAGGAACCTAGGGACGCGATGTTCCATCCCGGAGGTCCGCCGGTGACAGGAGTGTTACGCAGGGTCGCGAGGCTGTGACGTGCGCTTCACCGGAGGGGAAGGAGTGGTGCTCGCGGGACGACCGCCCACCGCGCCCTGGGTCGACTCGCCCAACGGAGGGCCCGCGCCCCGTTCCGCCCTCTGCAGAGGAGCGGAGGGTCAGCCGTCGGCGAGCCGGCGGCGGCAGGCGAAGAGGAAGGCCGGCGGCACGTTGACCGGTGAGATGCGCCGGCGCACGTCGCCGAAGATCCGGCGCAGCTCTGACTGGAGGAGCGGCGAGTACTGGATCACCAGCGCGACGCCGTCCGGACCGAGCGCACCCGGGAGCGACTCCAGGATGCGCCGGCGCAGTCCCGGCTCCAGCGAGGTGAACGGCAGGGCGCAGACGAGCACGTCGGCGCCGCCGTCGCCCAGGTGCTCGCGGAGGTTCTCCGCCGAGTCGCAGACGACCTGCAGGCGAGGATCGTCGAAACGCTCCTGCAGGATCTTCACCAGGCGCGGATCGATCTCCAGGGCCACCAGGCGCGCGTCCGGGCCCATCCGGGCCAGGATCTCCCCGGTCTGCGACCCGGTGCCCGCCCCGAGCTCCACCACCAGGGAGGCGCCGGGCACGTCGCCCATGTCGAGCATGTCGCGCACCGCGAGCCGGGAGGTCGGCAGGATGGCGCCCACCTGGCGCGGGTTCGCGACGAACGCGCGCAGGAAACGGAGCCGATCGGCCAGTTGCTGGTTCATGCAGCCCTTCCGGAGCCCTGGGAGCAGGTCCGGGTGCCCGGCTCTCCGCAGCACGATGGCACGGACCCGGTCGGCACGCAGCCCCGGTACCCGCGCGGACCGCCCTCGGAAGGGTGACGCCGGACGCGCCGGACACCCTGCCGGAGAGCCAGGTCCCCACGACGGCGCTGGGGGGCGTAGGGTTCACCTCGGTCGCTGTCGTGCCTCTGCTTCGTTCTTGAACGTCCGCAGTCGTCTTCTGCCTGACGTTCCTCTCGGTCCTGCCGGTGGTGCAGCGACCCGGGACCGGCAATCTGCCGGGCCCGACACCCCCAGCACGGAATGAGAACAGCATGGCTCAGGGCACTGTGAAGTGGTTCAACGCGGAGAAGGGCTTCGGGTTCATCGCCCAGGACGGCGGCGGCGCCGACGTCTTCTGCCACTACTCCGCCATCACGTCCGACGGCTACAAGTCCCTCGACGAGGGCCAGCAGGTCGAGTTCGACGTCACGCAGGGCCAGAAGGGCCCCCAGGCGGAGAACGTCCGCCCCATCTGATCCACCGGGACGGGGGTCACGGCGCATCGCGCCGTGGCCCCCGTTCTGCATTCCCGGCCAGGCCGGGCGCCCGGTGGACCCCCGCGCCGGGAGAGCCGTGACCGGACCCCCGCGGCCCGCGCCGTAACGTTCACCCCATGAGTCGCACGCACCCTGAACTGCGCACGCCCCCGCCCCTGCCCGACGGCGGCCTGCGCGTGATCGCCCTGGGTGGCCTCGGCGAGATCGGTCGCAACATGACCGTGTTCGAGCACGCCGGCAAGCTGCTGATCGTCGACATCGGCGTCCTCTTCCCGGAGGAGCACCAGCCGGGCGTCGACGTGATCCTGCCTGACTTCACGGCCATCCGGGACCGCCTGGACGACGTCGTCGCGATCGTCCTGACCCACGGCCACGAGGACCACATCGGTGGTGTCCCCTACCTGCTGCGCGAGCGCGCCGACATCCCCCTGGTCGGCTCGAAGCTGACCCTGGCGTTCATCGACGCCAAGCTCAAGGAACACAAGATCCGCCCGGTCACCGTCGAGGTGACCGAGGGCGACCTGGTCGAGTTCGGCCCCTTCGACCTCGAGTTCCTCGCGGTCAACCACTCCATCCCCGACGCGCTCGCCGTCGCGATCCGGACCGCCGCAGGCCTCGTCCTGCACACCGGCGACTTCAAGATGGACCAGTTCCCGCTGGACCGGCGGAAGACCGACCTGCGCGGCTTCGCCCGGCTCGGTGAGGAAGGGGTCGACCTCTTCCTCACCGACTCCACCAACGCCGAGGTCCCCGGGTTCACCACCTCCGAGGGCGAGCTGGTGCCGGCCATCGAGAAGGTGTTCCGGACCGCACCACGGCGGGTCATCGTCTCGAGCTTCGCCAGCCACGTGCACCGCATCCAGCAGGTGCTCGACCAGGCGCACGCGCACGGCCGCAAGGTGGCCTTCGTCGGCCGGTCGATGGTCCGCAACATGGGCATCGCGCGGGACCTGGGCTACCTGAACGTGCCCGACGGCCTGGTCGTCGACATGAAGGTGCTGGAGAAGCTGCCGGCCAACCAGGTCTGCCTGATCTGCACCGGGTCCCAGGGCGAGCCGATGGCCGCCCTGTCGCGCATGGCCAACCGCGACCACGTCATCCGGATCACCGACGGCGACACGGTCCTGCTGGCCAGCTCGCTGATCCCCGGCAACGAGAACGCGATCTACCGGGTCATCAACGAGCTCACCCGCTGGGGCGCCAACGTGGTGCACAAGGGCAACGCGAAGGTGCACGTGTCCGGCCACGCCAGCGCCGGCGAGCTCGTCTACTGCTACAACATCGTCCAGCCGCGCAACGTCATGCCGGTGCACGGGGAGTGGCGCCACCTCAAGGCCAACGGCGAGCTGGCCGTCCGCACCGGCGTGCACCCGAAGGGCATCGTCATCGCCGAGGACGGCATGGCCGTCGACCTGGTCGACGGGCGGGTCCGGATCAGCGGCAAGGTGCCGGCCGGCAACGTCTACGTCGACGGCCAGACCGTGGGCGGAGCGACGGAGGCGCACCTCAAGGACCGGCGGAACCTCGCCGAGGAGGGCGTCATCACCGTCGTCGCGATCGTGGACGCCGACACCGGGATGCTGGCCGAGTCGCCGGACTTCCTCGCCCGCGGTTTCGCCCACGACGAGAGCACCTTCGAGGCGGTCGTCCCGCTGATCGAGAAGGCCCTGGCCAAGGCCGCCGAGGAGGGCGTCGGCGGAGCGACGCAGCTCGAGCAGCTCATCTCGCGTGCGGTCGGCCAGTGGGCGCACCGGTCCGGCCGGCGCAGCCCGATGATCATCCCGATCGTCATCGACGCCTGACCGGACCGGGAACCCCGGCCCCCCGACCTGGCGTTGTCGGGGGGAGCGTCGTCTTCAGTTCGGGGCCCACGGTGCCGATGCCGGTGATGCCCCACAACTGATGCCTGACGCCTGATGCCCGCCGACGACCGAGGAGAGGCGATGGACTACCTGCGCCGTCTGCAGATGGAACGTCCCGTCGTGTTCTACATCGTGCTGTTCGTCGGCATCTTCGTCGCCTTCCAGCTCCTGCTGTTGGTGGCCGGGGCCCTCCTGGGGCCGCTGGGGGTGCCCTCCTGGGTGCCGCTGCTGGTGGTCATGGGCGTGCTCGTCCTCATCGCACGCCGGCAGCAGCGCTGACGGCGACCGACCAGGCCTGACCTCCGGGCCGGCCCCTGCCTCCGACAGGATGCGGGGGTGCATGCCGAGACGGTGGTCCTCCTGGTCCTCGGCGCGGTCGCCGTCATCGTCGCGGTGCGGTGGGTCGCCGGGCGCACCGGGCTCCCCGCGGCGGCGCTGCTGACCCTCCTCGGCATCGGCTACGCGGCCCTGCCCGGCCCCGGCATCACGCTGGACCCCGAGCTGATCCTGACCGTGGTGCTGCCGCCGCTGCTCTACAGCGCGGCGCTGGACTCCTCGCTGACCGCCATCCGCCAGAACCTGCGGTCGGTGATCAGCCTGTCGGTGCTGCTCGTCCTGGCCACGGCGCTGGTCATCGGCGTCGGCTTCCACTTCTTCGTCGCCGGCGCGACGCTGGCCGCCGGCATCGCCCTGGGCGCGGCGGTCGCGCCGCCCGACCCGGTCGCCGCCCTCGCCGTCGGCCGGAAGGCGGGCCTGCCCCCGCGGCTGATCACCCTGATCCAGGGCGAGGGCCTGCTCAACGACGCCACCGCGCTGACGATCCTCGGCGTCGCGATCGCCGCGGCCCAGGGCGGCGGGTTCTCGACCCCGTCCGCCGTCGGCCAGTTCCTGATCGCGGCCGTCGGCGGCGTGGCCGCGGGGGTGGCGGTCGCCAGCGGTGTCCGGCCGCTGCGCCGGCTGCGCAGCGATCCGCCGTCGTCCAACGCCATCTCCCTCGCCACGCCGTTCACGGCCTACCTGCTGGGCGAGGCGCTGCAAGTGACCGCGGGCCGGCCGATCAGGCGGGCGGCGACCAGTCGGTGACCAGGTCCTTCTGGTACCAGGCCACGTCGTGCCAGCGGCCGTGCTTCCAGCCGACCCTGCGGTAGATGCCGGCCGGCTGGAACCCGACGGCCCGGTGCAGGCCCTCACTCGCCTCGTTGGGCAGCGCGACCCCCGCCAGGACGGTCCGGATGCCGCGCGCGGCCAGCCGCTCGAACAGCGCGCCGTAGAGGGCGCGGCCCCCACCGGACCGGCGGCGCGCGCCGTCCAGGTAGACGCTGACCGCCGCCGACCAGCGGTAGGCCGCCCGGCTCATGAAGGGCCCGCCGTAGGCGAAGCCGGTCACCTCGCCGTCGTCGTCCTCGAGCACGAGCCAGGCGTGCTGCTGCCACGCCGCCGCGATGCGACGGGCCATCTCCTCCGCCGCGGGCGGCTCGGTCTCGAAGGAGATGGCGGTGTCCCGGACGTAGGGGGCGTAGATCTCCGCGCATCGCCCGGCGTCGGCGGGGACGGCGCCGCGCACCGTGCCGCGTCTCGTCGTCATCGCGTCATGATCCACGGCAGCGCCGGGATGCCGGGGCAGCGACGTGGGACCGGCCGCCCACGCATGCGCTCGAACGCCGATCTGTCTACCGTCTCCTCGTGGTCAGCGTGCTCTCGATCCAGTCCCACGTCGCCTACGGGCACGTCGGCAACTCCTCGGCCGTGTTCCCGCTCCAGCGCCTGGGGATCGAGGTGTGGCCGGTGCACACCGTCCAGTTCTCCAACCACACCGGCTACGGCGAGTGGACCGGCCGCGTGTTCGACGGGCAGGCCGTCGAGGAGGTGGTCCAGGGCATCGCCGACCGCGGCGCGCTGGCCGGCTGCGACGCCGTCCTGTCCGGGTACCTGGGATCGGCCGACATCGGGCACGCCGTCGTCTCCACCGTCGCGAGGGTGCGGGCGGCCAACCCCGACGCCGTCTACTGCTGCGACCCGGTCATCGGCGACGTCGGCCGCGGCGTCTTCGTCCGGCCCGGCATCGAGGAGCTCATGCGCGAGGTCGCGGTGCCCGCCGCCGACGTCGTGACGCCCAACCACTTCGAGCTGGACCTGCTGTCCGGCGCCACCACCCGGTCGCTCGGCTCGGTGAAGGACGCGGTCGCCGCCGTCCAGGCGCTCGGGCCGTCGGTGGTCCTCACCACGTCGCTGATCACCGACGACACCCCGGACGACGCCGTGGACCTGCTGGCCTCGGCCGGGGGCCGGCACTTCCGCGTCCGCACGCCGCGGCTCGACGTGTCGGTGAACGGTGCCGGTGACGCGATCGCGGCGCTGTTCCTCGCCCACTGGCTGGACACCCGCTCGGCCGACGTGGCGCTGGGCCGGGCCGCGGCGTCGGTCTTCGGGCTGCTCCAGCGCACGGCCGACGCCGGGTCGCGGGAGATCCTGCTCGTCGCCGCCCAGGAGGAGTTCGTGGCGCCGACGCGGACGTTCGAGGTCACCGAGGTCTGATCCGCGACGTGGTCCGCGGGCGCCCGCCTACAGTCGGTACGTGCTCCCCTTCGCGATCGGTCGGTCCCGTGCTGCCCTGACGGTGCTCCGATGAGCGCCGTCGACGAGCGGGCGGTCACCCGGTCGACCGCCAAGGAGGTCGTGGACCAGGCGTCCCGCCGGCGCACCTTCGCCGTCATCAGCCACCCCGACGCCGGCAAGTCCACGCTCACCGAGGCGCTCGCCCTGCACGCCCGCGTCATCGGCCAGGCCGGCGCCGTGCACGGCAAGGCGGGCCGTCGCGGCACCGTGTCGGACTGGATGGACATGGAGAAGGCCCGCGGCATCTCCATCACCTCGGCGGCCCTGCAGTTCGAGTACCACGACGCCGTCATCAACCTCCTCGACACCCCCGGGCACGCCGACTTCTCCGAGGACACCTACCGGGTGCTCACCGCGGTCGACGCGGCCGTCATGCTGATCGACGCGGCCAAGGGCCTCGAGGCGCAGACCATGAAGCTGTTCGCGGTCTGCCGGCACCGCGGGATCCCGGTGCTGACCGTCGTCAACAAGTGGGACCGCCCGGGCAAGGACGCCCTCGAGCTGATGGACGAGATCAGCGACCGGACCGGCCTGACCCCGACCCCGCTGACCTGGCCGGTCGGGATCGCCGGCGACTTCCGCGGCGTGCTCGACCGCTCCGACGGCACCTACCGGCGGTTCACCCGGACCGCGGGCGGGGCGACGATCGCCCCCGAGGAGACGCTGTCGGCCGAGGCCGCGCAGGACCGCGAGGGAGCGGCGTGGCAGCAGGCCGTCGAGGAGGTCGAGCTGCTGGCCGCGAGCGGCCAGGACCACGAGCAGTCGCTCTTCCTGGACGGCGTCACGACGCCGGTGCTCTTCGCCTCCGCCGTCTCCAACTTCGGTGTCGGCGCGCTGCTGGACACCCTGGTCGGGATGGCGCCGGCGCCGGCCGGGCTGAGCACCGTCGACGGCGGCACGCGGGCGCTGACCGACCCGTTCAGCGCGTTCGTCTTCAAGGTGCAGGCCGGCATGGACACCGCGCACCGCGACCGGCTGGCGTTCATCCGCATCTGCTCGGGCGTCTTCGAGCGCGGGATGGTCGTCACCCACGCCCACACCGGGCGCCCCTTCGCCACGAAGTACGCCCAGCACGTGTTCGGCCGGGAGCGGGAGAGCATCGACGTGGCCTACCCCGGCGACGTCGTCGGCCTGGTCAACGCCGCGGCGCTGGGCGTCGGGGACACCCTCTACGCCGACAAGCCGGTGTCCTTCCCGCCGCTGACCACCTTCGCCCCGGAGCACTTCGCCGTCTGCCGCGGCCGGGACACCGCCAAGCACAAGCAGTTCCGCCGCGGCATCGAGCAGCTGGACTCCGAGGGCGTGGTGCAGGTCCTGCGCTCGGACCGCCGGGGTGACCAGGCGCCGGTCCTCGCCGTCGTCGGCCCGATGCAGTTCGAGGTGGCGACCCACCGCATGGAGCACGAGTTCGGCGCCCCGGTCGAGCTCGAGCGGCTCGGCTACAACCTGGCGCTGCGCACCGACGAGGCGTCCGCGCCCGTGGTGTCCACCGCCCGGGGGGCGGAGGTGCTGCGGCGGACCAACGGCGAGTACGTCGCGGTGTTCAGCGACAAGTGGGGGCTGCGGGTGTTCAAGGAGAAGCACCCCGACCTGCTCCTGGAGTCCCTGGTGGCGGCCGAGCTCTGAGGGCCCGGCCGCTCCGCCGGGCGTCCCGTCAGCGCGGGCCGGGCACCGTCTCCCGCTTCCTCGTGGCGGTCAGCAGCAGGTACTCCCAGTCCAGCACCGTCGAGCCCGAGCCGCGGTCGTTGCGGCGGACCAGCTCCACCAGGTCGGCGTCCAGGGCCGCGGCCCGGTCCGGGTCCTCGGCCAGCGACCGGAAGACCGCGATCGTGGGGCCGTACCTGGACTTGAAGTAGTCCCGGAGCTCCTCGGGCCGGTCGAACCGGTCGACCCGGAGCATCCGCCGCTCGGTCGTCACGTCGGTGACCCGGTCGCCCAGCAGCGCGCGGACGTGGTCCTCGCTCCCCCACTTCGGCGGCGGGGAGACTCCGGGCGGGGGCGTCGGCGCGTAGGGCTTCATCGTGGCGAAGAGCTGGCCGATGAAGCCCTCGGGCGTCCAGCTGAGGATCCCGATGCGGCCGCCCGGCCGGCAGACCCGGACGAGCTCGTCGGCGGCCGCCTGGTGGTGCGGCGCGAACATGACTCCGATGGCCGACAGCACCACGTCGAACTCGCCGTCGGCGAACGGCAGCGCCTCCGCGTCGGCCTCCCGCCACGCCAGCTCGACGCCCTCGGCGGCCGCGCGGGCCCGCCCGGCGTCGAAGAGCTCGGGCGTCAGGTCGCTGGCCACCACCGTCGCGCCCGTGCGGGCGGCGGGGATCGCGACGTTGCCCGAGCCGGCGGCGATGTCGAGCACGCGGTCCCCGCCGGACACGCCGCACGCCCGCACGAGGACGTCGCCCAGCTCGGGCAGCAGGTCGGCGGCCAGGGTCGGGTAGTCACCGGACGCCCACATCGCCCGGTGCCTGGCCTTGAGGGCGCGGTCGGCGTCGGCAGCGGTACCGGTGGAGGTCGGGGAGGTCATGACGGGCGTCCTTCGTCCGAGGGGCCGGCGCCCCCGAACCACCGGCGGCTGCCGTCGGCAGCCGCCGCCAGGCTGGCCCCGGCCCCCCGCCCGTCGACAGGGCCGAAGGGCCCCGTCAGCCGATGCCGGCCGCCCGGACGATGGCCACGATCTCCTCGGCGGTGGCCGGCTGGACGGGGAGGTGCGGCAGCACGCCGACGACCTCGTCGGCCTCCAGGCCGTGCGCCACGAGCTCCACGACCAGCCGCTCGGCGACCTCCGGTCCCAACGGCAGCGGCGCCCCGGTGGCGACCACCGCGGCCCGGGCGAGGAAGACCGAGGCGGCCAGGTCGTCGTCGACCGGTCCTGGGTCCACCGGCTCGGCGGCGGCACGCACGACGGGCTCGGCGGCGGAGCGCACGACGTCCTCCGCGGCGCGCACCAGGGACAGCGGCAGGCCCTCGGCCTCCACCTCGATCAGCGGCACGTCCCGCAGGGCGGCCAGCACCAGGAGCTCGGCCTCGATCCGCAGCGGCGCCTCCCAGCTGCCGGCGCGGACGACGTCGTCGAGGTCGGCCTCGTCCTCCCCGACGTCGTCGGCGAGCTCGGCCCAGGCTGCGGGGCGGGTGTGCCGCGCACGCTCGGCCGCCGCCAGGCAGGTCGTGTGCACGAAGGGGTGCAGGACGTCGGCGTCGAACCGGTCGGCCTGGATCACCCCGCGGCCGTCGACGGAGTTCAACGCGTCCTGGAAGCTGCCCGGCCGCG
>CADCTN010000212.1 GCA_902805535.1 uncultured Blastococcus sp. | reverse complement strand
GAGGTGCCCTGTCCCGGGGCTGGGGCGCGGCAAGGTTGGGGGGTGCGGTCCGCCTAGTACCAGCCGCCGGGGGGCAACTGCTCCCCGGCGGGGACCGGCGTCGACACCCGGTTGCCCTCGGGGGCGAGCGGGCACGACCAGCGCGGGTCGTAGGTGCACGACGGGTGGTAGGCGAAGTTGAGGTCCACCACCAGCCGGGTGCCGTCGCCGCCGAGGTCGGCGCCCTTGACGGTGTCGAGCAGGTACCGGCCGCCGCCGTACGTGGTGGATCCCGCGGTCCCGTCCCTCAGGGGGAGGAAGACGCCGCCGCCGTAGCCGGCCAGCCACCAGACGTCCAGCCGGCCCACCTGGTCGCCGTCCCGCCCGTCGAGGGCCACGGTGCCGATCCGGTCCAGCAGCACCGTGCCGTCGTCCGCGGTGGGCACCTCCAGCCGGCGGGGCCCGGCCGGCTCCAGGACCGCCTCGAACCGCAGCGCCGGGTCGTAGCCGGAGTAGGGGAGCCCGCGGAACGCGGCCCGCGCCGATTCCTCCAGCGGTGAGTCGGGGTGGCCGGCGAAGAGCTCGTCACGGCCGTCGCGCCAGGTGCGCCAGCCGCGCTCGGGATCGGTGGCGGTCCGGGCGGCGGCGTACAGGCCGGCGACCTCGCGCCGCCAGCCGAGCAGGGTGAGGGTCACGGGGCCACCCTTCCAGCCCACCTCGGCGACAGCTCGGTCACGACCCAAAGTCCTCCCGGAGGACGGTGGTCTCCGCCGCTACGCTGGGGCCATGGCCCTGCGCGAGGACGACGTCGCTCCTCGCAGTCGTGCCGACCGCCGGACGATGATCCAGGCGGGCGGGTTCGCGCTGGCCGTCCTGGCCACCCTCGCCGTCTTCCTCACCGACAACCCGCAGTTCCTGCGGCTGGCCGTCCTCGGCGCGGCCTGGGCCTTCGTCCTCGCCACGTTCGCGGCAGGGGCCCGGGCCACCGACCGCGTCGCCGCCCAGGCCCGGGAGACCGAGCTGCGCCGGGCCTACCAGTCGGAGCTGGAGCGAGAGGTCGCCGCGCGCCGCGAGTACGAGCTGGCACTGGAGGCCGACCTGCGCCGCGAGGCCGAGGAGTCGATGCGGGCCGAGCTGGACGCGCTGCGCCAGGACCTGGCCGGGCTGGCCGGTCTCCGGGAGGAGCTCGGCCGGGTCGCCGATCTGCGCACCGATGTGGCGGCCCTCGCCGAGCTCCGGACCGAGGTGGCGCGGGTGGCCGCCCTGCGCGACGACGTCGCGCAGCTGACCGGTCTGCGGCAGGACCTCGGCCAGTTGACGGAGCTGCGGGCAGACATGGGCCGGCTGCGCCAGGAGCTCACCGAGCAGCTCTCCAGCGAGATGCTCATCGAACGCATCGTCATGCGGACCCAGGCCAGCCGGCTGGGCACCGAGCCGCACGACGCGCCCGGCCGGGCGATCGACACCGCGGCACGCTGGCCCGACGACGCCGCGCCGCAGGAGCTGACCGGCGGCTGGCCGGCCGTCCGGCTCGACGACCCCCGCCACACCCGGCACGTCGAGCAGGTGCTGCGGGAACGCACCTCCCGTCCGCCCGTGCCGCCGCCGGCCCCGCCCGGCCGGCCGGTCCCCTCGCCGTCCTGGCGGCCGAGCTGGGAGTCCGAGCCGACCGCGTCGTGGCCGGCGCCGGCGACGGCCTCGTGGGCGACGGTCGGCGGCGAGCCCTGGACCGAGCCGGCACCCCCACCAGCGCCCGCCCCCAGCGACGAGGACCGGTGGATCTCGTCGCTCGAGGACCGCTGGGCCCAGGCCGGCCCTGGTCGCGACGGCCGGGACGAGGACACCCCGCTCTGGTCGGCGTCGGCGCAGCCGGCACCGGGCACCTCCCGCGCGCGGCCCGGTGCCGCGCCGGTGCCGCCGACGACGTCCTTCCCGATGACGCCGCCGTCGCCCGAGCCGCTGCCGACGCCGCTGGAATGGCTGGCCGCGCGCTCGCTGATCGACGCGGAGCCGACGTCCTTCCGTCCCGAGGTCCCACCCCGCCGGCGCCGCGGCGACGAGGAGCCCGTCCACCCCGTGATGGCGCCGACGACCCAGCGGCCCGCCGTCCCGGCGAACCCCCGGATCCGCGTCGACGACCGAGGTGGCTACCGGGTGGCCGTCCCGGTGGAGGAGCCGGCCGCGCCGGCCGCCCAGGAGAAGCGGCTGGCCGACATCCTGGCCGAGAACGGGGTCACGCCCAACTCCGGCGGGCGCCGCCGGCGGCGCTACCGGGACGAGGACGAGCCCGACGACGTGCTCGCCCGGGTGCTCGGCGACGGCTGACGCTCACCGGTTGCGCGAGAGCTTGCCACCGTCGAGCACGACCGTCTGCCCGGTCACCCAGCCGGCGCCGTCGCCCAGCAGGTAGGCGGCGGCCTCGCCCACGTCCTCGGGGACACCGAGGCGGCCGGCCGGGTACTCGGCCGCGACCTCCTCTTCCCGCCCCTCGTACAGCGCGCCGGCGAACCGGGTCTTCACCACGGCCGGGGCAACGGCGTTGACCCGGACGGTCGGACCGAGCTCGACGGCCAGCTGCGTGGTCAGGTTGATCACGGCCGCCTTGCTGACGCCGTATGCCCCGATGTTCTCCGAGGACCGGAGCCCCGCCACGGAGGCGACGAACAGGACCGAGCCGC
Organism: uncultured Blastococcus sp.; assembly: GCA_902805535.1. Taxonomy (GTDB): domain Bacteria; phylum Actinomycetota; class Actinomycetes; order Mycobacteriales; family Geodermatophilaceae; genus Blastococcus_B. Next base: position 1,063 of record CADCTN010000212.1, on the reverse strand, counting down.
CGTGCTCGGCCATCCAGGCCCGCCAGGCCTCCTGCACCAGCCCGAGGGAGGACACCACGTTGGTGTCCAGGACCTTGCGGAAGGCGTCGAGGTCCAGGTCGGTCATGGGTCCGTAGACCGGGTTGACCCCGACGTTGCCCACCAGCATGTCCAGGCTGCCGAAGGTCTCCACCGCCGTCCGCACCGCGTCGGCGCGGTGCGCGGCGTCCCCGGCGTGCCCGGCGACGGCGACCGCCACCTCCGGCCCGCCCAGGCTCTCCACCGCCTCGGCGAGGGCCTCGGGCTTGCGTGCGGTGATGACGACCCGCGCCCCGCGGTCCACCAGGCTCTGTGCGATCGCCAGCCCGATGCCCCGGCTGCCGCCGGTGACCAGTGCCGTCCGCCCGTCCATCGTGCCCACGCCGTGCTCCTGTCGTCCGTCCGATGCCGCCACGCGAGGACCGTCCCATGCGACCCGTCCGGGTGACCTCGCCCGGGGCGTGAGCCATGACACAGCCCGCAGGCGTTGCGGGCGGGGCGGTGCGGTCACACACTCGCCATCGGCGGTCGACTCGCGCGACACCTCCGGTTGCAGCGGGGCGGCCCCACCAGTACGTCCGCACTCCCCGCACGACCCAGGCGGTCCCCGACGACGGGACCGCGACCGACGTCCGGTACCCGCCCAGGGACTGGAACGAGAGGTGCACCGATGCCTGCACGCCGCAGAGCTGCTCGTGCCGCCGGGCTCGAACCGGCTGCCATCGCACCCGCCCGCCTCCGCGTCGGCGTCATCGGCGCCGGCCGGGTCGGTGCCGTTCTCGGCGCCGCGCTCGCCGCCGCCGGCGACGACGTCCTCGCCGCCTCCGGTCTCTCCGCGGCCTCGGCCGAGCGCGCCGCCCGCCTCCTGCCCGGAGTTCCGCTCGTCCCCGCCGACGAGGTCGTCGCCGCCGCCGACCTGGTCGTCCTGGCCGTTCCCGACGACACGCTCGCCGGCCTGGTGTCCGGCCTCGCCGAGACCGGCGCCTGGCGGGCCGGCCAGCTGGCCTTCCACACCTCCGGTGCGCACGGTCTCGCCGTGCTCGCC
>CADCTN010000211.1 GCA_902805535.1 uncultured Blastococcus sp. | reverse complement strand
GGTCCTCGATGGCCTGCGCCAGGGCGGGGCCGCCGCCGTTGACGTCGAAGTGGCCGGTGATCCGGACGGCGGCGAAACCGGGCAGGTCGCCGTCGTCGTCGATGTGCAGGATCTTGGCCAGCTCGTCGTTGTCGATGACCGGGTAGGGCAGGAAGACCTGGCGGCAGGACGCCGGGGTGGCCTCCAGCAGGTTCTGCTCGGGGCCGAAGGTGCGGCCCAGGCTGGTGACCAGCTCCTCCCGGATGGCGTCCAGCGGCGGGTTGGTCACCTGGGCGAACAACTGCCCGAAGTAGTCGTAGAGCTGCCGCGACCGGTCCGACAGCGCGGCGACGGGGGTGTCGGTGCCCATCGAGCCGATCGGCTCGGCGCCGGAGGAGGCCATCGGGGTGAGCAGCACCCGCAGCTCCTCCTCGGTGTAGCCGAAGAGCTGCTGCCGGCGGACGACGGACTCGTGGCTGGGCCGCGAGCGGCGCCGCTCGGGCAGCGTGGGCAGGTGCACCAGCCCGGCGTGCAGCCAGTCGTCGTAGGGGTGCTCGCCGGCCAGCGCGCCCTTGACCTCCTCGTCGGCGACGATCCGGCCCTGCGTGGTGTCGACCAGGAACATCCGGCCCGGCTGCAGCCGGCCCTTGGCGACCACCTCGCCGGACGGGACGTCGAGCACGCCCGCCTCGCTGGCCAGCACCACCATGCCGTCCCTGGTCTGCCACCAGCGGCCCGGGCGCAGGCCGTTGCGGTCCAGCACGGCGCCGATCAGCGAGCCGTCGGTGAATGCGACGCAGGCCGGCCCGTCCCAGGGCTCCATGATCGAGGCGTGGAACCGGTAGAAGGCCCGGCGGGCCGGGTCCATCTCCTCGTGGTTCTCCCAGGCCTCCGGGATCATCATCAGCACCGCGTGCGGCAGCGAGCGGCCGGACAGGTGCAGCAGTTCGAGCACCTCGTCGAAGGTCGCCGAGTCGCTGAAGTCGCTGGCGGTCACCGGGTAGATCCGGTCCAGGCCGAGCTCGGCGGCCGGGCCGGCGGGGCCGTCGAACAGCGTGGTGTCCAGCTTCGCCTCGCGGGCGCGCATCCGGTTCCGGTTGCCCTTGATGGTGTTGATCTCGCCGTTGTGGGCGATGAACCGGAACGGGTGCGCCAGCGGCCAGCTGGGGAAGGTGTTGGTGGAGAACCGGCTGTGCACCAGCGCGATCGCCGACTCGTAGCGCTCGTCGCGCAGGTCGGGGAAGAACGCGGGCAGCTGGTCGGTGGTCAGCATGCCCTTGTAGGTCACCGTCCGCGACGACAGCGAGGCGATGTAGAGGGAGCTGCCGGCCTCGACGGCGGCCCGCTCGGCCCGCTTGCGCAGCACGAAGGAGCGCCGCTCCAGCCGGGTGACGCCGTTGCACACGACGTTTCCGCCGAAGGCCTTCCCGTCGGCCCGGCCGCCCATCGTCTCGGTCACGAACAGCTGGGCGAAGTGCGGCATGACGGCCCGCGCGGTGGGTCCCAGGTCGGCGCCGTCCGGGTCGACCGGCACGTCGCGCCAGCCGAGGACGGTGAGCCCCTCCTCCCCGGCCAGCCGGGCGACGTCCGCGTAGCGGGCGGCCCGTTCGGCGTCGTCGGTGGGCAGGAAGGCCATGCCGACGGAGTACTCGCCCTGGGGCGGCAGGTCGAAGTCCACGCTCGCCCGCAGCAGCGCGTCGGGAACCTGCGTGAGGATGCCCGCGCCGTCGCCGGAGTTCGGTTCCGAGCCGGCCGCGCCGCGATGGTCGAGGTTGTGCAGTGCCGTGAGCCCCTGGGCGACGATGGCGCGCGAGCGCCGGCCGCGGGCGTCGGCCACGAACGCGACGCCGCAGGCGTCCTTGTCGTTGGCCGGGTCGTAGAGGCCGGAGGCAGCGGGGACCGCGGAGAACGGAACGGCTGACTTCCGGGCGGCGGGGGCGGGAAGGTCGGGCATGGCACTCCCGTCGTCGGCGGCGCCCGCGTCCTCGCCGGAGGTGAGCGGGCGGGGCTGGTGCCCGGGCCGGTGGTCAAGTGGTGGCGGACGGCACTGCGGAGAGCCGGCTGCCCGGGAGGGGCGTCGGCCCCGGGTGCGACAGGCTGGAGCCCCCCGGGTGGTCACCGGCGGGCTGTCGTCCGCGGGGCGACGCTGGCCCGGTCCGACGAGAGGTCCCGGCCGGGATCGCCGGCGGGTCCGTAGCGAAGGGTACACAGCCGCCACACCGGTCTCAGCGGCGAAAATCACACGGCGCGGCGCGTCGGCGGCAACACGGTGGCCGCCTCCCGCGCCGAGGACGGTCCGCGCCCTCAGCTCGGTTCGGCGGGACGGCGCTCCTGTGCGCGGACGGGACCGGGATCGGTCGCCGGCTCCTGCTCGCGGTCGGCCGTCGCAGGCGTCGGTGCCGCGTCGCCCCGGGTGATCACCTCGCGCGGGCGACCGCGCTGCCAGAAGAAGTAGGCGAGGGCCAGCAGCCCGACGACGATCGAGGTGAACACGTTGATCCGGACGCCGCCGAAGGTCTCGGCCGGGTCCGTGCGCAGCAGCTCGATCCAGAGCCGGCCCACGCAGTAGGAGACGACGTAGAGCGCGAAGGCCCGGCCGTGGCCCAGCCGGAAGCGCCGGTCGGCCCAGATCACGAAGACCGCGGCCGCCAGGTTCCACAGCAGCTCGTAGAGGAACGCGGGGTGGAACGTGCCGAGGACCTCGGGTGCGCCGTCGGCGCCGATCACCGCCCGGCCACCGCTCCACTCGTGGATGGTCAGCGCCCAGGGCAGGTCGGTCGGGCCGCCGAACAACTCGTTGTTGAACCAGTTGCCCAGGCGGCCGATGGCCTGCGCCACCAGCAGCCCGGGCGCCAGCGCGTCGGCGAAGGCCGGCAGCGGGATCCCGCGCCGGCGGCAGGCGATCCAGGCACCGACGCCGCCCAGCGCGATGGCGCCCCAGATGCCGAGGCCGCCCTCCCAGATGGCGAACGCCCGCACCGGGTCGCCGCCCTCGCCGAAGTAGGCGCGGGGGCTGGAGATCACGTGGTAGATCCGGCCGCCGATGATCCCGAACGGCACCGCCCAGACGGCGATGTCCAGCACGTCGCCCGGGGCGCCTCCGCGGGCCACCCACCGGCGCTCGGTGAGCAGGACGGCCGCGACGATGCCGGCCACGATGCACAAGGCGTAGGCGCGGATCGGCAGCGGCCCCAGTTCCCACACACCCTGCGTGGGGCTGGGGATGGCGGCGAGGGTGTCGACGACGGTCACGTCCTAACCCCCTGCGCCAGGTCCCGCGACAGGGCGCGGACGCCGTCGGCGCCGCGGCCCTCCAGCAGCTCGCGGACGTAGGCCGACCCCACGATCACGCCGTCGGCGAAGGCGGCCACCTCGGCGGCCTGGCTGCCGTCGGAGACGCCGAGACCGACGCACACGGCCAGCTCGGGAGCCGCCGCGCGGGTCCGGGACACCAGCTTCTCGGCGGCCTCGCTGACGGTCGCCCGGGTGCCGGTGACCCCCATCGTGGAGGCCGCGTACACGAAACCCCGGCAGGCCGCCGTGGTGGACCGCAGCCGGGCGTCGGTGGACGACGGCGCCACCAGGAAGACCCGGTCGAGGTCGTGCTCCCGGGACGCGGTCAGCCACCCGGCCGCCTCGTCGGGGATCAGGTCGGGGGTGATCGCGCCCGCACCCCCGGCCGCCGCGAGGTCCGCGGCGAACCGCTCGACGCCGTAGCGCTCGATGGGGTTCCAGTAGCTCATGACCACCGGCACGGCACCGGCCCCGGCGACGGCGGCCACCGCCCGGAGGACGTCGGTCATGCCGACGCCGGCCCGGACGGCGACGTCCACCGCCTGCTGGATGACCGGCCCGTCCATCCCCGGATCGCTGTAGGGGACGCCGATCTCGACGACGTCCGCCCCGCCCTCGACGGCCGCCACCATCGCGGTGATCGATTCCTCGACGGACGGGTGGCCCACCGGGAGGTAGGCGATCAGCGCCGCTCGTCCCTCCGCCTTCGCGGCGGCGATCCTGCCGGCCAGGGCGCTCACGCCGTCTCCCCCGCGTCCTGACCGGCCACGGCCTCGTCGTTGCTGACCGCGCCCTCGGTCGGCTGCTGGTCGGTGTCCAGACCGGGGCCGGGATCGACCTCCTCGCGGTCGCCCAGACCGAACCACTGCGACGCGGTCTCGACGTCCTTGTCGCCCCGGCCGGAGAGGTTCACCAGCAGCAGCGTGTCCGGGCCGAGTTCCCGGCCCAGCGCCATCGCCCCGGCCAACGCGTGCGCGGACTCGATCGCCGGGATGATGCCCTCGGTCCGGCAGAGCAGCGCGAACGCCTCCATCGCCTCGGCGTCGGTCACCGCCCGGTACTCCGCCCGGCCGATGTCGTGCAGGTAGGAGTGCTCCGGGCCGACGCCCGGGTAGTCCAGGCCGGCGCTGATCGAGTGCGACTCGGTCGTCTGACCGTTGTCGTCCTGCAGCAGGTAGGACCGCGCCCCGTGCAGCACGCCCGGCGTCCCGCCGGTGATCGTCGCCGCGTGCCGGCCGGTGTCCACGCCGTCGCCGCCGGCCTCCAGCCCGACGAGCCGGACGCCGTCGTCCGGGACGAAGGCGGTGAAGATCCCGATGGCGTTGGACCCGCCCCCGACGCAGGCCAGGACGGCGTCGGGGAGCCGGCCCTCGCGCTCGAGGACCTGCTCCCGCGCCTCGTCGCCGATGACCCGCTGGAAGTCGCGCACCATGGCGGGGAACGGGTGCGGCCCGGCCACGGTGCCGAACACGTAGTTCGTCGTCTCCACGTTGGTCACCCAGTCGCGGAACGCCTCGTTGATGGCGTCCTTGAGGGTCCGCGACCCGGTGGTCACCGGGATGACCTCGGCGCCGAGCAGCCGCATGCGGGCGACGTTGAGCGCCTGGCGGCGGGTGTCCTCCTCGCCCATGTAGACCGTGCAGGACAACCCCATGAGCGCCGCCGCCGTCGCCGTCGCCACGCCGTGCTGGCCGGCGCCGGTCTCGGCGATGACCCGGGACTTGCCGATCCGCTTGGTCAGCAGCGCCTGGCCCAGCACGTTGTTGATCTTGTGCGAGCCGGTGTGGTTGAGGTCCTCGCGCTTGAGCAGGATCCGTGCCCCGCCCGCGTGCTCGGCGAACCGGGGCACCTCGGTGACCGGGCTCGGCCGGCCGGTGTAGTCGCGCTGCAGCCGGTCGAACTCGGTCAGGAAGGCCGGGTCGACCCGCATGGCCTCGTAGGCCTCGGTCAGCTCGTCCAGCGCGGCGATCAGGGCCTCGGGCACGAACCGGCCGCCGAAGATGCCGAAGTGGCCGGTGGCGTCGGGCCAGCCCGGGCGCGCCGGTAGCTGGTGGACCCCGGTCTGCGTCGCTGGGCTGGTCGTCGTCATGGCTCCAGACTAGGGACCTGCCCGCCCTCCACCGCCGAAGGGCCCTGCCGGGAGTCCGGGGTCAGCGGGTGGTCCGGGGCGTCGCGGGGTGGCTTCCCGCGGTGACCAGGTCCGCGACCGCCTGGCGCGCGTCCCCGGCGGTCACCAGCCCCTCGCCCACGAGCACGGCGTCGGCCCCGGCGGCGGCGTACCCGATCAGGTCGTGCGGCCCGCGGACGCCGGACTCGGCCACCTTGACCACCCCCGACGGCAGGCCGGGAGCGATCTTCTCGAAGGTCGAGCGGTCGACCTGCAGGGTGGTGAGATCGCGGGCGTTGACGCCGATGACCGAGGCCCCGGCCTCCATCGCGCGGTCGGCCTCGGCCTCGGTGTGCACCTCGACCAGAGCCGTCATGCCGAGGGACTCGACCCGCTCCAGCAGCCCCACCAGGGCGTTCTGCTCCAGCGCGGCGACGATCAGCAGGACCACGTCGGCGCCGTGCGCCCGGGCCTCGTGCACCTGGTAGCTGGTGACGACGAAGTCCTTGCACAGGACCGGCACGTCGACGACGGCGCGGACGGCGTCCAGGTCGGCCTGCGAGCCGCCGAAGCGGCGCCGCTCGGTCAGGACGCTGATGACCCGGGCGCCGCCGGCGGCGTACTGGACGGCGAGCTGCGCCGGGTCGGGGATGTCGGCGAGGTCGCCCTTGGACGGGCTGCGCCGCTTCACCTCGGCGATCACCCCGACACCAGGGGCGCGCAGCGCGGCCAGCGCGTCGAGCGCGGGGCGGGCGTCGAGCGCGGCCGCCTTGACCTCGGCCAGCGGGAGCTGCGCCTCGCGGGCGGCCAGGTCCTCGCGGACGCCGGCGACGATCTCGTCGAGCACGTTCACGGCTGCGCGCCTGTCGACACCGCTGCGCGGCTGCTCACGCGGTCCTCCGGAACTCGCACGGACGTCCCCTCACCAGTCGGATCGGCACAGTCACTGTAGAGGCGGGCAGGTGGGCCCCGGGCGGGGGGCCGTTCCACCGGCCTCGGCCGGTTCCGCTATGCCGTCGGGTCCTCTCCCCGGTCCAGCGCTTTCCAGGCCGACTGGGCGCGCTCCTCGTCGGTCTGCGGCCGTGCCGGCCCGGGCGTCTCCGGCGTCCGCTCGTACCGCCGTCCCATGCCGGGCCACGCGCGACCGCGGAGCACGACCACGAGCCCGGCCGCGACGCCGAGCACCCCGGCGACGACGGCGAGGAGCGGCCACCCGGCCGTGACGTCCGTCGTCCCCGCGTCGGTGGCCAGGCCTCCGGCGACGGCACGGATCCCCGACCACGCCAGGACTCCGCCGGCGACCGCCATCAGCAGGCCGACCGCCACCCGGCCCGTGGAGCGGACGGCGAACAGCGCCGCGGCCGCGGCGAGCAGCACCAGGCCGGTCGCGGGCACCAGCGGTGCCGCGTCGGCGCCGGAGAGCACCTCGACCACCGGCGGCAGGGGTGCCGGGCGCTCCGTCGTCACCTCGGCCCACCTCTGGCCCCCGGCGACGAGGGCGAGCGCGCCGGCGACCCCGCCGCCGAGCACCGCCGCGGTCAGCTCGCGGCGCGCGCTGCCGATGCTCACCGCACCTCCCGGAGCCCCTCCGCCGTCGCGATGGCGGAGAGCACGGCCCGCGCCTTGTGCCGGGTCTCGGCCTCCTCCGTGGCGGGGTCGCTGTCGGCGACGATCCCGGCGCCGGCCTGCACGTAGGCCCGTCCCTGGTGCAGGACGGCGGTGCGGATGGCGATCGCCATGTCCATGTCCCCGCCCGCGTCGACGTAGCCCACCGTGCCCGCGTACAGCGCCCGCCGGGTGGGCTCCAGGGACTCGATGATCTCCATGGCCCGCGGCTTGGGCGCCCCGGAGACGGTGCCGGCCGGAAAGGTGGCGTCGAAGACGTCGAGCGCGTCGAACTCGGGAGCGACCGTCCCGGCCACCGTGGAGACCATGTGCATGACGTGGCTGTAGAGCTCCACGCGCATGAAGTCGGGCACCTCCACCGTGCCCGGCACGCAGACCCGGCCCAGGTCGTTGCGCGCGAGGTCGACCAGCATGACGTGCTCGGCACGCTCCTTGGGATCGGCGAGCAGCGCCTCGGCCAGCCGGACGTCCTCCTCCTCGGTGGGCCCGCGTGGCCGCGTGCCGGCCGGTGGGTGGACCACCGCCGAGGCGCCGGTGACGGTGACGAGCGCCTCCGGCGAGGAGCCGACGACGTCGAACGGGCTCTCCCGCCCGGCGAAGCGCAGCAGGTACATGTACGGCGAGGGGTTGGTCGCCCGCAGCACCCGGTAGAGGTCCAGCGCGTCCACGTCGGTGGCCAGCTCGAACCGCTGGGCCAGCACCACCTGGAAGGCGTCGCCGGCCCGGATGTGCTCGCGGATCCGCTCGACGCCGTCCTCGTAGGCCCCCGGCGCCAGGTTGCTCAGGACCGGCGGGGCGTCGGCCCGTTCGAGCACCGACAGGGCGGGTGCGACCGCCTTCGCCAGGTCCGCCGCCATGGCGTCCAGCCGGGCGACGGCGTCCTCGTAGCCGTTCCCGCCCCGTTCCGCCCCCCGCAGGGCGTTGGCGATGAGCAGCACCGAGCCGTCGGTGTGGTCCAGGACCGCGAGGTCGGTCACCAGCATCATCGCCAGCTCGGGCATGCCCAGGTCGTCGGCGCTGGTGTCGGGCAGGCGCTCGAGGCGGCGGACGACGTCGTAGCCCAGGTAGCCGACCAGCCCGCCGGTCAGCGGAGGCAGGTCCGCACCCCGCGGGGACCGGAGCCGGCGGGACAGCGTGCGGACGGCGGCCAGCGGATCGGTGGGCAGGTCGTCGGTGAGCCCCGGGACGTCCTCGCCCAGCCACTCGGTGACGCCGTTGCGCTCGGTGAGGACGCCGGCGCTGCGGACGCCCACGAAGCTGTACCGGGCCCAGCGCTTGCCCTGCTCGGCCGACTCCAGCAGCACGGTGCCCGGGCGGCTGCCGGCGAGCTTGCGGTAGATGCCGACGGCGGTCTCGCTGTCGGCCAGCAGCTTGCGGGTGACCGGGATCATGGCGCAGGCCCCCTCCGCCCGGCCGTCGGCCGCGAACTCCGCGGCCGACGGGCTCGTGACGCCGAACCTCACGCCGTACCGCCCGCGACGGCCGGGAGCGGTCGGTGGAAGCAGCTGCGCTCGCCGGTGTGGCAGGCCGCGCCCTCCTGGTCGACGAGGACCAGCAGCGCGTCGCCGTCGCAGTCCACCCGCACCTCGCGCACCCACTGCCGGTTGCCCGAGGTCTCGCCCTTGACCCAGTACTCGCCCCGGCTGCGCGACCAGTACGTGGCCCGGCCCGTCGTCAGGGTGCGGCGCAGCGCCTCGTCGTCCATCCAGGCCACCATCAGCACCTCGCCGGTGTCGTGCTGCTGGACGACGGCGGCGACCAGGCCGGCCGGGTCGTGCCGCAGCAGCGCGGCGACCTCGGGGTCCAGGACGGTGCCGGGAGCGGGCGGGACGGCAGGCATGCCGCCAGTGTGCCGTGCCCGGCGCCCGCCCCTACCGGGTGCTGTCGAACCAGCGGCGGCCCGGGCCGACCAGCAGCAGGCCGATGCCCACCAGGGGCGCGGCGGCGAAGAACAGCGCGAAGACCGCGATGGCGCCCTCGGTGTCGAAGCCCCCCACCTCGGTGTTCAACCGCACCGCCCAGTAGACCGCCAGCACCACCTGGAGGCCGAGGGCCGCGATCAGCAGCACCCCGGCGGGTCGGCGCCGGCTGTTGAGGGCCCACACCCCGGCACCGATCAGCAGCACCGCGGAGAACAACTGGACGATCGCCAGCGCGCTGCCCTCCGCGGCGAGCCCGTCCACCGCCGGGGTGGAGATGCCCTCGCTCGACGCCACGACGTCGGCGATGGAGGCGATGAACCAGAGGTACAGCGAGACGATGACCACCACCAGCGACTGCGTGAAGGTCAGCACCGCCGCGGTGATCACCTGGCCCGGGCGCTGCGGCGGGCGGGGCGGCAGCGGGTAGCCGTACGGGATCGGCCCCCACGCGGGGGCACCCCACGGCTGGGGGGCGTAGGGCTGGGCGGCGTAGGGATGGGGCGCGGTAGGAGGCGGCCCCGCGTACGGGGCGCCCAGCTCGGTGGGGCTGGACGGGTCGGCCCACGGGCTCGGCCCCGGCGTCGCCCAGGCCGGCCCGCTCACAGCGCGGCCGCCGCCGCCCGGCCGGCCACCCGCCCGGAGAAGATGCAGCCGCCGAGGAACGTGCCCTCCAGCGACCGGTAGCCGTGCATGCCGCCGCCGCCGAACCCGGCCACCTCGCCCGCCGCGTACAGCCCGGGGAAGACGGCGCCACCGGGACGCAGCACCCGGGCCGACAGGTCGGTCTCCAGCCCGCCGAGGGTCTTGCGGGTGATGATGCTCAGCCGCACGGCGATCAGCGGACCCGCCTCGGGATCGAGGATCCGGTGCGGCTGCGCCACGCGGATGAGCTTGTCGCCGAGGTAGTTGCGCGCCGCCCGCATCGCGTTGACCTGCATGTCCTTGCCGAACTCGTGGGCCAGCTCGCGGTCTCGGGCGACGATCTCCCGCTCGATCCGGCCGAGGTCGAGCTCCGGCGTCCCCCCGGTGATCCGGTTCATCCCGGCGACCAGCTCGGGCAGCGTGTCGGCGACCACGAAGTCCTCGCCCTTGTCGAGGAAGGCCTGCACCGGCGGCGCCATGCCGGCCTTGACCCGGGTCGCCAGCAGGCGGATGTCCTTGCCGGTGAGGTCGGGGTTCTGCTCGGAGCCGGAGAGCCCGAACTCCTTCTCCACGATCTTGTGGGTGGCGATGAACCAGGTGTGCTCGTGGCCCGTCGTCCCGATGTGGGCGAGGGTGCCGAGGGTGTCGAAGCCGGGGAACAGCGGCACGGGCAGCCGCTTGCCGGTGGCGTCGAACCACAGCGACGAGGGTCCGGGCAGGATCCGGATGCCGTGGTCGGCCCAGATCGGCGAGTGGTTGGCGATGCCCTCGGTGTAGTGCCACATCCGGTCGCCGTTGACGACGCTGGCGCCGGCATTCTCGGTGGCCTGCAGCATGCGGCCGTCGACGTGCGCGGGGACGCCCGACAGCATCCGCCCGGGCGCCGGGCCCAGGCGGGCGGGCCACTTCTCCCGCACCAGCTCGTGGTTGCCGCCGATGCCACCCGCGGTGACGACGACGGCCTGCGCGCCGATCTCGAAGTCGCCGGTCTCGGTGCGGCTGCTGGCCTCCCCGCGGGCGACGGAGCTGGGCTCCAGGACCGCGCCCCGGACGCCGGTGACCGCGCCCCCGGTGACGACGAGCCCGGACACCCGGTGCCGGAAGCGCAGCTCCACCCGGCCGGCCTCGACGGCGGCGCGCACCCGCCTGGCGAACGCCTCGACGATCGCCGGACCGGTGCCCCACACGATGTGGAACCGGGGCACCGAGTTGCCGTGCCCGGTGGCGGTGTAGCCGCCGCGCTCGGCCCAGCCGACGACCGGGAAGAAGCCGATGCCCCGCTCCTTGAGCCAGGACCGCTTCTCCCCCGCGGCGAACTGCAGGTAGGCCTCGGCCCACTGGCGCGGCCAGTGGTCGCAGTCGCGGTCGAAGCCGGCGGTGCCCAGCCAGTCCTGCCGGGCGAGCTCGAGCGAGTCGTGCACCCGCAGGCGGCGCTGCTCCGGGGAGTCGACGAGGAACAGGCCGCCGAAGCTCCAGAAGGCCTGCCCGCCCAGGGACGCCTCGGGTTCCTGGTCCAGGAGGATCACGCGCTTGCCGGCGTCGGCGAGTTCCGCGGTGGCGACCAGCCCGGCCAGACCGGCGCCCACGACGACTGCATCTGCCTCGACTGTGCTCACGGTCACGACGCTAGCGGGCGGCCGCGGCGGTGCGCCGTCCCCCCGGTGGGCGACGCGCCCGCGTCCACTCCCGGACCGGCCGCCGCAGCGCCAGCACGAGGCAGGTCAGCGGGCCGACGAGGAGCAGCACGGTCGACCACACCGCCAGGCCGCCGCCCAGCGCCGCGAAGAACGCGGCGAGGACCAGCAGCCCGGCCAGCGGGAGCACCGCCGCCAGCGCGAGCACGAGCCAGCCGCCCGGCCGGCCGGACCAGACGAGGCCGGCGCCGGCGATCGCGAGCAGCGCGAGCAGCAGCGGAGCGGTCATGAACCAGTCCCAGCCGGCCTCCGGCGTCCACAGCAGCCAGGCCAGGTAGCCGTCCTCGGCCGCCACCAGCAGGCCGAAGAAGGCGGCGAAGGGGACGACGAGCGGG
>CADCTN010000210.1 GCA_902805535.1 uncultured Blastococcus sp. | reverse complement strand
GGTGCCCGCGCCCGCGCCCGTCGCGGCCCCCGCGCCGCCTCCGCCGGCACAGCCGCGCGAGGACGACAGCGCCCGCGCCTCCCGCATGCTGGCCCTGGCCACCGAGACCGCCGACCGCTACGTCAACGAGGCCAAGACGCAGGCCGAGCAGATGCTCACCGGCGCCAAGACCAACAGCGACCGGCTGATGGGCGACGCGCGCGCCAAGAGCGAGCAGATGGTCGCCGAGGCCAAGCACCGCGCCGAGACGATGGTCGGCGACGCCCGCACTCGGGCGGAGACGATGGAGCGGGAGTCCCGGGCGAAGGCCGCCGCCCTCGACCAGGACGCCGAGCGTCGGCACGTCGAGGCCATGAGCGGGCTCGAGGAGAAGCGCACCAGCCTGGAGCGCAAGATCGAGGAGTTGCGGACCTTCGAGCGCGAGTACCGCACCCGGCTGCGCTCCTACCTGGAATCGCACCTGCGCGACCTCGACAGCCGCGGGTCCGCCGAGCCGGCCGCGGCCAACCGCCAGAACCAGCACGCCCCCGCCTGACAGGCCGAGGACGAAGGGCCCCGGACCGATCGGTCCGGGGCCCTTCGTCTTTCCGGTCGCTCAGCCCTTGACGCTGCCGGCCAGCAGGCCGCGCACGAAGTACCGCTGCAGGCCCAGGAACACCAGCAGGGGCAGCACCATCGAGACGAAGGCGCCGGCTGCGAGCAGGAACCAGTCCGAGCCCCGCGTGCCGGCCAGCTCGGCGACGCGCACGGTCAGCGGAACGACGTCCGGCGCGCCCCCGGCGAAGGTGAGGGCGACCAGCAGGTCGTTCCACACCCAGAGGAACTGGAAGACGCCGAACGCGGCGATCGCCGGGGTCAGCAGCGGCAGCAGCACCTGGAAGAAGATGCGGACGTGGCCGGCGCCGTCCACGCGCGCGGCCTCCACCAGCGACGCGGGGATGTCCTTCATGAAGTTGTGCAGGAGGAACACCGCCAGCGGCAGGGCGAAGATCGAGTGCGACAGCCAGATCGTCCAGAACGAGCCGTTCAACCCGGTGTCGACGTAGAGGCTCAGCAGCGGGATGAGCGTGACCTGGATCGGGACGACCTGCAGTGCGAAGACCGCGACGAACAGGATGTTGCGGCCCCGGAAGTTGATCCAGGCGAACGCGTAGGCGGCCAGCAGCGCCAGCGTGATCGGGATGACGACCGCCGGGAGCGTGATGACCAGCGAGTTGACGAACAGCGACGCGAAGTTCGTCCCGCCGTAGAGCACCTCGTTGTAGTTGTCGAGGGTGAACTGCGGATCGGTGACGCTCGTCCACCAGCCGGAGCGGCGGATGGCGAGCTCGGGACGGAAGGAGGTGACGAGCAGGCCCAGGGTCGGCACGGTCCACAGCACCGCGATGACGATGGCGATGACGGACGCGGCGGGGGAGCTCAGCTTCGTCCGGGCCGCGGCGGCCCGGCGCTCGGCCCGACCCGTGGTGCGGTCGGTGGCCGGGACGGGGGACATGACCGGCGTCGTGGTCATCGGATCTCCTCGCTCAGCCGCAGCTGCCGGACGTTGTAGGCGATGATCGGGATCACCAGGACGAACAGCAGCACCGCCAGGGCGGCACCGAGGCCGACGTTGAACTGGCGGAAGGACTGCGCGTAGAACTCGTTGGCCACCACGTTCGTGCCGAACTGGCCGCCGGTCATCGTCCGGACCACGTCGAACGCCTTGAGCGAGACGATGGCGACGGTGGTCAGCACCACGATCAGGGCCGGGCGGATGCTGGGCACGGTCACGTAGCGGAACATCTGGACGCCGCCGACGCCGTCCAGCCGGGCGGCCTCGACGATCTCGTCGGGGATCGACTTGATGGCCGCCGACAGGACGGTCATCGCGAAGCCCGCCTGGATCCAGATCATCACGGCGATCAGGTAGAAGGTGTTGGACGGGCCGTTGAGCAGGAACTGCTGCGGCTCGAGGCCGAAGAGCACCAGCAGCTGGTTCGCCAGGCCGATCTGGTTCACCCCCGGCTGGTCGGGCCGGTACTCGTAGACGAACTTCCAGATGACGCCGGCACCGACCATGGAGATCGCCATGGGCAGGAAGATCAGGGCCTTGGCCAGTCCCTCGAAGCGGGTGCGGTCCACGAGGTAGGCGTAGACCAGCCCCAGAGCGGTGGTCAGCAGCGGGACGAGGACGACCCAGAGCACGGTGTTGCGCAGCACCGTCTGGAAGTTGTCCTGGGTGAAGACCGTGACGTAGTTGTCCAGCCCGACGAACTCCGAGCCGTCACGGTCGTAGAACGAGCCGCGGACGGTCGTCAGGGCCGGGTAGACCAGGCCGATCAGCAGCAGGATCAGCGTGGGGCCCACGAACCCGCCGGCGACGAGCCAGTTGGGCACCCGTTTCGGCCGATCGACCGCGAAGAGGATCGCGGCCATGACGGCCGCGAAGAGCAGGATGGCGACCACCATCAGGGCGAGCTTGTGCCCCGTGGTGGTGGCCTCCAGGAACCACTGCACTGCGGACGACCTCTCCTGGGAGAACGGGACGCCGGGGGACCGCAGCGTCGTTGCCGCGGCCCCCCGGCCTCCTCGGGTGGGACGGTGCGGCCTCGGTCAGCCGGGGCTGACCGAGGCCGCGGTGGATCAGGACGTCAGGACGCCGGCCAGGCGTTCTCGACGTCGGTCAGGACCTGCTCGGTCGGCTTGTCGCTGGCGATCCAGTTGGTCAGCTCGGTCCACAGCGCACCGGCACCGATCTCACCGGGCATCAGGTCCGAGCCGTCGAAGCGGAACACGGCCTCCGGGTCCTGGAACAGCTCGGCGGCGAGCTGGTCGATCGGCGACGTCAGGTTCTCGACGTCGAGGCCGGTGTTGGCGCTGACCCAGCCGGGGCCGGAGACCTGCGCCTTGACGTTGGCCCACTCGGCCGAGGACAGGTAGGTCTGCAGCGCCTGGGTGGCCGGCTCGTCGTTGAACGCGGCGGTGAACTCGCCACCACCGAGCACCGGGGCGGCCTCGCCCTCGATGGGCGGCAGCGGGAAGGCGAAGACGTCGCCGTCCTCGGCGACCTCGGTGCCCTCCGGCCAGTTGGCCTGGTAGAAGGACGCCTGCCGGTGCATGAAGCAGCTGCCGTCGAGCACGGGCAGACCGGCGTCACCGAACTCGGTGGACGCGATGGACTGCACCTCGCCCAGGCCGCCGTTGACGTAGTCGGGGTTCTTCAGGATGCCGCCGACGGTGTCGAGGGCCTCGACGATCTGCGGGTCGTTGAACGGGATCTCGTGCTTGACCCACTGGTCGTAGACCTCGGGGCCCGCCGTCCGCAGGACGACGTCCTCGAGCCAGTCGGTGGCCGGCCAGCCGGTGGCGTCACCGGAGCCGATACCGGCGCACCAGGGCTTGCTGCCGCTCTCGGCGATCTGGTCGGACAGCGCGATCATCTCGTCCCAGGTCTGCGGGACCTCGTAGCCGGCCTCCTCGAAGGCCGAGGGCGAGTACCAGACGAAGGACTTCGCGTTGGCGCCCAGCGGTGCGGCGTAGAAGGTGCCGTCGACGGTGCCGTAGGCCTTCCAGCTCTCGTCCCAGTACTCGTCGACGTTGGCCTCCACCTGCTTCGGGGCCGCGACGATGGCGTCAGTGCCGACCAGGGTGGCCAGCAGGCCCGGCTGCGGGATGAAGGCGACGTCGGGCGCGTTGCCGCTCTGGACGCGGACGACGAGCTGCGCCTCGAACTCGCGCGAGCCCTCGTACTCCACGTCGATGCCCGTGCACTCCTCGAAGGGCACGTAGGAGTCGATGTGCGGCTGGTCCTCGGGGTCGACGATGGAGGTGTAGACGCTGACCGTCTCGCCCTCCAGGTCGCCGAACTCCTCGTAGGGCGCACAGTCGATCGTCAGGTCCGAGCCCTCGGCGGTCCCGCCGCCACCGCCTCCGCTGGTCTGGTCGGCTCCGCAGCCGGCGAGCAGCAGAGCGACGCTCAAGCCACCGGCCAGGGCCGTCGAGCGCCGACCTCTCGCGCTCATAGTCATGTGTTCCCCTTCGGACTCCTGCGGCGGTCTGCCGCACTGCGTGACTGCGCGCGAACGGCCCGCACGCAGGTGCGGGCCGTCGGTTTCGCCCGGGGACCATAACGTCGCGGTGCGCCACCGGCCGGAACAGTTGGGTAACCGTTATGAAACGGCGCCGGAGTCCCTGCTTCCGGATATCCGCAGGTCACGCGTCGGTCACGGACGAGGGGAGCAGCGGCCGGTCAGTGGTTCCATGGCCGGGTGCGTGCCAGAGTGGGCGCGCTCTGCACCGCCGCAGAAGGGATCTCATGGCCGCCATCACCTATGACCGGGCCACGCTCGTCTACCCGGGCGCGACGCGCCCGTCGGTCGACGCCCTCGACCTGGAGGTCGCCGACGGCGAGTTCCTCGTCCTGGTCGGCCCGTCGGGCTGCGGCAAGTCCACGTCGCTGCGGATGTTGGCGGGTCTGGAGGAGGTCACCGACGGGTCCATCCGGATCGGTGACCACGACGTGACGCGGGTACCGCCGAAGGACCGCGACATCGCGATGGTGTTCCAGAACTACGCGCTGTACCCGCACATGACGGTCGGCGACAACATGGCCTTCGCCCTGAAGATCGCCGGCATGCCCAAGGAGGAGCGCCTGGTGCGGGTGCGGGAGGCGGCCAGGCTGCTCGACCTGGAGGCCTACCTCGACCGCAAGCCCAAGGCGCTGTCGGGCGGCCAGCGGCAGCGGGTGGCGATGGGGCGGGCGATCGTGCGCCAGCCGGAGGTCTTCCTCATGGACGAGCCGCTGTCCAACCTCGACGCGAAGCTCCGGGTGCAGACCCGGACGGAGATCGCCGCCCTGCAGCGCCGCCTGGGGACGACGACGGTCTACGTCACGCACGACCAGGTCGAGGCCATGACCATGGGTGACCGGGTGGCGGTGCTCAAGGACGGCGTCCTGCAGCAGGTCGACACCCCGCGCAACCTCTACGACCGGCCGGTCAACGAGTTCGTCGCCGGCTTCATCGGGTCTCCGGCCATGAACCTGGTGACGGTGCCGCTCGCCGAGGGCGGTGTGGTCGTGGGCGGGCAGCCGCTGCCGCTGCCCCGGTCGGTGCTGTCGACCCTCGCCGAGGAGGGCAGTGTCACCGCGACACTGGGCTTCCGGCCCGAGGCGGTGGAGTTCGTCGCCGCCGGTCAGGGCTTCCCCGTCGAGGTGCAGGTCGTGGAGGAGCTGGGCTCGGACGCCTTCGCCTACGGCAGGCTGGGCTCCGGGACGGAGCCCGGGTCCTCGGCGGTCACCGACCGGCCGATGGTGCTGCGCGCCGACGCCCGCCGGCCGCCCGCGAAGGGCGAGGTCGTGCACGTGGCGATCCGCCCCCGGGAGGTCCACGTCTTCTCCGCGCAGACCGGGCTGCGGATCGCGCAGGACGAGGGCTGAGCACCGGCTCCGCGGCCTGGCGGCGGGCCGGGCCGTCGCCTAGGGTTCTCCGGTGATCGCCGGTGCCGCACTCCTGGTGCTGCTGGGTCTCGGGCTCTTCGTCGGCGGCGTGCTCACCGGGGAGACCGCCCTGTACTGGGGCTGCGTCGGGGCCTGCGTGGTCGCCGCGGTCCTGCTCCTGCTCGCGCGGCGGAAGCTGGGACCGTCCGCCCCGACCTCCGACGCCCCGGCCTCCGACGCCCCGGCCCCCGACGCTCCGGCGGCCGGCTCGCAGCGCACCGCCGCGGCCGAGCCGGACGCGGGGCCGGGAGCAGCCCCTGTCACAGGAGCACCAGCCGCGGGGGCAGCACCGCTCGCGCAGGCCCCGGCGCCCGCCGGCCCGGACGGGGCGGCGGCGCACGCTCCCCGGCAGGAGCTTCCCGACCCACCGGTCGAGGAGGTGGAGGTGACCGACCTGCTGCTCGTGGTCGATCTCCGGGACGAGGTGCTGGTGATCGACGAGCACCCGCGGTACCACGTCGAGGGCTGCCGGCACGTCGGCGGACGGGCGACGATCCCGCTGCCGCTCGACGAGGCCCGCGCCGACGGCTTCACGCCCTGCGCCGTGTGCGCCCCCGACCGCACGCTGGCCCAGCGGGCCCGCGACCGCAAGGCCGCCTCCGGGAGCTGATCGCCCGGCCCGTCCCGAACGGCTCAGGCAGTGGCCCTGGCGATCCAGAACCGCAGTCCGGCCGGCCCGGCGAGCTCGCCGGTGCCTGCCGCCGACCCGGGCGTCACGGCGTCGCTCTCGGGCCCGGGCCCGGCATGGACCGCCGTGGCGAGCACCTCCGCGGCCAGCTGGTCGGCCTGCTCGGTGAGCGCGGTCCGCATCTGCTCGTCCTCGGCCACCCACCACAGCTCGATGCGGTCGGTGACCTCCAGGCCGCTGGACTTGCGGGCCTCCTGGACCAGGCGGACGACCTCGCGGACCAGCCCGGCCCGCTCGAGCTCGGGCGTGAGGGTCAGGTCGAGTGCGACGGTGAGCCCACCGCCGCTGGCCACCGTCCAGCCCTCGCGCGGGGTCTCGGTGACGATCAGGTCGCCCTCCTCGAGCCCCACGGTCTCGCCGTCGACCGCCACGGTGGCGGTGCCGGCGCGGTAGGCCGCCGTCAGCGCGACGGGATCCGCCGCCGCCACCGCCTTGGCCACGGCCTGCACCCGCTTGCCCAGCCGCCGGCCCACGGCGCGGAAGTCGACCTTGAGGCTGACGTCGACGAGCTCGCCGACCGCGGAGAGCTCCACCAGGTCGGTCACGTTGAGCTCGTCGGCCACCTCGGCGATGAGGTCGCTGGGGAGTGCGGCCCAGCCGGGCGCCGCGACGACGGCGCGCGCCAGGGGCTGGCGGGTGCGCACCTTCGCCGACGTCCGCGCCGAGCGGCCCAGCTCCACGAGGCGCCGGACGAGGTCGACCTGGCGCAGGAGGGCGTCGTCGCGCGCGTCCTCGTCGACGACGGGCCAGGACGCCAGGTGCACCGAGTCGGGGGCGCCCGCGCCGAGGCCGGGCAGCACCGCGCGGGTCCAGACCTCCTCGGTGACGAACGGGGTGAACGGGGCCATGAGGCGGGTCAGCCCGTCCAGCACCTCGTGCAGCGTGGCCAGCGCCGCCGGGTCGCCGTCCCAGAAGCGGCGCCGCGAGCGGCGCACGTACCAGTTGGACAGGTCGTCGACGAACTCGGCGATGAGCCGGCCGGCGCCCTGGGTGTCGAAGTCCTCGAGCGCGGCGGTGACGCCGTCGGTGACGGCGGCCAGCTCGGCCAGCGCCCAGCGGTCCAGCAGCGGGCGCTCCGCCGCAGCCGGGGCGGTGCCGCCCTCCCGCCCGCCCGCCGGGTCCCAGGCGTTGGCCGAGGCGTACAGGGTGAAGAAGCTCGCGGTGTTCCAGTAGGTGAGCAGCACCTTCCGGACGACCTCGGACAGCGTCTCGTGCCCGACCCGCCGGGACGACCACGGTGAGCCACCGGCGAGCATGAACCAGCGGACGGCGTCGGCCCCGTGCCGTTCCATCAGCGGCATCGGCTCGAGGATGTTGCCCAGGTGCTTGCTCATCTTGCGGCCGTCCTCGGCGAGGATGTGCCCCAGGACCAGCACGTTCTCGTAGGAGCTCTTCTCGAACACCAGCGTGCCGATCGCCATCAGCGTGTAGAACCACCCCCGGGTCTGGTCGATCGCCTCGGCGATGAACTGCGCCGGGTAGGCCGCCTCGAACTCCGCCTGGTTGCGGTGCGGGGCCCCCCACTGGGCGAAGGGCATCGAGCCGGAGTCGTACCAGGCGTCGATGACCTGGCGGACCCGCCGGTAGGTGCCGTCCTGGCCGGGCAGCGTGAACGTCACGTCGTCGATGAACGGCCGGTGCGGGTCGAGGTCGGACAGGTCGCGGCCGGTCAGCTGCGAGAGCTCGGCCAGCGACCCCACCGCGACGAGGCGGCTCGGGTCGGCGTCGTTGCGCCAGATGGGCAGGGGCGTGCCCCAGTAGCGGTCGCGGGAGAGCGCCCAGTCGACGTTGTTGGTGAGCCAGTCGCCGTAGCGGCCGGTCTTGATGCTCTCCGGGTACCAGTTCGTCTTCTCGTTCTCGGCGAGCAGCTGGTCCTTGATCTGGCTGGTGCGGATGTACCAGGACGGCTGTGCGTAGTACATGAGCGGCGTGTGGCAGCGCCAGCAGTGCGGATAGCTGTGCTCGTAGCGCAGCTCGCGCAGCAGCACCCCACGGTTCTGGAGGTCCTCCACCAGGGCGGCGTCGGCGGCCTTGAAGAAGTGCCCGCCCACCAGCGGGACGTCGGCGAGGAAGTGCCCGGTCGGGTCGATCGGGTTGACCACCGGCAGGCCGTACCCCCGGGAGACGGTGAAGTCCTCGGCGCCGAACGCCGGGGCCTGGTGCACCAGCCCGGTGCCGTCCTCGGTGGTCACGTAGTCGGCCAGGACGACGTAGTGCGCGTCTCCCTCGGGGAACTCGACCAGCTCGAAGGGCCGCTGGTAGTGCACCCGCTCCCACTCGCGGCCGGTCGTGCGCGCGAGCACCTCGGGGTTGTCGCCGAGCACCGCGGTGAGCAGCGGCTCGGCGACGACGAACGTGCCGGCGGCGTTGCGGGCCACCACGTAGACGACGTCGGGGTGCACGGCGACGGCGGTGTTGGACGGCAGCGTCCACGGCGTCGTCGTCCAGATCAGCAGGTCGGCCTTGCCGGCCCACTCGCCGCTGGTGACCGGCAGCCGGACGAACACCGAGGGGTCGGTGAGGGTCTCGTAGCCCTGGGCCACCTCGTGGTCGGAGAGGCCGGTGCCGCAGCGCGGGCAGTAGGGCGCGACCCGGTGGTCCTCGACCAGCAGCCCCTTCTCGAAGACCTGCTTGAGCGACCACCAGACGCTCTCGATGTAGGCCGGGTCCATCGTCCAGTAGGCCGTGGACATGTCGACCCAGTAGCCCATCCGGCGGGTGAGCTCGGAGAAGGAGTCGACGTGCCGCACCACGGACTCCCGGCACCGGGCGTTGAACTCCGCGACGCCGTAGCGCTCGATGTCGGGCTTGCCGGCGAAGCCCAGCTCCCGCTCGACGGCGATCTCGACGGGGAGGCCGTGGCAGTCCCAGCCGGCCCGCCGGGGCACGTGCCAGCCCTGCATGGTCTTGAACCGGGGGAAGACGTCCTTGAACGCCCGCGCCTCGATGTGGTGGGTGCCCGGCCGGCCGTTGGCCGTGGGCGGCCCCTCGTAGAAGTTCCACTGCGGACGCCCCGCCGAGGCCTCGAGCGACCGGGCGAAGACCTTGCCGTCCTCCCAGCGCTGCAGGATCTGCCGCTCGACGTCTGGCAGGTCGACCTGTGGGGACAGCGCGGTGAAGGGCCCGGCGGGGGAGGAGGAGCTCACGCCCCCATTCTCCCCGAACCGCCAAACGCGTTGCGGGCGCGTCCGGGACGAGGCCACCGCCGGTACGGGACCGACATGCGCGTACGGGAGACTCCCCCCATGGACGGGGCCCGGTGAACGACGCGGTCACCGTCGCGCTGGCCGTCGGGGCGCTGGTCGTCCTGGTGGCCGCCGTGGCCCTCCGGCTGGCCGATCGGCTCGGCCTGCCGAGCCTCCTGCTGTACCTGGCCTTCGGGGTCGCCATGGGCGAGAGCGGGCTCGGCGTGCAGTTCGAGGACTACGAGCTCACCCAGACGCTGGGGTACGCCGCGCTCGTCGTCATCCTCGCCGAGGGCGGCCTCACCACCCGGTGGGCCGACGTCCGCCGGGCGATCGGGCCCGGCATCGCGCTGTCCACGGTCGGCGTCGCGGTGAGCGTGGGCGTGACGGCGGCCGTCGGCGTGCTGCTCCTCGGCTTCGGCTGGGGCTTCGCCCTGCTCCTGGCGGCGGTGATCAGCTCCACCGACGCCGCGGCCGTCTTCGCCACCCTGCGGCGGCTGCCCCTCCCGCGCCGGGTCGCCGCCTCGCTGGAGGCCGAGAGCGGCCTCAACGACGCCCCGGTCATCCTGCTCGTGACCGTCCTGGCCGCGTCGCTCACCGGTGCGGTGACCCAGCCCTGGTGGCTCGTCGGCGTGGTGGTGGTGGCGGAGCTCGCCGGAGGTGCGGTCGTCGGCATCGGGATCGGTTTCGCGGGCGCCGCGCTGCTGCGCCGCGTGGCCCTGCCCGTGGCCGGCTTCTACCCGCTGGCCACGCTGGCGCTCTGCGTGCTCGCGTACTCGTCGGCGACGCTGGCCCACACCTCGGGCTTCGTCGCGGTCTACCTGTGCGGGGTCGTGCTCGGCAACGTGGCGGTGCCGCACCGCACCGCCAGCATCGGCTTCGCCGAGGGCATGGCCTCCCTGGCGCAGATCGGCCTGTTCGTCCTGCTCGGTCTCCTGGTGTCGCCGGCCCGGCTGCCGGAGGTGGTGGGCCCGGCGCTCGTCGTGGGCGGCGCGCTGCTGCTGCTGGCCCGGCCGTTGTCGGTGGTGGCCAGCCTGGTGTGGTTCCGGTTCCCGTGGGCCCAGCACGCGTTCATCTCCTGGGCCGGGCTCCGCGGGGCGGTGCCGATCGTCGCGGCCATCATCCCGCTGACCGCGGACGTCCCCGGGGCGACGACGGTGTTCGACACCGTGTTCGTGCTGGTCGTCGTCTTCACCGTGGTGCAGGGCTGGTCGCTGCCGTGGGTGGCCCGGAGGCTGCGGATCGCCACCCCGGTCATGCCCCGCGACGTGCAGGTGGAGGCCGCGCCGCTGGGCGAGCTGGACGCGGACCTCATGCAGCTGACCGTCTCCCCGGGGTCCCGGCTGCACGGCGTCTACCTGCCCGAGCTCCGGCTGCCCGAGGACGCCGCCGTCGTGCTGATCGTCCGGCACGGGCGGTCCTTCGTGCCGGACGAGACGACCCGGCTCATGCGCGGGGACCAGGCCCTGCTGGTCTCGGCCCGCCGGTCCCGGCCCGAGGCCGAGCGGCGGCTGCGAGCGGTCAGCCGGGCGGGCCGGCTGGCGAGCTGGCGCGGCGAGGACGGCCGGGTCACCGAGCGCGACTGAGGCGCGCGGACGCTTCGCCCCCATGGCAAGGTGGACGCCGGGTGGGCGACGTCGTCCACGGGTCAGGAGCACCCCATGCGGTTCCTCTTCCGTCCCCCGGCCGCTGAGGCGACGGGGCTGCTCACCCTGCCCTGGGGCGAGCCCTTGGAGAAGTGGGATCCGGACCTCCTGCTGGAGGTGCCGCAGCGGGGCATCTCGCGGCACGTCGTCCGGTTCGTGGCCAGCGGCGCGCACGTGTTCGCCCTCAAGGAGATCAACGAGCGCCTGGCCCGCCACGAGTACGCCCTGCTCAGCCAGTTCGAGCAGGAGGGGCTGCCCACGGTCTCCGTGCTCGGCATCTGCGTCGACCGCCCCGGCGACCAGGAGGCCATCCTGGTCACCCGCTACCTCGAGTACTCGATGTCCTACCGCTGGCTGTTCTCCAGCCCGCGCGCCGGGCACTCCGCCGAGCGGCTGCTCGACACGATGGTCGAGCTCCTCGTGCGGCTGCACCTGGCCGGCGTGTTCTGGGGCGACTGCTCGCTGTCCAACACGCTCTTCCGCCCCGACGCCGGCGCGCTGGCGGCGCACATGGTCGACGCCGAGACCGTCGAGCGCCACCCGTCGCTCTCGCGGGGCCAGCGGGCCTACGACGTCGACCTGGCCCGGGAGCGGGTGGGCGCG
Source organism: uncultured Blastococcus sp. (assembly GCA_902805535.1). Classification (GTDB taxonomy): domain Bacteria; phylum Actinomycetota; class Actinomycetes; order Mycobacteriales; family Geodermatophilaceae; genus Blastococcus_B. Next base: position 18,199 of record CADCTN010000210.1, on the reverse strand, counting down.
GAGCTGCTGGACCTGCAGTTCGGCGGCCTGCTGCCGGCCGGCATCGATCCGATCGAGGTGGCCGAGGGGCTCCCGCCGCGCTACGAGGCGCTGTGGGACGAGGTGACCCACGAGCAGGTCTTCGGGGTCGAGGAGCAGCAGTGGCGGGTCACCGAACGGCTGCGCCGGCTCAACGACCTCGGGTTCGACGTCGGCGAGATCGAGCTCATCACCTCACCGGAGGGCGCGAAGCTGCGGGTGGAGACGCGGGTGGCCGAGCCGGGGCAGCACCGGCGCGAGCTGCTGCGGCTGACCGGCCTCGAGGTGCAGGAACGCCAGGCGCGGCGGCTGCTCAACGACATCGTGACCTTCCGGGCGCACCTGGAGCAGAAGAGCGGCCGGCCGGTGGCCGAGTCGCTGGCCGCGCAGCGGTGGCTGGCCGAGGTCTACCAGCCGGTCGTGGAGGCCATCCCGCCGCAGCTCGCCGGGCGGCTGGCGCCGGCGGAGGTGTTCCACGAGGTCCTGGAGCACCGCTGGTTCCTGTCGGAGAAGGCGCGGCGCGACGTCGGGACGGCGGAGGCCGCCCGGTCCTACGTCGCCACCGTCCTGCCGCAGACGCCCGCGGAGGTCACCACGCCATCGGTCCGGGCCGGCCTGACGCCGGAGTCCTGACCCGCTGTTCGTGCTCGGATGTCACGGTCCGGTCGCGGGACCCGATCCCGCACCGGTTCGAATTGACACCCCTGGTGGGCTGCACCACGCTCCGAGCATCCCGGTGACCTACGGTCGCCGTCGCGCCAACGGAGGCGATGCACAGTGCCCTACGCGGCTGACAAGGACGTACCCCGGACCGGGGCGATCAGGACCGGACCGCCCGCGCGGGGCGCGTCCCGCCGAGGTCTGGCGGGAGCCGCTGCCCTGCTGGTGACCGCCGGGACCCTCGCCGCGTGCGGCGGTGACGGCGGTGCTGCCTCGTCGCTCACCTGGTACATCAACCCCGACGCGGGCGGCCAGGCCGAGATCGCGTCCCGCTGCACGGAGGCCTCCGAGGGTCGGTACACGATCGAGACGGCGATCCTGCCCCGCGACGCGGCGTCCCAGCGCGAGCAGCTGATCCGCCGGCTGGCCGCCAACGACGCCTCGATCGACCTGATGAGCCTGGACCCGCCGTTCATCCCCGAGTTCGCCGAGGCCGGCTTCCTCGCCCCGGTGCCCGAGGACGTCGCCGAGCGGGTCACCGAGGACGTGGTCGAGAGCGCGATCGAGGGCTCCACGTGGCGCGACGAGATCGTCGCCGTCCCCTTCTGGGCCAACACCCAGGTGCTCTGGTACCGCAAGTCGGTCGCCGAGGCCGCCGGCCTGGACATGGAGCAGCCGGTGACCTGGGAGCAGATCGTCGAGGCGGCCGAGTCCCAGGGCAAGCTCGTCGGCGCCCAGGGGGCGCGGGCGGAGTCCCTGACCGTGTGGTTCAACGCGCTCATCGAGTCCGCGGGTGGCTCGATCATCGTGGAGAACTCCGAGAACCCGGAGGACATCCAGCTGGGGCTGGACTCCCCCGAGGGCGAGCGGGCCACCGAGATCCTGCAGCTGGTGGCGGAGTCCGACGCGGCCGGTTCGGCGTTCTCCACCTCCACCGAGGACTCCTCCGCCACCGGTTTCGAGAGCGAGAACGGCGGCTTCCACGTCAACTACCCGTTCGTCTACCCCCGGGCGCTCGGCGCGGTCGAGGCCGGCACGCTGGATGCCTCCGTCCCGGAGGACTACGCAGCGGCGGTGTACCCGCGGGTGGACGAGGACACCGAGGCGGCGCCGCCCTACGGCGGGATCAACCTCGGCGTCGGGGCCTTCAGCGAGAGCCCCGAGCTGGCCTACGAGGCCGCCGAGTGCATCGTCGAGGACGAGAACCAGGCCTACTACTTCGTGTCCAACGGCAACCCCGCCTCGGCCACGTCGGTCTACGACGACGAGGAGGTGCTGGAGGCATTCCCGCAGGCCCCGGTCATCCGGGAGTCCCTCGAGCTGGCCGCACCGCGGCCGCAGACGCCCTACTACAACGAGATCTCCGTCGGCATCCAGCGCTCCTACCACCCGCCGTCCACCGCGGACCCGGGCAGCACCGGGGAGCAGGCCAACGAACTGATCACCGCGGTTCTGGCGAAGGAGGACCTGCTGTGAGCACGACGACGCTCCCACCGACCAAGAAGACCGCGCCGGTCTCGGCACCGAAGGGCACGACCAGCGACCGCGCCCGCAGCGAGCGGAAGCTGGCCTGGCTGCTGGCGGGCCCGGCCTTCCTGGTCATGCTCCTCGTGACCGCCTACCCGATCCTGCAGGCGACCTACGAGTCGCTGTTCGACTACCGCCTGACCGACCCGGACAACCGGTCGTTCGTCGGGCTGGGCAACTACGGCGTCATCCTCAGCGATCCGCTGTGGTGGCAGTCGATCGGGATCACCGCGTTCATCACCGCGGTCACGGTGCTCGTGGAGCTGGTCCTCGGCTTCGCCCTCGCCCTGGTGATGGTCAAGGCGCTCCGGGCGCTGCGGCCGATCCTGCGGGCGGCCATCCTGATCCCGTACGCGGTCATCACGGTGGTGTCGGCCTTCGCCTGGCAGTTCGCCTTCGACATCAACTCCGGCTTCGTGAACTCCTGGTTCACCTGGCTGCCCGGGGTGGCCGCCGACACCGACTGGTTCGGCGACCGGTGGACGTCGCTGCTGGTCATCTGCCTGGCCGAGATCTGGAAGACCACGCCGTTCATCTCGCTACTGCTGCTGGCGGGTCTGGCCCAGGTGCCCGAGGTGCTGCAGGAGGCGGCGAAGGTCGACGGCGCGACCCGGTGGCAGCGCATGTGGCGGGTGACGATCCCGAACATGAAGGCGGCCATCATGGTCGCCCTGCTGTTCCGCACCCTGGACGCCTTCCGGGTCTTCGACACCATCTTCATCATGACCAACGGTGCCAACGGCACGGAGTCGGTCTCCTTCCTGGCCTACCGCCAGACGATCGCGCGACTGGAGATCGGCCTGGGTTCCGCGGTGTCGGTCCTGCTGTTCCTCGCCGTCGTGCTGATCGCGTTCGTCTTCATCAAGGGCTTCAAGGTCGACCTGGCCCAGGCGCGGGGGGAGTAGCTCATGACCACTCGGAAGAAGGTCCTCTGGGGCGTCGGCGGCGCGCTCATCGTCGTCTACTGCCTGTTCCCGATCGCCTGGATCGTCTCGGTCTCCTTCAAGGCGCCCAGCGACCTGGCGAACCGGAGCTTCCTGCCCACGGCACTGACCTGGGAGAACTACCGGCTGATCCTCACCGGCGGAGCGAGTGACCTGTTCCTGCCGGCGTTGCGGAACTCCTTCGCCATCTGCCTGATCGCCACGGCCATCTCCTGCCTGCTGGCGATGTTCGCGGCCTACGCCATCGCCCGGCTGGACTTCCCGGGCAAGAAGCTGATCCTGTCCACCGCGCTGGTGGTGGCGATCTTCCCGGTCATCTCGATCGTCACGCCGCTGTTCAACCTGTGGCGGCAGATCGGGCTCTACGACACCTGGCCCGGGCTGATCATCCCGTACCTGTCGCTGACGCTGCCGATCTCCATCTGGACCATGTCGGCGTTCTTCCGGGAGATCCCCTGGGAGCTGGAGCAGGCCGCCCAGGTCGACGGCGCGACGACGTGGCAGGCCTTCCGCAGGGTCATCGTCCCGCTGGCGGCGCCCGGCGTGTTCACCACGGCGATCATCGCCTTCTTCATCGCCTGGAACGACTTCATCTACGGCATCTCGCTGACCTCCACGGAGGCGGCCCGACCGGTCCCGGCGGCGCTGGGCCTCTTCACCGGCGCCTCGCAGTTCGAGGAGCCGACCGGCGCCATCTCCGCGGCCGCGGTGATCGTCACCATCCCCGTCGTCGTCCTGGTGCTGCTGTTCCAGCGCCGGATCGTCGCCGGACTGACCAACGGGGCGGTGAAGGGATGACCGGCGCCCTCGGCACCGCCGCCTCACCCACGAACCGCCTCACCCACGAACGCCCCGCACCCACCCACCGAGGGGATGAGCACTGATGGCCTCCATCGAGATGAAGAACATCGTCAAGCAGTACGGCGACGGGTTCGCGGCAGTGAACGACGTCAGCCTCGACATCGCCGACGGCGAGTTCATGATCCTCGTCGGCCCGTCCGGGTCCGGGAAGTCGACGCTGCTCCGGATGATCGTCGGGCTGGAGGACATCACCAGCGGCGACATGATGATCGGCGGGAAGCGGGTCAACGACCTCGCCCCGCGCGACCGGAACCTGTCGATGGTGTTCCAGAACTACGCTCTGTACCCGCACATGACGGTGTACGAGAACATCGCCTTCCCGCTCCGGCTGTCCAAGACCTCCGACGACGAGGTCCGCCGCCGGGTGACCGCGGCCTCCGACGTCCTGGAGCTCAACGACCACCTCGAGCGCAAGCCGGCGAACCTCTCCGGCGGTCAGCGGCAGCGGGTGGCCATGGGCCGCGCGATCGTCCGCCAGGCGGAGGCGTTCCTCTTCGACGAGCCGCTGTCCAACCTCGACGCCAAGCTGCGCGGGCAGATGCGCACGGAGATCTCCCGGCTGCAGCGCCGCCTGGGCATCACCACCGTCTACGTCACCCACGACCAGACCGAGGCCATGACGCTCGGCGACCGGGTCTGCGTCCTGCGCAAGGGCAAGATCCAGCAGGTGGCCTCGCCGCGCGAGCTGTACGAGCAGCCGATCAACCTGTTCGTCGCGGGGTTCATCGGCTCGCCGCCGATGAACTTCCTGCCCGCCACACCCGAGGGCGACCGGCTCAAGACGCCCTTCGGTGACGTCCGGATCGACCCGGCCCGGGCCGGCAAGCTGGGCGGGCACGACCTGCTGATGGTCGGCATCCGGCCGGAGTACTTCGAGGACGCGTCGCTGGTCGACGAGGCCAAGCGGCATCTGGGCTCGACCTTCCGCGCGCGCGTGGACGTGACGGAGTGGCTGGGCGACTCGCAGTTCGCCTACATCCCCTACGAGGCCCCCGAGGCGATCACCACCCAGCTGCGCGCCCTGTCCCGCGAGCTGGACGCCGAGGAGCTGCGCACCCAGGCGATCGTGTCCATCGACTCCACCAGCCGGATCCGGGAGGGCCGCGAGGCCGAGTTCTGGCTCGACAGCCGCAAGGTCCACGTCTTCGACCCGGAGACCGGGGACAACCTGACCCGCGACGCCGAGGCCGGGGCCGAGCTGACCCGCATGGCGACGCAGGACCGCGTGGAGCAGGTGCAGGAGTCCCAGGACCGGGCGTCGGCGGACGGCCACCGGATGGGCGGAGCGACCGCCGCCTCGGCGTAGGCGGGTCGGCCGCGCGGCTATCGTCGGTGGACGGTGGCCGCGCGGCCGCCGTCCACCAGCCAGCCGAGGAGCCCGTCCTGTCCGAGCAGCCCGACCCGGCCGACACCCCGGCCGCCGTCCCCGACCGCCGGCCGCGGACGCGCCTGCTGCTCGCGCTCGCCTCCGCCGTGCTGGTCGCCGACCTGGCGACGAAGCTGGTCGTGGTGGCCACCATCGAGCCGGGCGCGGACATCCGCGTCCTGGGCGGGGCGCTGTACCTCACCCAGCTGCGCAACACCGGTGCGGCCTTCTCCTTCGCGGAGGGGTTCACCGTGCTGTTCACCCTCGTGGCCGCCGTCGTCGCGGTCGTCATCGTGCGGACGGCTCGGCGGCTGTCCTCCACCGGCTGGGCGGTGACCCTTGGCCTGGTTCTCGGCGGCGCGCTCGGCAACCTGATCGACCGGATCTTCCGGGACCCCGGCTTCCTGCGCGGGGGAGTGGTCGACTTCCTCTCCGTGTTCGGCCCCGACGGACGCGTCTTCCCCGTCTTCAACGTCGCGGACTCCGCGATCGTGTGCGGCGGCGTCCTCGGCGTGCTCCTGGCCCTGCGCGGGGTCGAGTTCGACGGCTCCCGGCCGAAGGACCAGCCGGCGACCCGCGACGTCGCCTGAGCCCGGAGCACGCCGGCCACGGGCGTGCTCGCCGACGCACCGACGTGCACACGCCACAATGGGTGGCGTGACCACTTCTCCCGGCATGCACCGTGCCCTGCCGGTGCCCGACGGGCTCGAGGGTCAGCGGGTCGACCAGGCGCTGTCCCGGCTCTTCGGGCTGACCCGGTCCGCCGCGGCCGACGTGGCCGACGCCGGCAACGTGCTGGTCGACGGCCGCGTGCGCGGCAAGGGCGATCGGCTCACCGGTGGGAGCTGGCTCGAGGTCGAGCTGCCGGCCCCTCCGGGCGAGCCGCTCGCGCCGCGCCCGGTCGAGGGCATGACGATCCTGCACGACGACGACGACCTGGTCGCCGTGGACAAGCCCGTCGGTGTCGCCGCGCACCCCAGCCCGGGCTGGGACGGGCCCACCGTCATCGGCGGCCTGGCCGCGGCCGGGTACCGCATCTCGACCTCGGGCGCCGCCGAGCGCCAGGGCGTGGTGCACCGGCTGGACGCCGCGACGACGGGGGTCATGGTCGTCGCCAAGAGCGAGCGCGCGTACACCGCGCTGAAGGCCGCGTTCAAGGAGCGCACCGTCGAGAAGGGGTACCACGCGCTGGTGCAGGGGCACCCCGATCCCTCCCGCGGCACCATCGACGCGCCCATCGACCGGCACCCGAAGCACGACTGGCGCTTCGCCGTCGTCCAGGGCGGCCGGCCCTCGGTGACCCACTACGAGGTGCGGGAGGCCTTCCCCGCGGCCAGCCTCGTCGACATCCGGCTGGAGACCGGCCGCACCCACCAGATCCGGGTGCACTTCTCCGCGCTGCGGCACCCCTGCGTGGGCGACACCACCTACGGCGCCGACCCGACCCTCGCGGCGCGGCTGGGCGTGGAGCGGCAGTGGCTGCACGCCGTCCGGCTCGGCTTCCCGCACCCGGCGGACGGGCGGTGGGTCGAGTTCACCAGCGAGTACCCGGCCGACCTCGCCGGCGCCCTCGCGGTGCTGCGCGCCGAGGCCTGAACCGACGCCGATGACCGGGCTGCCGGGTTCCCTCAGCGACTTCGGCCCCGCGGCTCTCGCGGCGGTCGTGGTCGCGGGCTACCTGGTCGTGGGCGAGCCCCTGGTCGGGCACGTGCTGCACCGGCGGTTCGAGGGCCGGCTGCGCGACGATCCCGGCGCCCGGCGGTCCTTCTACCGGCGGCTGCTCGTCCTCGAGTGGGGGCTGGCGGTGCTCGCGCTGGTCGTGTGGCTGTCCGCCCCCGGCGTGGACGCCGGCCAGGTCGGCCTCCGCTGGCCGCAGCAGTGGCCGGGGCCGGTGACCGGCGTGGTCGTCCTGCTCGTGCTCGCCTTCGTGGTCGCCTCCACCCGGGTGCTGCGCTCGGGAGCGCTGCTCGAGGCCGGCCCACCGGCCCGCCGGCCGGGCGAGGGGCGGCACTCCGAACCGCCCGGCCACGCCACCCTCGCGCTGCTCCCGCGCACGGCCCCCGAGCGGCGGCTGTTCACCGTGGTCGGGGTCACCGCCGGCATCTGCGAGGAGTGGCTCTACCGCGGCTTCTTCCTCGCGGTGGTGGCCGCGGTGGCCGGCGGCCTGCCCACCGGCGTGCTGGTCGTGGTCGCCGCGGTGGCGTTCGGGCTCGCGCACGCCTACCAGGGGCTGGTCGGCGTCCTCACCACCGGACTGCTGGGCGGGGTCATGGCCGCGGTGTACCTGCAGACCGGGTCGCTCCTGCTGCCGGTCCTGCTGCACGCGGTCATCGACCTGCGCTTCCTCCTCGTCCCCGCCCGCGTGCTGCCCACGGTGCACCCCGCGTGAGCGGCGCCGAGACCCCGGCCGCCGCGTCCGTGGCCGGCCCGGGGGACTGGCCCGCGATCCTCGACCTGCGCACCCGGGTCTTCGTCGACGAGCAGGGCGTGGCGCCCGAGGTCGAGCAGGACGGCCGGGACGCCACCGCCGTGCACGCGGTCGGCCGCGACGCCTCCGGGCGGCTGGTGGCCACCGGGCGGCTGCTGCTCCGGGACGACGGGACGGCGACGATCGGGCGGATGGCCGTCGACGCCGCCGTCCGCGGGCAGGGGCACGGTGCCGCCGTCCTCGCGGAGCTGCACCGCCAGGCCGCCGCGCGCGGCGTGACCGCGGTCGAGCTGCACGCCCAGGTCAGCGCCCGGGCCTTCTACACCCGCGCCGGCTACACCGCCGCGGGCGAGGAGTACGAGGAGGCCGGCATTGCGCACGTGACGATGGTCCGGCGCCTGTGACCGAGCACGGCGTCCGTCGCGGTCGGGTGTGAGGAGACACGTCCTGTCAGACCCTCGGAGTAGACCTCCGGGAGTGCGAGGATCGAACCCGCCGGACCGTGTCTTCCCCGCCGGTCGCCTGGCTGGGCCCTGACCCGAGGGGCCACGACCGGCCGGGCACGCACGACCACTGAGGAGCACCAAGTACCCGTGAGCAGCACCGCCGGTTCCCGATCCGGGGAATCCTCCTTCGCCCACCTGCACGTCCACACCGAGTACTCGATGCTGGACGGCGCGGCCAAGCTGCCCGAGGTCACCGCGGCCGCGGCCGCCCAGGGCATGCCGGCCCTGGCGATGACCGACCACGGCAACGTCTTCGGCGCCTACGACTTCTACAAGCAGGCGACCGGTGCCGGCGTGAAGCCCATCATCGGCATGGAGGGCTACTACACGCCCGGCTCCCGCTTCGACCGCGCGCCCTTCGACTTCGGCGACAAGCTCCTCGACGAGGAGGGGGACGGCGGGAACAACCGCGGCAAGGCGGCGTACACGCACATGACGCTGCTGGCCCGGACGACGGAGGGCATGCACAACCTCTTCCGCATCTCCTCGCTGGCCAGCCTCGAGGGCCAGTACCGCAAGCCCCGCTTCGACCGCGACCTGCTCGAGCGCTACGGCACGGGCCTCATCGCCACCACCGGCTGCCCGTCGGGCGAGGTCAACATGTGGCTGCGCGCGGGCAAGGAGGACCGCGCCCGCCAGGCGGCGGCGGACTTCCAGGACATCTTCGGCAAGGAGAACTTCTACGCCGAGGTCATGGACCACGGCCTGTCCATCGAGAAGAAGACCCGCCCGGCCCTGCTGTCGATCGCCAAGGACCTCGGCATCCCGCTGCTGGGCACCAACGACCTGCACTACACGCACAAGGAGGACGCGCAGGCGCACGACGCGCTGCTGTGCATCCAGACCGGCTCGCGGCTCAACGAGACCAATCGCTTCCGCTTCAACGGTGACGGCTACTACCTCAAGAGCGCGGCCGAGATGCGCGCCCTGTTCGCCGACATCCCCGAGGCGTGCGACAACACCCTGCTGGTGGCCGAGCAGTGCGAGGTGACCTTCACCGAGGGCGCCGACCTCATGCCGCGGTTCCCGCTGCCGCCGGGGGAGGACGAGACCTCCTGGTTCATCAAGGAGGTCGAGCGCGGGCTGCACAAGCGCTGGCCGGGCGGCATCCCCGACCACGTGCGCAAGCAGGCCGACTACGAGACCGCGATCATCTGCCAGATGGGCTTCCCGGGGTACTTCCTCGTGGTCGCCGACTTCATCAACTGGGCCAAGGACAACGGCATCCGGGTCGGCCCGGGCCGTGGCTCGGCCGCCGGCTCGCTGGCCGCCTACGCGATGGGCATCACCGACCTCGACCCGCTGGCCCACGGCCTGATCTTCGAGCGGTTCCTCAACCCCGAGCGCGTCTCCATGCCCGACGTCGACATCGACTTCGACGACCGCCGCCGCGGCGAGGTCATCCGGTACGTGTCGGAGAAGTACGGCGAGGAGCGGGTCAGCCAGATCGTCCCGTACGGGACGATCAAGGCCAAGGCCGCCATCAAGGACGCCGCGCGGGTACTCGACCGGCCCTACTCCGTCGGCGACGAGCTGACCAAGCTCATGCCGCCGGGCGTCATGGGCAAGGACATCCCGCTGTCGGGGATCTTCGACCCGGCCCACCCCCGGTACAAGGAGGCCACGGAGTTCCGGGCCCGCTACGAGTCCGATCCCGGCGCGGCCGAGGTCGTCGACCAGGCCCGCAAGCTCGAGGGCCTGAAGCGGCAGTGGGGCGTGCACGCCGCCGGCGTGATCATCGGCCGGCACCCGCTCATCGACAGCATCCCGATCATGCGGCGGGAGTCCGACGGCGCCGTCATCACGCAGTTCGACTACCCGACCTGCGAGACCCTCGGCCTGCTCAAGATGGACTTCCTGGGCCTGCGCAACCTCACCGTCCTCGACGACGCGCTGCGCAACATCGTGCTGAACGGCAAGGAGCCGATCGACCTCGACGAGCTCAGCAAGGACCTCACCGACAAGGCCACCTACGAACTGCTGGGCCGGGGCGACACCCTCGGCGTCTTCCAGTTCGACGGCGGGCCGATGCGGTCGCTGCTGCGCCTCATGCGGCCGGACAACTTCGAGGACATCTCCGCCGTCGGCGCCCTGTACCGGCCGGGCCCGATGGGCGCGAACTCGCACACCAACTACGCCCTGCGCAAGAACGGGCAGCAGGAGATCACGCCGATCCACCCCGAGCTGGCCGAGCCCCTCGACGAGATCCTGGGCCAGACCTACGGCCTGATCGTCTACCAGGAGCAGGTCATGGCGATCGCGCAGAAGGTCGCCGGGTACTCCCTCGGCAAGGCCGACCTGCTGCGCCGGGCGATGGGCAAGAAGAAGAAGTCGGTCCTGGACGCCGAGTACGTCGGGTTCGAGGCCGGCATGAAGGCCAACGGCTTCTCCGCCGCCGCGGTCAAGACGCTCTGGGACATCCTCGTCCCGTTCGCCGACTACGCGTTCAACAAGGCGCACTCGGCCGCCTACGGGCTGATCTCCTACTGGACGGCCTACCTCAAGGCCAACTACCCGGCCGAGTACATGGCCGGCCTGCTGACCAGCGTCGGCGACGACAAGGACCGCCGGCCGATCTACCTGGCCGAGTGCCGCCGCATGGGCATCAAGGTGCTGCCGCCCGACGTCAACGAGTCCTCCTGGGACTTCACGGCCGTCGGGACCGACATCCGGTTCGGCATGGCCTCGGTGCGCAACGTCGGGCACAACGTCGTCGACTCCGTCGTCCGGGCCCGCGAGGAGAAGGGCGCGTTCAAGGACTTCGCCGACTTCATGCGCAAGATCGACACGGTGGCCTGCAACAAGAAGGTCATCGAGTCCCTCGCCAAGGCCGGCGCCTTCGACTCCCTGGGCCACTCCCGGCAGGGCATCGCGGCGATCCACGCCCAGGCCGTCGACTCCGCGATGGGGCTCAAGCGCAAGGAGGCCGAGGGGCAGTTCGACCTGTTCGGCGGGTTCGGCGAGGGCGGTGGCGACGACGACCCGTTCGGCTCCTCGCTGGACATCGCCATCCCCACGGCGGACTGGTCGAAGTCGGAGAAGCTGGTGTTCGAGCGGGACATGCTCGGCCTCTACGTCTCCGACCACCCGCTGCACGGCGTCGAGCACGTGCTCACCACGCACGCGGACACCGCGCTGGCCGAGATCCTCGCCGGTGGTGTGGAGGACGGCGCCAACGTCACCATCGCCGGCATCCTCACCGCGGTCGGCCCGCGCACCAACAAGCAGGGCGCGCCCTGGGCCATCGCCACCGTGGAGGACCTCGAGGCCGGCCTGGAGGTGCTGTTCTTCCCCAAGACCTGGGCGCAGGTGCAGGACAAGGTGGTCCGCGACCAGATCGTCGTGGTCAAGGGCCGGATCAGCCGACGCGACGACACCCCGTCGCTGTTCGCCTCCGAGGTGAGCATCCCGGAGCTCACCGAGGGCCCGCGCGGGCCGGTGCTGGTCTCGATGGCCGCCGCGCGGTGCACCCCGCCGGTGGTCGAGCGGCTGCGCGAGGTGCTGGGCAGCCACCCCGGCACCACCGAGGTGCACCTGAAGCTGCTCAACGAGGGCCGGGAGACCGTGCTGCGACTGGACCAGCGGCTGCGGGTGCGGCCCAGCACGGCGCTGATGGGCGACATCAAGGCGCTGCTCGGGCCCACCAGCGTGGCCCTGCTGTGATCCGCGGCACGCCGGCCTCGCGGCGGTCACCGGCCTGTCGGGGAACACTGGCGGCGTGAGCGAGCCCTCCCAGCCCCAGACCGTCGGCGCGCCGGCCTGGCCGCCGGCCCGGGCGGCCGGCTGGTCGGGGCTGCGGGGCTGGCGGGCCGACCTGCGTCCGGCCGTGCTCCTGGTGCTCGGCCTGGCGTTGAGCGGACTGCCCGCCGGGCTGGTGTGGGTGTGGCTGGCTCCGCGGGCCGACTTCACCGTGACCGCCGACGGCCCGCAGCCGGTCGGGGAGGTGTCGCCGGAGCTGCCCGTCGCCGACGACAGCATCTTCGTGCTGGTGCTGCTGGGGCTCGGGCTGCTGGCCGGGGTGGTCGCCTGGTACGGCCTGCGCCGCCGCCGCGGGGTCCCGGTGCTGGTCGGTCTCGGGCTGGGTGTGCTCGCCGCCGGGACCGTCGCGTGGCAGCTCGGTGAGGCACTCGGTCGCGGTCCGACCGCCGACCAGCTCGCCGAGGTCGGCCGCACCGTCACCACGGCGGTGCGGCTGGAGGCGCTGGCCGCCCTCGGCGCCGGCCCGTTCCTGGCGGTGCTGGTCTACCTGCTCGCCACGGTGTTCGCCGCCGACGACGAGCTCGACCGCTGCGACGCCCCCGACCCTCTCGGCGCCGCCCCCGGCGCGTGGCCCGCCCCCGGGGTGCCCGGACAGGTGGCGGTCGACGGGGTGCCGAGTGGCCGGCACAGCGGCGGCTCGGGGCTGGACGGCCCGGTCAGTTGAGCGAGAGCGGGCCGGCGAACTGCTGCAGCGGCACCGGCACCACGTGCAGCTCGCGCAGCAGGGTGAGCTCCCGGCGCAGCAGCCGCGACTCGGTGGCCAGCCGGCGACGGGTGGCCGACTCGGCGAGCAGCGCCTGCCGGTCCTCGGTGGTGAGCAGCGCCGCCGAGGCCACCAGGTAGGACAGCGCCCGGGCGTCCCCGCTCACCTGGCGCAGCAGCGCGGCGGTGTCCGGGTCCAGTCCGGGGCCGTCCTCGCCGTCCAGCCCGAGGTCGGCGGCGGCCTGCTGCACCGCGTCGCCCAGCGCGGCCAGCCCCTCCTCCTCTTCCTCCTCGTCGTCGTCGAGCACGCCGCCCTGCAGCAGGGCGACCTCGGTGGCGTAGCGGGCGAAGAGATCGCGCACGCCCCGCTGCAGCACCTGCATCGAGCCGCGGGCCACCGAGCGGGCGACCTCCTCCACGGCCGGGTCGGCCCCGGCCAGCGGGTCGGCCACCTGCAGCGACTCGGTGTCCCCGGCGGCCTCCTCGGCGGCCTCCTCGTCGGCCAGCCACTCGACCTCGGCCTCGAGGTAGGGCGGGTCGTCGCCGGCGTGCACGTCCAGCAGCCGGAAGCGGTCGCCGCCGACGGTCACGATGCGGAACCCGCCGTCGGGCTGCGGGGTGACCGCGCGCAGCAGGGCGGTGGTGCCGACGTCGTAGAGCGCCTCGGCCGGGGCGACCCGCTCGACCTCCCAGCCCTGCCGGATCGCGACCACGCCGAAGAAGCGCCGGTCGCTGCCCGCGGGCAGGGCGACCAGGTCGGCGACCAGCCGGCGGTAACGCGGCTCGAACACCTGCAGCGGCAGCACCACACCGGGGAACAGCGGCGACCCCAGCGGGAACAGCGGGATGAGATCGCCCACCTCTGCAGCCTACGCAGGCCGGTCGGGGATGGGGACCGGGCGGGGACGACCCGCCGCTGGCCTAGGCTGGGGACTTCCCTGGACGACCCCGGAGGTGGCCCGTGCTCGCCCGCATCGACCTGCGTGGGTCCGCGCTGCCCGGGACGCGGGAGCTCGCGTCCCTGCTGCCGCGGGCCGGCACCGACATCGACGCGGTGCTCGCCACCGTCCGGCCGCTGTGCGAGGACGTGCGCCTGCGCGGCGCCCAGGCGGTCCGCGAGATCACCGCCCGCCTGGACGGCGTGGACGCCGAGGACTTCGCGGTGCCGCAGGCCGCCCTCGACGAGGCGCTGGCCGCCTGCGACCCGGTGCTCCGCGCAGCGCTGGAGGAGTCGATCTCCCGCGTCCGGACGGTGCACGGCGACCAGCGGCGCAACGACTCGACGACCGACGTGGTCCGCGGGGGCACGGTCACCGAGCGCTGGGTCCCGGTGCGCCGCGTCGGGCTGTACGTGCCCGGCGGCCTGGCCCCGCTGCTGTCCAGCGTGGTGATGAACGTGGTCCCCGCCCAGATCGCCGGCGTGGAGTCCATCGCGGTGGCCACCCCGCCGCAGCGCGACAACGGTGGGCTGCCCGACCCGGGCGTGCTGGCCGCCTGCGCGCTGCTCGGCGTCACCGAGGTGTACGCCGTGGGCGGCGCCCAGGCGATCGCCGCCTTCGGCTACGGCGCGGGCTCCTGCGAGCCGGTCGACATGGTCACCGGGCCGGGCAACGTCTACGTCACCGCGGCCAAGCGGCTGCTGCGCGGGCTGATCGGCATCGACTCCGAGGCCGGTCCCACCGAGGTCGCCGTGCTCGCCGACGACACCGCCGATCCCGGGCACGTGGCCGCCGACCTGGTCAGCCAGGCCGAGCACGACCCGCTGGCCGGTGCGGTGCTGGTGACCACCAGCGAGGAGCTCGCCGACGCCGTCACCGCCCTGCTGCCCGGCCAGGTCGCCGACACCAAGCACAGCGACCGGATCACCACCGCGCTCACCGGCAGCCAGTCCGGCGTCGTGCTGGTCGGCGACCTCGACGACGGTCTGGCCGTGGTCGACGCCTACGCCGCCGAGCACCTGGAGATCCAGACCCGCGACGCGCGCGCCGTGGCGATGCGGGTGCGCAACGCCGGCGCGGTGTTCGTCGGCCCGTGGTCCCCGGTCAGCCTGGGCGACTACGTCGCCGGCTCCAACCACGTGCTGCCCACCGGGGGCTGCGCCCGGCACTCCAGCGGGCTGAGCGTGCAGACCTTCCTGCGCGGCATCCACCTGGTCGAGTACGACGAGCAGGCCCTCGCCGAGGTGGCCGGCCACGTCGACGCCCTCGCCGGCGCCGAGGACCTGCCGGCGCACGCCGCCGCCGTGCGGGCGCGCACCCGGTCGTGACCGCGGCCGAGGAGCTGCCGTTGCGCCCGGAGCTGCGCGGCCGCACCGCCTACGGCGCACCGCAGCTGGCGGTGCGGTACCGGCTCAACACCAACGAGAACCCGCACCCGCTGCCGGCCGAGCTGATCGCCGAGCTGGGGACGGCGCTGGGTGCCGCGGTGCAGGACCTCAACCGCTATCCCGACCGCGACGCCACGGCGCTGCGCGCGGACCTGGCCGGCTACCTGACGCAGACCGGCGGCGTGGCCGTGCAGCCGGCGCAGGTGTGGGCGGCCAACGGGTCCAACGAGGTGCTCCAGCAGCTGCTGCAGGCCTTCGGCGGCGCGGGGCGCACGGCGCTGGGCTTCACGCCGTCGTACTCGATGCACCCGATCATCGCCGCCGGCACCGGCACCGGCTGGGTCGACGGCCACCGCCGCGGGGACTTCACCATCGACACCGCCCAGGCGGTCGCCCAGGTGCGCGAGGTGCGCCCGGACGTCGTCTTCGTCACCAGCCCCAACAACCCGACCGGGACGGCGGTGGCGCTGGAGACGGTCGCGGCGCTGTACGCGGCCACCGAGGGCGTGCTGGTGGTGGACGAGGCCTACACCGAGTTCGCCCGGGCCGGGACGCCGTCGGCGCTGACCCTGCTGGCCGGCCGGCGACGGCTGGTGGTCAGCCGGACGATGAGCAAGGCGTTCGGGATGGCCGGCCTGCGGCTGGGCTACCTCGCCGCCGACCCGGGCGTCGTCGAGGCGGTGCAGCTGGTGCGGCTGCCCTACCACCTGAGCTCGCTCACCCAGGCCGCCGCGCGGGCGGCACTGGCGCACACCACCGCGCTGCTGGCCAGCGTCGACGCGGTCAAGGCCGAGCGCGACCGGATCGTCGCTGCCCTGCCGGCGCTCGGGCTCACCAGCGTGCCCAGCGACGCCAACTTCGTGCTGTTCGGCCGCTTCGCCGACGCCCCCGCCGCCTGGCGGGCACTCCTGGAGCGCGACGTCCTCGTGCGCGACGTCGGCCTGCCCGGGTGGCTGAGGGTCACCGCCGGGACGACCGAGGAGACCGACGCCTTCCTCACCGCCCTGGGTGAGGTGGCGCCCGCCCACCGACTGGGAGACTGGCACCCATGAGCCGCACCGCACGCGTCGAGCGCACCACCAGCGAGACCACCCTCGTCGTCGAGCTCGACCTCGACGGCACCGGGACGGGCGACATCGCCACCGGCGTCGGCTTCTACGACCACATGCTCACCTCGCTCGCCCGGCACAGCGGCATCGACCTCACCGTGCGGGCCACCGGCGACCTGCACATCGACGCCCACCACACCGTCGAGGACGTGGCGATCGCGCTGGGCCAGGCCTTCGCCGAGGCGCTCGGGGACAAGCGGGGGATCACCCGCTACGGCGACGCCACCATCCCGATGGACGAGGTGCTGGTGCAGGCCGCCGTCGACCTGTCCGGGCGCCCGTACTTCGTGCACACCGAGCCCGAGGGCATGACGCCGATGATCGGGCCGGACTACCCGACGTCGCTGACGAAGCACGTGCTGGAGAGCTTCGCGTTCAACGCGCGGATCAGCCTGCACGTGCGGGTGCTCTACGCCGGCCGCGACGCCCACCACATCGTCGAGGGTCAGTTCAAGGCACTGGCCCGGGCGCTGCGCGCCGCCGTGGCGCTCGACCCGCGCACCACCGGCGTGCCCTCCACCAAGGGCGCCCTGTAAGTGGATGGCGGGGTCGCGCTCACGGCACTGGGGCTGTTCCTGCTGGGCGGGGCCTGGAGCATCTGGCGGGCCGACCACGACGCCAAGGGCCGCACCGCCCCGCAGGTGTTCTTCACGCTCGTGCTGCTCGTGGCGGCAGGGCTGGCGATCGCCTCGGGCGTGCTGCGCCAGGTGTGAGCCGACCGACCCAGGAACACCGACGGGCCCAGCGTCGCTGCTGGGTAGCGTGGGCAGCGTGAAGAAGGTCGTGATCCTCGACTACGGCTCGGGCAACCTCCGGTCCGCGGAGCGGGCACTGGCCCGCGTGGGCGCCGACGTCACCGTCACCGGTGACCCGCACGCCGCGCTGGCGGCCGACGGGCTGGTGGTCCCCGGTGTCGGGGCCTTCGCCGCGTGCATGACGGGGCTGCGCCAGGCCGACGGACCGCAGGTCATCGGCCGGCGCCTGGCCGGCGGACGCCCGGTGCTGGGCATCTGCGTCGGCATGCAGGTCCTCTTCGAGCGCGGGGTCGAGCACGGGCACGACGCCGAGGGCTGCGGGGAGTGGCCCGGCGTCGTCGAGCAGCTGGCGGCCCCGGTGCTGCCGCACATGGGCTGGAACACCGTGCAGGCGCCCGCCGGCACCGTGCTCTTCGACGGCCTGGACGACGAGCGCTTCTACTTCGTGCACTCCTACGGCGTCCGTGAGTTCCCGCTCGCCGACACCGCCGGTGGCCGGCTGGCCGCCCCCCGGGTCACCTGGGCCGAGCACGGCGACCGCTTCGTCGCGGCGGTGGAGAACGGCCCGCTGTCGGCGACCCAGTTCCACCCGGAGAAGTCCGGCGACGCCGGCGCGCAGCTGCTCGCCAACTGGCTGGCCACCGTCTGACCTGCCCGCGGGGTGCCCGGTCAGCTGCGCAGGTAGCTCGCCCCGTTCACGTCGACGATGGTGCCGCTGGAGAACCGGGCGCCCGGCGAGGCCAGCCAGAGCACCGCCGAGGCGACCTCGTCGGCCGTCGCGACCCGGCCGAACGGCGACTGGGCGCGCACGCCGTCCCCGCGCGGCCCGTCGAGCACCTCGCGGGCCATCTCGGTCTGCACGAAGCCCGGCGCCACGCAGGTGACCGAGATGTTCTGCGGCGCCAGCGCGAGCGCCATCGACTGGGCGAAGGCGTTCATCCCGGCCTTGGAGGCGCCGTAGGCCGGGCAGTCGGGCTCCCCGCGGAAGGCGCCGCGGCTGCTCACGTTGACCACGGCCCCGCCGCCGGCGGCGGCCAGGTGCGGGACGGCGCGGAAGGTGGCGTTCGCCGCGGCCACGAGGTTGACCGCCAGGGTGTGCGACCAGGCGGCCTGCCAGTCGGCGTAGGAGGTGGTCAGCGGCGGGTGCGCGGTGAACACGCCGGCGTTGTTGACCAGCACGTCCAGCCGGCCGAGCCCCGCGGCGGCCTCGTCGACCATCTCGGCGGCGGCGTCGGCGT
>CADCTN010000209.1 GCA_902805535.1 uncultured Blastococcus sp. | reverse complement strand
GCGCCTTCCGGGAGTGCTCGGATGGCGCTCCCGGACGCCCTATCGCCCGACCGCAACCCCGGAGGGGAGCACCCATGTCATCACTGCGTTCACGGGTACCACCTCCTCGTCCTCCGCACGGTCGCCGGGAACCTAGCAGTGGTCGCCTCCACCGGCCGGTCGATTTTCGTGGTGGCTCCCCGTCGTGCCACGAGGACGTCGGCAGCGGGCACGTCCGACGCAGCACCGCTCATCGGGAAGCCGACCGCTCCGGCGCCTCGTGATCGAGCGCGTGTGCGCGCCCGAGCGGCGCCCCGACCGGGTCGGGGGTCGCAGGCGCGCCAGGAGGGAGGAAGCGATCGCCCACCAGTGCCATGACGGTGCGACCTGCGAGGACGGCCGCACCGGCGGTCACGATCACGAGGAACGCCCAGGTCCACGTGTGCACCCCGGTCACGGGTTGCACCGACAGCCACTGGAGCGCGTAGGCGACCGTGGCCGCATAGGGGAAGGAGAACGCCCACCACCCCGGGCCGAACGGCACGGTGCGGAAGAGCGGGATGAGGCGGATCTGGATCATGGCCATGAGCAGGGCATAACCGGCCAGCCCGAGAGCGATCGCGTCGACCTGCCCCCCGTTGATGCGGAACCAGGCGATGCCGGCGACGACCGGTGGCGCCATCTCGATGGCGATGGTGGTGCGCAACGGCACCGGGAGCTGCGGCTGGGTGAACAACCGGGTCAGGATGATCGAGCCGAGCACGATCCAGCACACCGTGCCATAGCCGAACATCACCTGGGCCAGCCACCGATCGCCGAAACCGGCGCTCAGACCGGCGGCGATCAGCCCTCCTCCGACAGTCGGCAGGAAGTACCCGGGGTGCCACTGGGCCAGCGTGGTCTCGGACAGGATCCACTGGCCGGACAGCCATCCACCGGCGACGAGGGTCAGCACGAGCGCGACGAGGAACACCACGTGCCCCACGGTCGGTAGCTGGCGGGCCACAGCAGCGCCGAGCATCATCGGCACGATGGCCGACACGGCCACGAACGGCCCGAAGGTGGGATCGGCCAGCTCCCGCGCGAGGTCGGCCGGTCGGTGGTGCCGGGCGTAGTACGCGCCGGCGACGAGCAGCCAGACGGCCGCGGTGATCACCCACAGCACGTCAGCCGGCCAGGTGGGAGCCGTACCGAGGTCGTGGGCGACGGCCCAGCACTGCGCCACGCCTGCCAGCCCGAGCGGGATGCCGAACAGGTTCGCGGTCAGGCGGTGCCGGGCGCCCCGACGGCCGGCGCGGGGGCGCGCGGCCGGACCGACGCCGTCCGATGCCTCCCGGGCATCGGTGGTGCTCACGGCGCGGCCGCCACCGCCGACAACGGCCGGTCCACGTCGACCAGGTAGGTGGACAGCATGACGCCGGTGTCGGGTCCGAGGTCGAGGGCGTTGTGCGGGGTGCCGGGCGGGATGCAGAACCCGTCGCCGGCGTGCAGGACGAGGGTCGGCCGGTCGCGGATCTGCATCTGGACGGTCCCGGCGACGATGTAGCCGACCTCTTCCCCGGGGTGGGTGTGCCAGCCGGACGCGACACCGGCCGGGATCTCGGTGCGGACCTGCACGATCTCCCTGCCGGGCACCGAGAACGGCGCCCGTTGGATCTCGGTGCGGGTGAGGGTGGCGGCGAGCGCGTCGGCGGGGCGGGTGGCCTCGGATGTCATCGGGTGCTCCTCGATGCGTGGGTGCCGATCGGGCCTGCAGCGGGCGTCGTCACAGCGCCGGGCGGGTCGAGCAGCTCGGTCAGGTGGCCGGCGACGACGTCCGGCTGGTCCTCGGCGAGGAAGTGGCCGGCGTCGACGCCGAAGCCTCGGACGTCGGTGGCCCAGGGCCGCCAGACGTCGACGACGTCGCCGTACAGGCGGGGCAGTGCGCCGCGCCCGGCCCAGAGCACCAGCAGCGGACAGCCGATGCGGCGCCCCTGCTGCCGGTCGGCGTCGTCGTGCTCGCGGTCGACGCCGGCGCCGGCCCGGTAGTCCTCGCAGATGGCCTCGACGACCCGGGGGTCGTCGAGCTCCCGCCGGTAGGCCGCCATGACCTCGGGCGGGTAGCGGCCCGGGGCCATGCCCAGACCGAGGCGTCGCACGTGCAGGTCGAAGAACGCGTCCGGGTCGGCGCCGATCATCCGCTCAGGCAGCGGCGCCGGCTGGGCGAGGAAGCCCCAGTGCCAGTAGAGCAACGCCAGCTGGGCGTCGGCCCGCGACCACACCTCGCCGGTCGGGACGACGTCGAGGACGGCGACAGCGCTGACGTGGTCCGGGTGGTCCAGCGCCATCCGGTAGGCGATCCGCCCTCCCCGGTCGTGCCCGCACACGGCGAACCGTTCGTGACCGAGGGCCGCCATCGCCTGGACGAGGTCGAGGGCCAGCGCCCGCTTGGAGTGCGGCAGGTGGTCCGGCGACGGGGCGGGCCGGAACGACCCCCCGTACCCGGGCAGGTCGGCCGCGACGACCGTGTACCGATCGGTCAGCCGGCCCGCCAGCGCCGTCCACATCAGCCGGTTCTGCGGATAGCCGTGAAGCAGCAGGACGGGCGGCCCGCTACCGCCGACCGACACCGCCACCTCGCCCCGATCGGTGGCGACCCGCTGACCGGTCGAGCCCGGGAACACGAGCGATCAGCCCGTGGCGAAGGCGGCGCGCAGCGTGGCTGCGGCCTGCGCCGTGGCGGCCCGGGTGTCGCGCAACGGGGTGTCCATCGCAGCGTCGGTGACCGGGTAGTACATCGAGTGGTGCATGAAGTGCACGTCACCGCGCTCCTTCGCCATCAGTGCGAGCGCCGCGGTCATGTTCCCGCCGACGGACTCCCCCGCCACCGCCATCCGGTCCGGGTCGAGGTCGTGCTCGGCGCCGTACCGGGTGATCCACTGCGCCGCCGGCTCCAGGACGACCTCGGGGGCGGACATCACCGGCCACCGTCCGGCGTGCCGGCCACCTCGGAGAGGAAGCCCAGCAGCTCGCGGGTGAGCTCGGCGGCGTGGGTGACACCGAGGAGGTGCGGGCCGCCGTCGATCTCGACGTACCGGGCGTCGGGAAGGGCGGCGTGCAGGCGCCGGCCCTGTCCCTCGATCGGCAGGATGCGGTCGGCCGTGCCGTGCACGATCAGGGTCGGCACGTCGATGCTCTTGATGTCGCTGCTGAAGTCCTCCAGCCAGCCCGGCGGGCAGGCCCAGGTGGCATAGCCCCCGGCCTCGGCGCCGGCGTTCCACAGGGCGCGGGCCGTGTCGTCGCTGACGCGGGTGCCGCGGTTCTCGTCGAGGTTCAGCAGGTCGTTCACCAGACCGGTCAGCCAGGCGTAGCGATCGGCGAGGATGGCGTCCTGCACGCCGGCCACGCCGGCGGCGTCGACACCGGTCGGGTTGTCGTCGGACTTGGCGAACGACGGTGCCAGGCTCTCGATGATCACCGCCGCCCGGAGGCGGTCGGTGCCGTGCCGGCCGACGTACCGGATCAGCTCCCCCGTCCCCAACGAGAACCCGACGACGACGGCGTCGCGCAGGTCCAGCTCGGTGAGCACCGCGTCCAGGTCGGCGGCCAGGCTGTCGAAGTCGTAGCCCACGGTCGGGCGGCTGGACCGGCCGAAGCCACGCCGGTCGTAGGTGATCACCCGATAGCCCGCGGCCAGCAGCGGGTGCAGCTGCGGTTCCCAGGACCGGCCGTCCAGCGGCCACCCGGCGAGCAGCACCACGGCCGGGCCACTGCCGTGGTCCTCGTAGTACAGGTCGATCGGGGTGGTGTTCTCCTGGCCGACGGTGACGGTGCCCATGCTGATCCCCTCGGGTGAACGGT
>CADCTN010000208.1 GCA_902805535.1 uncultured Blastococcus sp. | reverse complement strand
GCAACCCGCACGGCCGCGTCATGGACGACGGCGAGCTGCGCACCTGGGTGGCGTGGGGGCGCCGGCACGGCGTGCCCGTCGCCGCCGACGAGTGCTACGTGACGCTGGGCTGGGACGTCGAGCCGCGCTCGCTGCTGCACCCCGCCGTCGCCGGCGACGACCACACCGGGCTGCTCGCCGTCCACTCGCTGTCCAAGCAGTCCAGCGCCGCCGGCTACCGCGGCGGGCTGCTGTCCGGGGACCCGGCGCTGGTGCGCCGGGTCTGGGAGGTGCGCCGGCACCTGGGCCTCCTGGTGCCCACCCCGGTGCAGGCCGCCATGACCGCGGCGCTCGCCGACGACACGCACGTGGACGCCCAGCGCGAGCGCTACCGGGCCCGGCGCGACCGGCTGGCCACCGCCGTCCGCGGGGCCGGGCTGCGGATCGACCTCTCCCAGGCCGGTCTCTACCTGTGGGTCACCCGCGACGAGGACTGCTGGGCGACGATCGACTGGCTGGCGGGGCTGGGTGTGGTGGCCGCGCCCGGCAGCTTCTACGGGCCCAGCGGAGCGCGGCACGTCCGCATGGCGCTCACCGCGACCGACGAGCGGATCGACGCCGCCGTGGAGCGCCTGACCGTCTGAACCCGGGTGACCGGAGCGGTTCACGGGGTGTGCCGGGCGTGGCAGCATCCCGCGGGTGGGCAGCGCACCGGTCGAGGAGCAGCGCCTGCGCGACCTCGCCCGGCTCCGGCGGGTGAAGGACCGGATCGACCGGGAGTACGCCCAGCCCCTGGACGTCGAGGCGCTGGCCCGGGGGGCGCACATGTCGGCCGGTCACCTGAGCCGTGAGTTCCGGGCGGCGTACGGGGAGTCGCCCTACGCCTACCTGATGACCCGCCGCATCGAGCGGGCCATGACCCTGCTGCGCCGCGGCGACCTGACCGTCACCGAGGTCTGCTTCGCCGTGGGCTGCTCGTCGCTGGGGACCTTCAGCACCCGCTTCACCGAGCTGGTGGGCATGCCGCCCAGCGTCTACCGGCGGCGGGCCGGTGCCACGGCGGGGTTGCCGGCGTGCGTGGCCAAGCAGGTCACCCGGCCGGTCAGGCTGCTCCCCGATCGGTCAGGAATCGAGAAGCAGCGGACGGGGAGCCGTCCCTAGCGTGACCGGCATGGACCTCACCATCCACCACGCCTTCCTGCCGCACACCGACCCCGACGCCTCCCTGGCCTTCTACCGCGACGCGCTGGGCTTCGAGCTCCGCAACGACGTCGGGTACGAGGGCATGCGCTGGCTCACCCTCGGCCCGGCCGCCGACCCGTCCGCGACCACCCTGGTGCTGCACCCGCCGGCGGCCGATCCGGGCATCACCGACGACGAGCGGCGCACCATCGCCGAGATGATGGCCAAGGGCACCTACGCGTCCCTGATCCTGGCCGCCGGAGACCTCGCCGGGGTGTTCGAGCGGGTGGTCGCCAGTGGCGCTGAGGTCATGCAGGAGCCGGCCGACCAGCCCTACGGCGTCCGCGACTGCGCCTTCCGCGACCCCGCGGGCAACACCGTCCGCATCCAGCAGCGCAGCTGAGAAGCAGGCCCACGACCGGTCATCCCTGTCGGACACCTTTGGTAGAACTCCGGACGGTCGCTGCTGCGCGGCCGGCCCCGACCGATGGAGGCACCGATCCATGAGCGCGACGACCGAGCCGGCCACGAGGCAGGCCGCCGACACCCACGACGTCATCCGCGTGCTGGGTGCGCGGGTGAACAACCTCAAGGACGTCAGCGTCGAGCTGCCCAAGCGCCGGCTCACCGTGTTCACCGGCGTCTCGGGCTCGGGGAAGAGCTCGCTGGTCTTCGCCACCATCGCCGCGGAGTCCCAGCGGCTGATCAACGAGACCTACAGCGCCTTCCTGCAGGGCTTCATGCCGTCGCTGACCCGCCCCGAGGTCGACCTGCTCGAGGGCCTGACGACGGCGATCATCGTCGACCAGGAGCGGATGGGGGCCAACCCGCGCTCCACCGTCGGCACCGCCACCGACGCCAACGCGATGCTGCGGATCCTGTTCAGCCGACTGGGCCGGCCGCACATCGGTCCCCCGACGGCGTTCTCGTTCAACGTCCCGACCCGCAAGGCGAGCGGGGTGCTGAGCACCGAGAAGGCCGGCGGCCGGGTCGAGAAGAACGTGGTGCGCGACGTCGTCTACCTGGGTGGCATGTGCCCGCGCTGCGAGGGCATGGGCTCGGTCTCCGACTTCGACCTCACGGCGCTCTACGACGAGAGCAAGTCGCTGGCCGAGGGTGCGCTGACCGTTCCCGGCTACAGCATGGACGGCTGGTACGGGCGGATCTTCAGCGGCGCCGGCTTCGACATGGACAAGCCGATCGCTGCGTACACCAAGAAGGAGCTGCACGACCTCCTCTACAAGGAGCCGACCAAGATCAAGGTCGAGGGCATCAACCTCACCTACGAGGGCGTCATCCCGAAGATCCAGAAGTCGATGCTCGCCAAGGACGTCGAGGCGATGCAGCCCCACGTCCGCGCCTTCGTGGAGCGCGTGATCACCTTCCAGACCTGCCCCGAGTGCGACGGCACGCGGCTCACGGCGGAGGCCAGGTCGTCGAGGATCGGGGGCAGGAACATCGCCGATCTCTGCGCGATGCAGATCAGCGACCTGGCCGACTGGATCCGGGACCTGGAGGAGCCGTCGGTCGCCCCGTTGCTCGCCGGCCTGCGGCACCTGCTCGACTCGTTCGCCGAGATCGGCCTGGGCTACCTCTCCCTCGACCGGCCGGCCGGGACGCTGTCCGGTGGAGAGGCGCAGCGGACCAAGATGATCCGCCATCTCGGCTCGTCCCTCACCGACGTCACCTACGTGTTCGACGAGCCCACCATCGGGCTGCACCCGCACGACATCGAGCGGATGAACGGCCTGCTGCTGCAGCTGCGGGACAAGGGCAACACCGTGCTGGTCGTCGAGCACAAGCCCGAGACGATCGGGATCGCCGACCACGTGGTCGACCTGGGGCCCGGGGCCGGCACCGGAGGCGGCGCCGTCTGCTTCGAGGGCACCGTGGCGGGGCTGCGCGGCAGCGACACCGTCACCGGGCGCCACCTCGACGACCGGGTGGCCGTGAAGGAGTCGGTGCGGACGCCGTCGGGTGCGCTGGAGGTCCGCGGCGCGTCGACGCACAACCTCCGCGACGTCGACGTCGACATCCCCCTCGGCGTCCTCTGCGTCCTCACGGGCGTGGCGGGCTCGGGCAAGAGCTCGCTGATCTCGGGTTCGGTGGCCGGCCGCGACGGCGTGGTGGTCGTCGACCAGGGGGCGATCCGCGGCTCGCGGCGGAGCAACCCCGCGACCTACAGCGGTCTGCTGGAGCCCATCCGCAAGGCGTTCGCCAAGGCCAACGGCGTGAAGCCGGCGCTCTTCAGCTCCAACTCCGAGGGCGCCTGCCCCACGTGCAACGGCGCCGGCGTCGTCTACACCGAGCTCGGGGTCATGGCCACCGTCGAGTCACCGTGCGAGGAGTGCGAGGGGAAGCGGTTCCAGGCATCGGTGCTCGAGTACACGCTGGGCGGCCGCAACATCGCCGAGGTGCTCGCGATGTCGGTGACCGAGGCCGAGGAGTTCTTCGGTGCGGGCGACGCGCGCACGCCGGCCGCGCACGCGGTCCTCGACCGGCTGGCCGACGTCGGCCTCGGCTACCTCACCCTCGGCCAGCCGCTCACCACGCTGTCCGGCGGCGAGCGGCAGCGGCTCAAGCTGGCCGCGCAGATGGCGGAGAAGGGGGCCCCGGGTGCCACCACGGTCTACGTCCTCGACGAGCCGACCACCGGCCTGCACCTCGCCGACGTCGAGAACCTGCTGGGCCTCCTCGACCGGCTGGTCGACCGTGGCAGGTCGGTCGTCGTCATCGAGCACCACCAGGCCGTCATGGCGCACGCCGACTGGATCATCGACCTCGGGCCCGGCGCGGGGCACGACGGCGGGCGGATCGTCTTCGAGGGCACCCCGGCCGACCTGGTGGCCGCCCGGTCCACCCTCACCGGCCGGCACCTCGCCGACTACGTCGGGGCCTGACCGGTCCCACGTCGCCCCGGCGGTCGAGCACCCCGACGTGCGGGTTCGCCGGAGGGCTCGGCAGGGCGGTCCCTAGACTCCGCGCCATGCTGCTGAGCGACCGGGACATCACGGCCTCGATCGCCGAGGGTCGCCTCGGCATCGAGCCCTACGACGCGGGGCTGGTCCAGCCCTCGAGCATCGACGTGCGGCTGGACCGGTTCTTCCGCGTGTTCAACAACGCGCGCTACACCCACATCGACCCCGCGAAGCAGCAGGACGACCTGACGACGCTGGTGGAGCCCGAGGGCGACGAGCCGTTCGTGCTGCACCCGGGGGAGTTCGTCCTGGGCTCGACGCTGGAGGTCGTGTCCATCCCCGACGACCTGGCCGCGCGCCTGGAGGGGAAGTCCTCCCTCGGCCGGCTGGGGCTCCTGACCCACTCCACCGCCGGCTTCGTCGACCCCGGCTTCTCCGGGCACATCACGCTGGAGCTCTCCAACGTGGCGAACCTGCCGATCACGCTGTGGCCCGGCATGAAGATCGGGCAGCTGTGCCTGTTCCGGCTGACCAGTCCGTCGGAGCACCCGTACGGCTCGGCGGTGTACGGGTCCCGCTACCAGGACCAGCGCGGCCCGACGCCGTCCCGGTCCTACCGGAACTTCACCCGCGCGGAGACACGGCGCCCCTAGCGGTCGGCGCCCTTGACCGTGCTGGCCGGCACCTCGACTCCGGCGGTCTCGAGCACCCCGGTGCACCGCCCGGCCGGCGACCAGCCCGGAACGGACCGTTCCACCTCGTCGTCGACGAACACCTGCCGGGTGGCGATCCAGCCGGCGACGGCGAGCACGGCGACGCCGGCGAGCACGATGACGAACATGCCGTCGTAGCTGCCGGTCGCCCCGCGCAGCACGCCCACCAGCAGCGGGCCCGTGCCGGCGATGACGTAGCCCCAGCTCTGGCTGACCGTGGAGAGGGCGGCCACGGTCTCCGGTGTCCGGGCCCGCAGGCCGATGAGCGTCAGCACCAACGAGAAGGTGCTCATGCCGATCGCGATGAGGGTCATCCACAGCCACGGCGTGGTGGTCGGCGCGGTCCAGAGTCCTCCCCAGCCGGCCACGTAGGCGGCGATGAAGACCAGCAGCAGCGGGCGCTGCAGCCGCGGCCGGACGGTGAGGGAGGGGATGACCGCGCTCAGCGGCAGGCCGACGACGGAGTTCAGGCCCAGCAGGAGGCCCGCCGTGGCCGCGTCGATCCCGGAGTCGCGCAGGTACTGCGCGGACCACCCGATGACGACGTAGGCCTGGAGCGCCTGGACGCCGAAGAAGACGGTGATCGCCATCGCCGTCGGGCTGTGCACCAGCGCCCGCATCCGGACCGTCGTGTGGCCACCGCGGGAGACACCGGGCCGGGCCGGGACGGCGAGCCAGACGCCGGCCGCGATCAGTGCCGGCAGCGCCCAGACCACGAGCGCCCAGCGCCACCCGTCGCCGGCGCCGGCGACGTCCGCGACGGGCTGCGAGGCCACGGCGGCGAGGGTCGCGCCCAGGCCCATCGCGGTGCTGTACGCGCCCACCATCGGGCCGGCCCGCCCCGGGAAGTGCCGCTTCACCAGGCCCGGCAGCATGACGTTGCCCAGCGCCCCGCCGGCCATGGCCAGCGCGGTGCCGACGAGGAAGGCGGGGAAGGCGTTGGCCAGGCTGCGGAGGGCGAGGCCCGCGGTCATGGCCAGGAGGGCACCGGCGAGCACGTGCGAGTCGCGGTAGCGGGCCGACAGGGCGGGTCCGGTGAACCCGATGAGCGCGAAGCAGAGCACCGGCATGGTGGTGATGACGCCGGCCAGGCTGCTGGAGATGCCCAGGCCGCGCTCGATCTCCTCCAGCACGGGGCCGACGCTGGTGACCGCCGTCCGCAGGTTGAGCGCCGTCAGCACGATGGCGACGGCGATGAGGCCGAGACCCCGACGGCTGCCGGCTGGGGTACTGCTGGGGCCGCTGCGCGTCACCGGTGGATCGTTCCCCACCGGTGACGACGCGGTGCGGGCGGTCAGGCCTGCGGGCCGTGCTCCGTGGCCGGCGAGCCCTCGCCCACCGGGTCGGGGCCGGCCTTGGTGCCGACGTCCGGACCGGACTCCGCCCCCTGGGCCCCCACGCCGACCGGCGTCATCGAGCGCAGCAGGATCTGGCTGACGTCGAGGACCTCGACGTGCTCGCCGGCCTCGCCGCTCTGCTTCTTCGACGTCAGCGCGTCGCTCAGCATCGTGATGCAGAACGGGCACGCCGTGGAGATGACGTCGGGGTCGAGCTCGAGGGCCTCCTCGGTGCGCTCCATGTTGATGCGCTTGCCGATCTTCTCCTCCATCCACATGCGCGCGCCGCCGGCGCCGCAGCAGAAGCCGCGGTCCTTGCAGCGGTGCATCTCCTGGGTGGAGAGGCCCTGGACGGAGTCGAGGATCTCCCGCGGGGGCGTGTAGACCTTGTTGTGCCGGCCCAGGAAGCACGGGTCGTGGTAGGTCACCTTGCGGTCGATCGGCGTGACCGGGGTGAGCCGGCCGTCCTCGATCAGCTGGCCGAGCAGCTGCGTGTGGTGCACGACCTCGTACTCGCCGCCGAGCTGCGGGTACTCCCGGCCCAGCGAGTTGAAGCAGTGCGGGCAGGTGGCGACGATCTTGCGCATGCCCGGCACGCGGCCCTCGAAGACGCCGTCGAGCACCTCGATGTTCTGCTGCGCCTGCATCTGGAAGACGAACTCGTTCCCCAGCCGCCGGGCCGGGTCCCCCGAGCAACTCTCGCCGTCCCCGAGGACGGCGAACTGCACGCCGGCGATGTTCAGCAGCTCGGCTACGGCCTTGGTGACCTTCTTCGCGCGGTCGTCGACGGCGCCGGCGCAACCGACCCAGAACAGGTACTCGACGTCGTAGTCGAGCGGGCCGTCGGCGACCTTCACCTCGAAGTCGAGTTCCTTGATCCAGTCGTTGCGCGCGCTGGGCTGCATGCCCCACGGGTTGCCGCGGTTCTCGATGTTCCGCAGCATCACGCCGGCCTCGGACGGGAAGTTGGACTCGATCAGCACCTGGTACCGGCGCATGTCCATGATGTGGTCGACGTGCTCGATGTCGACCGGGCACTGCTCGACGCAGGCGCCGCAGCTGGTGCAGCTCCACAGGACGTCGGGGTCGATGACCCCGCCCTCCTCGAGGGTGCCGACCAGCGGGCGGTGCGCCTGGGCGTCGTTGGTGCCCTCGATGCGGGCGTAACCCGACGCCCAGACCTGCTCGTCGGACGGCGCGAGGATGTCGTAGTCCGGCGCCGTCTCCGACGCGGTCCGCTCACCGAGCAGGTAGGGGGCCTTCGCGTAGAGGTGATCGCGAAGATCCATGATCACCATCTTGGGGCTGAGCGGCTTGCCGGTGTTCCAGGCCGGGCACTGGCTCTGGCAACGACCGCACTCCGTGCAGGTGCTGAAGTCCAGCATCCCCTTCCAGGTGAAGTCCTCGATCTTCCCGCGACCGAAGACGTCGTCCTCGCCCGGATCCTCGAAGTCGATCGGCTTGCCGCCGCTGGTCATGGCCGGCAGCGGGCCGAGCGCGACGGTGCCGTCGTCGTTGCGCTTGAAGTAGATGTTGAAGAAGGCGCTGAACCGGTGCCAGGCGACACCCATGTTGAGGATCCGGCTGATCACGACCAGCCAGGCGAGGCTCACCACGATCTTGACGAACGCGACGACCGTCAGCAGGTCGGGGCTGTCGGGCAGCACGGTCGCCAGGGCGCCGGAGACGGGGTGCGACCAGGCGGGCGCGTCGGTCAGGTCGCTGGACACCTTGAGCGCGCGGATCAGCAGGATGCACGTGCCGACGGTGAGGACGACGG
Source organism: uncultured Blastococcus sp. (assembly GCA_902805535.1). Classification (GTDB taxonomy): domain Bacteria; phylum Actinomycetota; class Actinomycetes; order Mycobacteriales; family Geodermatophilaceae; genus Blastococcus_B. Next base: position 3,967 of record CADCTN010000208.1, on the reverse strand, counting down.
CCTCGACGAAGTAGCCGCGCCCCTCGTTGCTGCCGGCGAAGCGGCTCGAGCGGCCCTGGCGCCGGGGGTGATCCTTCTGGCGCCGGTAGATCAGGTAGAGGATCCCCAGGATGGTGCCCGCGCCGATGATGTCGGCGAAGAGGTTCCACAGGAACCACTCGCCGATCAGCGGCAGGTGGAAGGCCGGGTTCCACACCTCGCCGAATGCCTCGACCAGGGTGAGGAACAGGCCGTAGAAGCCGACGAAGACGAACCAGTGGGCCGCCCCGATGGCCGACCACTTGAGCATCCGGGTGTGGCCGAACGACTCGATGGCCAGCACCTTCAGCCGGTTCTTCACCGGGCCGAAACGGGTGCCGTCGGGCTGCCCGGTGCCGATGATGCGCACCATCGCCCGGACGGCCCGGTAGGCCAGCACCGACGAGACGATCAGGACCAGGACGCTGATCGTGCCCAGGACGATCTGCAACGGGCCGGTCATGGATCTCCTCTTCCCCGCAGGCGCGCACCGCTGCCCGCACTGCGTCGCACGATAGCTGCCGCGCTCCGGCACTACTCGCGGGTAACCCGCGTCGCCGCTCAGCCGTGACGCGCGGGAGCTGGGAGCCGCGGTCCGGACAGTGCGACGCGGACCGTTCCTGCGGTCGACGCCTCGGTGGCCCGCGACACGCCGGTGGTTGCCGCCTGTCCGCGGTACCGCGCCAACCGCACTACCGTCCACTCCGCTACAGCGGGCAGGGGAGGGAGGTGCGGTGGACGCCAGTCAGCTGCTCAAGGGGGTGCTCGACGTCGCGGTGCTGGCCGTCGTGCGCGACGCCGACGGCTACGGCTACGACGTCGTCCGGCGGCTCCGGGGCGCCGGCCTCGAGGACGTCGGTGACGCCTCGGTCTACGGCACGTTGCGGCGGCTCTACCAGGCCGGCGCGCTCACGTCCTACGTCGTCCCGAGCGACGAGGGCCCGCATCGCAAGTACTACGCGATCAACGACAGGGGGCGTTCGGTGCTGGAGGACTCGACCAAGACGTGGAGGACGTTCGCCGACACCGTCGACGAGCTCCTGGCCGGGACGGGGGCGGCGGCGTGAGCGCGCCTTCGGTGCGGCCCGCCGTGGCGGAGGCCCAGGAGTACCTGGCCGCCGTCGAGCAGGAGCTGGCGGACCTGCCCGGCGACGACCGCGGTGCGCTGCTGGAGGACCTCGCCCAGCACCTCGAGGCGCTGGCCGGGGAGGACGACGACCGGCCGCTGTCCGTCCGGCTCGGGCAGCCCGCCGCCTACGCCGCCGACCTGCGCGCCGCCGCCGGCCTGCCCGCGAGTCGTGGCGGCGCCGCATCGTCGTCCGTCGGGCTGGTGGAGCGCGTGCGGGCGACGGCGGCGTCCTGGCGTGCGTTGCCCGCAACCCGGGAGACCGGTCGCCTGCTGGGCGACCTGCGGCCGGCGTGGTGGGTGGCCCGGGGTTACCTGGTGGTCCTGCTGCCGTGTCTGCACGCGTTCGATGGGGTCAGTGACTTCCCTGTGCCCGCACCCCTGGACAACCACCTCCTGGGCGCCCTCCTCGTCCTCGTGGCGGTCGCCGCATCCGTGGCGTTGGGCCGCCGGCGGCTGCCCCGGCCGTTGGAGCTTCTCGTCGCGGCGTTCGGGATCCTCCTGTTGTTGGCCACATTCGTCGCGTGGGACAGGTCGCAGGTCTCGCGTGGGGCATACCTGGGCGCCGGAGCCCCCATGTCCCCGCAGATGGCCAGTGAGTACCCGCTGCTCTCCCGGTACGGCCCGGTGACCGACGTCTTCCCGTACTCGGCCGACGGCACGCCGCTGGAGGGGGTGCTGCTCTACGACCAGGACGGGCGCCCCCTGACGGTGGGACTGCAGGAGTGGTGGGCCGACGGATGCCGGCGCGTACTGGAGCACCCGCAGGCGGCCGACGGCGGGCCGGTCTCGTGGTCCTTCCCGCAGGACTACGAGCTCGCCGGCGCCGGACAGGGCATCGACGGCCGGCCGGCGGTGTGCGACGCAGCCCGGCCCCGCCCCGAGGTGCCGCTGCCCACCTTCCCGCCTGCCCCCGTCGACTGACCGCAGCCGCCGGGTGGTGGCCGGTACCGCGATGCAACGCGGTACCGGCCACCACGACGGGGTGGGCGGCGGCGTCAGCTCACGCGCCAGACGCCGTCACGGCGTGGGGTGGCGCTGAACCGGCGGTCCACCGGCCCCCGGCGCCCCAGCAGCTGCCGAAGCGGCTCCTCGACGCGCGGCCAGCGTTCCCCGAGGTCGCCGTCGGTGATCCGCACGATGCCGATGTCGAGCGCGCGCAGCTCGTCCTCGCGCCGCTTCTCCTCCCACAGCACCTGCGCGGCGTCCCGCCCGCGCCAGGGATCGGTGTACTTCACCCGCCCGTCGAACTCCACGGCGACGGCGGCGTCGTCGAACCAGGCGTCGACGACGGCGACCAGGCGGCCCCGCGTGCGGATCTCCACCTGCAGCTCCGGTGCCGGCAGGCCCGCGCCGACCAGGCGCAGCCGGCCACGCGTCTCCAGTGGGGACTCGGCCCGACCGTCGGCCAGCGACAGGGCCCGCGCCGCCCGGGGGCCACCCGGCCATCGGCGCGCGCGGTCCACAGCCGCCGCGAGCTCGTCGAACCGCACCTTCCCGGCCAGCAGCCCGGCGTCCATCGCGACGACGGCGTCCTCCAGCGGGCGCTCGCGGGCGACGTCGACCAGCGTGCGTGCCGGTGAGGTGATCCGGAACGCCCCCAGCGTCCTGATCTCGCCGGGGTCGAGCGGTGCGCGCGTCATGCGGAACCCGCGACCGCGGCGGTTGTGCTCCGGATCGGTGAGCCGCACGCCGGCGTCGTCCGGGGTGCGCGAGGGCAGGCCCGTGAGGCGGGCCGCGGAACCGTGGCTCAGCGCGGCGCCCGGCCGGTCGAGCGCCAGCAGCACGGAGAGGCAGTCGAGCTGGAAGCGGCGGCCGCCCTCCTCGGCGCGGGCGAGGTCCTCGGCGGCGACGTAGACCCCGCGACGCAGGCGGCGCCAGCGGCCGGACGACAGCAGGTGCCGGATCTCGGGGTGGGCGTACCCGGCGCGCGCGGCGTCGGCGGCCGTGAAGACCCCGGCGGAGCGCTCGGCGGCGGCGCGGAGGAGCGGGTGCACCGGGGGAAGTCTGCGAGCAACGCCGGCGGTCAGGGATCGGCCCTGTGGACGACTGGGCGAGGACCGCACCGTGGTCGCGGGTACCGCCGCACAGCGCGGGCGGCGCCACCACACCGCGGTACCCGTGGGGCGCACCGCGAGGCGACGTGGCCCCCGCGGGAACACCGCCCACCCACCTGCCGTTATCGTGGGCAGGAAAGTTGAGTGGACCACGCGCAAGGCGGGTTCCGCGGCTTCCACCAGACCCTGCACCACCCGCACCCGAACGGAAGAGAGGCCATCCCCATGGCTCGAGCGGTCGGCATCGACCTCGGCACCACCAACTCCGTCGTCACCGTCCTGGAGGGCGGCGAGCCGACGGTCATCGCGAACTCCGAGGGCTCGCGCACCACCCCGTCCGTCGTCGCCTTCGCCAAGAACGGCGAGGTCCTCGTCGGTCAGTCGGCCAAGAACCAGGCGGTCACCAACGTCGACCGCACCATCCGCTCCGTGAAGCGGCACATGGGCACCACCTGGGCGACCGAGGAGATCGACGGCAAGAAGTACACGCCGCAGGAGATCTCCGCGCGCATCCTGCAGAAGCTCAAGCGGGACGCCGAGACCTACCTGGGCGAGCCGGTCACCGACGCCGTCATCACCGTCCCTGCCTACTTCGAGGACGCCCAGCGGCAGGCCACCAAGGAGGCCGGTGAGATCGCCGGGCTCAACGTCCTGCGCATCGTCAACGAGCCGACCGCGGCCGCGCTGGCCTACGGCCTGGACAAGGGCGAGACCGAGCAGACGATCCTCGTCTTCGACCTCGGTGGCGGCACCTTCGACGTCTCCC